>NZ_JARVXN010000018.1:0-330580 GCF_048957715.1 Mitsuaria sp. CC2 | reverse complement strand
GAGCGGACCACCTTCAGGCGCATGCCGCGCTCGAAGTGGCCCGAGGCCACGCGCAGGAACGCGATGCGGTCGCGGTGCGCCGGGTCCATGTTGGCCTGGATCTTGAAGACGACGCCGGTGAACTTGGGTTCTTCCGGCTGCACCACGCGCTGCATCGCGGCGCGTTTGGCCGGGGCGGGCGCCAGCTCGACCAGCGCGTCCAGCACTTCCTGCACGCCGAAATTGTTGACCGCGGAGCCGAAGAACATCGGCGTCTGCTTCCCGTCGAGGAAGGCGGCTTCGTCGAAGGCGGGCGCGGCTTCCTTGACCAGTTCGATCTCGCCCTGCGCGTTGTCGTACTGCATGCCGAAGCGCTCGGCGTAGGCCGGGTTGTCCAGGCCGTCCAGCACTTCCTCGGTCCCGGCGGCGCGGTCCTCGCCGGGCGCGAAGACGCGCATGCGCTGCTGGCGCAGGTCCATCACGCCGTGGAAGTGCTTGCCCATGCCGACCGGCCAGGTGAACGGCACCACCGTCATGCCCAGCTCGCGCTCGATCTCGTCCATCAGCGCCAGCGGTTCCTGGACCTCGCGGTCCATCTTGTTGACGAAGGTCAGGATCGGCGTGTTGCGCGCGCGGCAGACCTGGATCAGCCGGCGGGTCTGCGGCTCGACGCCGTTGGCCGCGTCGATCACCATCAGCGCCGCGTCGACCGCGGTCAGCACGCGGTAGGTGTCCTCCGAGAAGTCCTGGTGGCCGGGGGTGTCCAGCAGGTTGATGACGCAGTCGCGGTACTCCATCTGCATCACCGACGAAGCCACCGAGATGCCGCGCTGCTTCTCGATCTCCATCCAGTCCGAGGTCGCGTGCCGCGAGGCCTTGCGCGCCTTCACCGAACCCGCGATCTGGATCGCGCCGGAGAACAGCAGCAGCTTCTCCGTCAGCGTGGTCTTGCCCGCGTCAGGGTGGGAAATGATGGCGAAGGTGCGGCGACGGCGCACTTCGGAGGGGATGCGGGAGAGGTCGGTGGACATGGCGACTCGGGGCGGCTCTGGGGCGGCGAACCCGCGATTATCGGCCATGCACCGCGCGCGTTCTCACGGCGTCGCCATGAAGGGACGCACGCGCGCCAGCAGCCGTTCGACGTACTCGTCCTTCTCCCCGACCGGCGCGGCATAGGTGAGCGCATCGCGCGCGGCGGACTCGCCGGCCTTGCTCCACATGAGCCATGCCGAGAGGTATTGCGATGCGAGGCAGCCGCCCGAGGTCGCCACGGGGCCGCGGGCGTGGAAGGGTTCGTCGAGGACCCGCACGCCGGCTTCGACCAGCCAGGGGCGGGTGGAGGCGTCGGTGCAGGCGGGCGCGTCGCCCAGCAGCCCCAGCCGCGCCACCAGCAGCGCGCCCGAGCATTGCGAGGCGACCAGCTGCCGCGTCGGGTCGAGCTGCAGCCGGTCCAGCACCGCCGAGTTCTCCGCGATCGCCCGCGTGTAAATGCCCGAGCCGAACCAGACCGCGTCGGCCTCGTTGGCCCATTCGAGCGGATGCTTGAGCTGGACGGTGACGCCGTTCATCGAGGTGACCGTCGGCCCCGGCCCGCAGAGCTCGGCGGACCAGCCCAGCGGCTTGAGCCGGTTCAGCAGTCCCAGCGGGATGAAGCTGTCGATCTCGTTGAAGCCGTCGAAGGAAAGGAGGGCGATGCGCATGGATGGACCCCGCAAGGCGATGCGGCCCACTGTAGCGCCGACGATGGCCGCGCCCAAGCCGATGGGGTTATTGAGCGCCAGGACCGCCCGGACCGGCGGCATCGCCGGGCGCCTGCGGCGTGCCCAGCGTGCCGAGCTGCCTGCCGATGCGCACCAGCAGGTGCTGGCGCACGCGCTGGACCACTTCGGCCGCGTCGACCGGACCGAGTTCCTCGGCCAGCCGGGCCTGGACTTCATAGTGCAGGTAGAGCATGCCGCGCAGTGTCTCGAAGCCGCTCTCATGGCCTTCGCCGCAGATGCGCAGGTCGTTGTCGAGCACGCGCTCGATGACGCCGGGATCGAGCAGCCGCACGTGGCACATGATCGCCAGCTGCGCGATCTGAAGGTCGACGTCCTCGACGGTCTTCTCCCATTCGTCGTGGCTGTAGCGTTGCTTGGGGGTTCGCATGGTCACTCCTCCCCGGCGAGCAGCCGGAACGTGTGGCGGGCCATCATGAGTTCCTCGTCGGTGGGGATCACCCAGGCCTCGCACCGGCTGTCGACGGTGCTGATCCGACGCTCCGCCGGCCCCTCGCGGTTGGCGGCGTCCTGCACGGACACCCCCAGCCACAGGCAGCGCGACAGCACGCGGCGACGGACTTCCGCGGCATGCTCACCGATGCCGGCGGTGAACACCAGTCCGTCCAGGCCGCCCATCTCGGCGGCCAGCGCGCCGATCTCGCGGGCGACCCGGTGGACGAAGACGTCGATCGCGAAACGCGCCCGCGGCGCGTCGCTGGCCAGCAGCTGGCGCATGTCGCTGGACACGCCGGACAGGCCCAGCAGGCCGGACTGCTTGTAGAGCAGGGCTTCGAGCGCGCGCGCGTCCATGTGCTGCTCGTCCATCAGGTAGATGAGCACGCCGGGGTCGACCGCGCCGCTGCGCGTGCCCATCGGCAGGCCGTCGAGCGCGGTGAAGCCCATGCTGCTGGCGACGCTGCGGCCGCGGTGCAGCGCGCAGGCGCTGGCGCCGTTGCCCAGGTGCAGGATGACGGTGCGCCCGTCCGCCAGCCGCGGCGACAGCGCCGGCAGCCGCGACGCGATGTACTCGTAGCTCAGCCCGTGGAACCCGTAGCGGCGCACGCCGGCCTCGAACAGCGCGTAGGGCAGGGCGAAGGCATCGGCGACGTCGGACTGGCCGCGGTGGAAGGCCGTGTCGAAGCACGCGACCTGCGGCAGTCCGGGCCGCGCCGAGAAGGCGCGGCGGATCGGTGCCAGGTTGTGCGGCTGATGCAGCGGTGCGAGCGGCGTCAGCGCCTCCAGTTGCGCCAGCACCGGCGGCGTCACCCGTACCGGCTTCGCGAACGCGGTGCCGCCGTGCACGACGCGATGGCCGATGCCCAGCATCTCGATGCGCGGGAATTCATGGGCGACGAACTCGACCAGGTGATCGAGCGCCCCCTCGTGCGTCAGCGTGTCGCCGACGGGCCAGTCGCGCGAGCCGGCGGTCGAGCCGTCGGCATGCGAGGCCTCGAAGTGGGGCTTGGCCGTCCCGATGCCGTCGACCTGCGCGCGCAGTTCCAGCCGCAGCGGTCCCCGCCGGCGGTCCTCGTGCAGCGAGTACATCGACAGCTTGATGCTGGAGGACCCCGCATTGACGACCGCGATGAATTCGCCTTCAAGTCGTGCATCCATCGCTCACCCCATGATGTGATAGCCGCCGTCCACGTAGAGCGTGGAGCCGGTGATGAGCCGCGCGTGATCGGCCGCGAGCATCGCGGTCGCATAGCCGACATCGTCGATCGTCGCCAGCGCATGGGCCGGCGCGCGGGCGGCGGCGTCGGCGAGCAGCTGGTCGAACTCCTCCAGGCCCGAGGCCGCGCGTGTCGCGATCGGCCCCGGCGAGATCGCATGCACCCGGATCCCGGCCGGACCCAGCTCGTGCGCCAGGTAGCGCACCGAGGCTTCCAGCGCTGCCTTGACCGGACCCATCAGGTTGTAGTGCTCGACGACGCGGCTCGCGCCCTGGAAGCTCATCGTGAACAACGTGCCGCCGGAGGTTCGCATCAGCGGCTCCGCCAGGCGCGCCATGCGGATGAAGCTGTGGCACGAGATGTCCATCGCCAGCGCGAAACCGGCGGCGCTGCTGTCGACGAGCCGGCCGTGCAGGTCGTCCTTCGGTGCGAAGGCGATCGAATGCAGCGCGGCGTGCAGGATGCCCCAGCGCTCGGACACGGCGGCGAAGACGGCGTCCAGTGCGTCGGGATCGCGCAGGTCCAGCGGCAGCAGCAGTTCGGCGCCGAGTTCGTCGGCCAGCGGCTTCACGTGCGCGAGCGCCTTGTCGTTGAGGTAGGTCAGCGCCAGGTCCGCGCCCATTGCGCGGAAGGCCCGGGCGCAACCGTAGGCGATGGACTGGTCGTTGGCGATGCCGGTGATCAGCACCTTGCGCCCGGCCAGCAGGCGGCCGAACTGGACGGCGGCGGAGTTCATGCCACCGCCTTGCGGCGACGCGCGGGCTTGGCCGCCGCCGTCGAGGCCGCGATCGAGACCGTCGCCGTGGTCGCCGCGATCGGTGCCGACAACGCGAGCGCCATGTCGGCGACACGCGCCGGATCGACGTGCAGCAGGTCGTGGACGTAGCGCGCCGCGGGCGACTGCGGGTCGGCGAGCTCGGATTCGGCCATCAGCACCGCGCTCGCCAGGGCCAGCGCCTGCTCCCGGTCCTCGAGCGTCGGCAGCAGCGTCGGCAGCGCGGCCATCGCCTCGTCGGGCGCGAAGGTCACGATGAGCGCCTGCCGATGCAGGAGCGTCGCCCAGTCCTCGCCGGGCACCGCCGCGGCGGCGACGGCCCCTTCGGCCTCCTCGGCCATGCGGCGGTGGGAATCGGCCAGCAGCTGGCCCAGGACCAGCCCGCGCCGCTGGACGACGCCGCGATGAGCCAGCCCCGCCAGCAGGATGCGGCAGACCGCGTCCGCGAATCCGCCTTGTTCGACCTGCTCCAGCGCCATGCGACGGCCTTCGCGCTCGTCGGCGGCCGCGTGCGCGATGCCGGACGCGAGGTCCGAGTCACGCGGTGGCAGCACGGCGCCCAGCCCGCCCGGGCCATACACCGCCTCGACCCAGTGCACGAGCGTCGCGTCACGCTGGTGGCCGAGCCGGTCCAGCGATTCGCTGATCGCGCGGGAGCCGAGCTGCTCCCACTTCAGCCACGGGTTGTCGGCATCGACGTTCTGGCGCTGCGTGCGCGCGTGGTCGGCGGCCTGCTTGAGCCACGGCGCCAGCGGATGCAGGTCGGAGATCGCCAGATGCTGCAGGCGCAGCGGGTGCGTCCAGCGCAGCCACTCGCCGAGCGCCTTGCTGCCGACCGCGCGCACCGCCGGTTGCAGCCACTGGCGGTAGCGACGCATGTTCATCTCGGACACCTGCGCGATCGTGCTGAACAGCGCCTCGTCGCGGCGGCATTCCGGATTCAGCGCGCGCAGGTCGTCCACGGTGCGGGTCTCGAAGCTCACCGAGTAGTCGCCCGATTCCAGCGCCGCCAGTGGCGCGTCGGGATCGCGGGCATCGATCTTCATTTCGTAGAGACCGGGCGGCAGTGCGACGATCTGTTCGAGCGTGTCGAAGATCTGCTCATGCTCGCGCCGCGCGATGCCGCCGCCGACGAAGATGCCCAGGTGACCGATCTTCGGATGCAGCATGTAGACGATGGTGCGGCCCGCCTTGACCAGCGCCTTCTCGCTGCCCCAGACGTCGATGATCCAGTCCAGCGCCTGCTGCGGCGGCGTGATGTTGTCGCCCCAGGACGCGAAGATCACCATCGGCGCGGTGATGTGGCGCAGGTCCAGCCGGTAGCCTTCGAGCTCGACCTCGCCGCGCGCCAGCCGGTTGCCGATGAACAGGTTCTCGACGATCGCCTCGATCTCCTCGCCGGTCATCCGGAAGTAGCCGCCCCACCAGCGCTCGAAGTCGAGGAAGCGTTCCCGCTCGGTGTCGACGTTGGCATAGAGGTGGTAGTACTTGTCCCACCAGCTGTTGGCGAGGTTGAGGTTCTCGAAGTTGGAGACCAGGTGCGCGCCGTCGAAGCGGTCGCCGCCCAGGTCCGCCGACATCGCCGACATCCAGGCGCCGCCGAGCGCGCCGCCCGCGTAGCGCATCGGGTTCTGCTCCGGCGAGCCGGCCCAGTACGACAGCGGGGCGCCGTTCAGCACGATCGGGCCCATCAGGTCGCTGCGCACGGCGGCCAGCGCGGCGACGGCCCAGCCGGCCTGGCAGTTGCCGATCACCGCCGGCAGCCCCGGCGCCTTCGGATGGCGCCGGGCGACTTCCTCGATGAACTGTGCTTCGGCGCGGGCGACATCGAGCAAGGTCTGACCCTCGACCGGTTCCGGCTCGAAGGTGATGAAGTAGACCGGATGACCGGCGCGCAGCGCGACGCCGATCTCGGAGTCCGGCTTGAAGCCGCCGATGCCGGGTCCGTGGCCGGCGCGCGGGTCGATGACGACGATAGGCCGCCGCGCGGGATCGACGATGTCGCCGTCCGCCGGCAGGATGCGCAGCAGCGCGTAGTTGCAGGGCTGCGGCAGGTCGCGGCCGTCGATCAGCAGTTCATGTTCGAACTTGAGCAGCGCCGGCTTGCCGGCCTGCAGATGGTCGAGGAACACGTTGCCGCGCTCGCGCATCGTGTCCAGCGTCAGCAGCGTGCGCTGCCACGCGTCGGTCGCGTACGCTTGCCAGTCGTGGATCCAGTCGGACGTTCCGGACATTCGCTTTGCTCCCAGCACTGCCTCGCGAGATCCGCTCGGCTTGATTTGTTGCACCGCAGCATGCATCATCGACCGCGACTCGTTGCCAATGTCCCAGGGAGACGCAGGGTGATCGAACAATGACCGAACAAACGCCCCAGGCCCATCCGCACTACGACCGTCTCATCGATGCGGTGCGCGATCTGCCGCCGTTGCGCATGGCGGTGGTCCATCCCTGCAACGAGGTGTCCCTGCTGGCCGCGACGGAAGCGGCGGCGTTGGGTCTGATCGAGCCGATCCTGATCGGCCCGGCGCGCAAGGTGTCAGAGGCCGCGGCGGCGGCCGGCGTGGACCTTTCTCGCTACATCCTGGTCGACGTGCCGCACAGCCATGCGGCGGCGGAGATGGGCGTGGCGATGGCGCTCAAGGGCGAGGTCGACGCGCTGATGAAGGGCAGCCTGCACACCGACGAACTGATGGCCGCGGTGGTGCGGCGCGACGGCGGCCTGCGGACCGCGCGGCGGATCAGCCACTGCTTCGTGATGGACGTGCCGGGACATGCGCAGCCGCTGATCATCTCGGACGCGGCGATCAACATCGCGCCGACGCTGGAGGAGAAGGTCGACATCGTGCAGAACGCGATCGACCTGGCGCATGCGCTGCACCTGCCGGAGGTGCGGGTGGCGCTGCTGTCGGCAATGGAAACGGTGAATCCGAAGGTGCCGTCGACCTTGGACGCGGCGGCGCTGTGCAAGATGGCGGACCGCGGACAGATCACCGGCGCGGTGCTGGACGGTCCGCTGGCGATGGACAACGCCATCGATCCCGAGGCGGCGCGCATCAAGGGCATCGTGTCGCCGGTGGCGGGCAAGGCCAACGTGCTGATCGTGCCGGATCTGGACGCGGGCAACATGCTCGCCAAGAGCCTGAGCTTCCTGGCGCAGGCCTATGCGGCGGGGGTGGTGCTCGGCGCGAAGGTGCCGATCGTGCTGACCAGCCGCGCCGATTCGCGCACGGCGCGGCTCGCGTCGTGCGCGTTGGCCTCGATGCTGGCGCAGGCCCGCCGGGACGGGCGCATCAAGGCCGTGGGGTAGTCACCCCGATTTAATCGCAATGCGCAGCTGGCGTGCCCTTCCAAGCGCCGACTCACAGCACCAAGCTGGGGCAATGTGTTGGGGCAGCACCCTCTCTGAGGTGATGGCTCTCCGCGAAGCGCTCTGGAGAATGGTGGCAGCGATTCATTCTTTCGAACACGCCTGCCGTTGATTGTCGATTTCCTTTTGCCGAGAACTCCGGTTTCTCATCAGGCCAAGAACAAGGACCACAAGGAGGCTTGGCGGGACTACGTTTATGGCCGAGCCATGCAGGCTTGGCCTGCGAATCCATTGATCGACTGTCATCTCAAGTTCACGATGGTCTATTTGGCCGATGATCCCAGGGCGGGAGACATCAACAATTTTGTGAAACCGGTGCAGGACGCGTTGTGCGCGTTGATCTATGCGGACGACGCGATGGTCCTGGACGTTTCCGCGCACATGCGTTCGCTTACTGTGCCTAATTCGATTGCAGGAATTCCACGTTTGTTGGCTCAAGCGATCATCGATGGGGAGCCTTGTGTGTATGTAGCCATCTCGGATTCAAGGGATCTGGCAGAGGAACTGAAATGAGTACAGAAAAGGCCCGTCAGGCAGAACGTTTGATCGCCAAGCGCTACGAGTTGCAGGGATATGCGGTAACAGTGGAGCCATCCATGAGCCAGCTTCCGTTCTCACTTGGAAGCTATCGTCCCGATCTACTTGCAGTTAATGGGAAGGAACATCTGCTGATTGAGGTAAAGACGGCAGGCAGCCCGCTAAATGCCGAACTCATCTTTGACGTGGATCAGGAAGTTCAGCGCCATCCCGGCTGGAAATTTCTGATCGTCACGGTTCGCGACGACGAGTTGGTGGATGACGCATCGTCAGGGCCGACGGCATCGGGCGGCGTCACGATTCGCAGCTTGCAGGCCCGATTGGCAGAAGTCGATCGACTTGGAATTCGAGCTGAAACTGCGGGCTTCTTGGTGCCAGTCCTCTGGACCGTGCTGGTGTCCGCGTTGAGAGCGTTGATTTCAAAGGATGGCGAGGTGGCGGACGGCTACACAGATTTCAGCCTCATCAACAAGGCCTATTCGTCAGGGCACATCTCCGCCGAGCAGCATCAAACTCTAAAGAAGTTTCTTTCCCTCAGGAACGACGAAGTGCATGGGCTGGAGTCGAAGGCTACAGAAGCAGATTGCTGGGCAATGCGAGACATGGCCGAGAGCTTGACTGTGTGGCTTCAAGAGGGAGACCGAAGCCGTTGAGCGTCACGCGACACGCGATGGAATCAAAGAAAAAGGGACCGAACGGTCCCTTCCTTCTCAGCGAGCAATGCGTTGGCGGCTGATCACTCTTCCAGCAGCGAGCGCAGCATCCACGCGGTCTGCTCGTGCACCGTCAGGCGCTGGGTGAGCAGGTCGGCGGTCGGTTCGTCGCTGGCCTTGTCGACCAGGTCGAACAACGCGCGCGCGGTGCGGGCGACGCCTTCATGACCGTCGACCAGGATGCGGACCATGTCCAGCGCCTTGGGCGGCGTGGTCGGCGCGTCCGGCAGCGAGCTCAGCGCCGCGAATTGCGCGTAGGAGCCCGGCGCCTTGTGACCCAGCGAGCGGATGCGCTCGGCGACCGGGTCCACGGCGTTCCACAGCTCGGTGTACTGGGCCATGAACATCGCGTGCAGCGAGTTGAACATCGGCCCGGTCACGTTCCAGTGGAAGTTGTGCGTGGTCAGGTAGAGGGTGTAGGTGTCGGCCAGCAGCTTGGACAGGCCCTGCGCGATCGCGGCGCGGTCCTTGTCGCTGATGCCGATCTGGATGGACGGCGCGCCCTTGGCGGAGGCGGCTTTGGCGGGCGAGGGGCTCTTCTTGGCCATCGAGGGACTCCTTACGGGAATGGAAGACAAAAGACGCCCCGCAGCCTAACCGATCCAGGGGATCGGCAACATGACCGTGGGGCGCGAGGCGGGTGCTGCTCAGGTGACGCTGTGTTGCATCCAGTCGATCAATGACTGTGCATTCAGCGCGGCGCCGGCGGCCACCAGCAGCCAACCCAAGGTGCGTTGTCCGGATCGTGGGGTCATGTCTTGCTCCTTACAGATGAAATCCGGCGGTGTCAGACGGTGAACTCGATGTCGAGCGCGCTCAGCGCGGCGCGCACGACACGGCCGTAGGCCGGATCGGCCTTGTCGAAGTGGCCCAGCTGTCGATCGATGATGAAGGACGGCACGCCGCGCATCGATTCGGCGATGTTGCGACCCAGGCGCTGCTGCTGTTCTTCGCCGAGCAGGCGGAACAAGGCGCCGGGCTGCGCGTAGTCGTCGTTGCCGACGCGATGGTCGAAGCGCGCCGCGTCGCCCTGCAGACGCAGCGGCGGTTCGGCCACGGAAGGATCCTGCGTCGCGCCGCCAAGGCTGTTGGGCTCGTAATACGCGTTCGGATTGCCGGTCGGCGTGCGGAAGAACTTCATCGCGCCGTCCTTGTGATAGTGATGGACGGGGCATTTGGGCGCGTTCACCGGCAGCGCCTCGTAATGGGTGCCGAGGCGGTACCGGTGCGCGTCGGCGTAGCTGAAGATCCGCGCCTGCAGCACCTTGTCCGGGCTGAAGCCGATGCCCGGGACGATGTTGCTGGGCGAGAACGCGGCCTGCTCGATCTCCTCGAAGTAGTTCGCCGGGTTGCGGTTGAGTTCCAGCACGCCGACCTCGATCAGCGGGTACTCGGCGTGCGGCCACACCTTGGTCAGGTCGAAGGGGTTATAGGAGGTCTTGTCGGCGTCGAGTTCCGGCATCACCTGCACGGACATCGTCCACTGCGGGAACTGGCCCTGGTCGATGGCGCCGAAGAGGTCTTCCTGGTAGCTCTCGCGGGACTGTCCGATGACGGCGGTCGCTTCGGCGTTCGTGAGGGTGCGATGGCCCTGGCGGGTCTTGAAGTGGAACTTCACCCAGAAACGCTCGCCGTCGGCGTTCCAGAAGCTGTAGGTGTGGGAGCCGAAGCCGTCCATGAAACGCGGGCTGACGGGGATGCCGCGGTCGCTCATCAGGATGGTGACCTGATGCAGGCTCTCCGGCGAAAGGCTCCAGAAGTCCCACGCGGCGGTGCCGGAGCGCAGGTTGTTCACCGGATGGCGCTTCTGCGTGCGGATGAAGTCGGGAAACTTGAGCGGGTCGCGGATGAAGAACACTGGCGTGTTGTTGCCGACCAGGTCCCAGTTGCCTTCCTCGGTGTAGAACTTCAGCGAGAAGCCGCGGACGTCGCGTTCCGCGTCAGCGGCGCCCTGCTCGCCGGCGACCGTCGAGAAGCGCGCCAGCAGGGGCGTCTGCTTGCCGACCTCACCGAACAGCTTCGCGCGGGTGAAACGGGTGATGTCCTGCGTGACGGTGAGCGTGCCGAAGGCGCCCCAGCCCTTGGCATGCACGACGCGTTCGGGGATGCGCTCGCGGTTCTGGTGGGCCAGCTTTTCCATCAGCTGGTAGTCCTGCATCAGGACGGGGCCCCGCGGGCCGGCGGTCAGCGAGTTCTGGTTGTCGGCGATCGGCGCGCCGGCGCTCGTCGTCATGACCGGGCACTGGGCGGGATGTTGGGGCTTGGCGCTCATTCGGGGCACTCCTCGATGCTTCAGACAGGGACGCTTTTGTAGAGGTCCGGACCGGCGCTGAACTCTCCCGGAAGGAGGACCGCGACGGCGCATGAGGAGGACTTTAGATAAATGCTATCGATGAAGATATTTGGATAGCTTAAAACTGGCGATTGGGAAAAACTAAAGCGACCCCGAGGCGGCTGTGGCTGGGGTCGGGTCTTGCGCGTGGTTACGACAGCAACGTCACCCCTTTGAGCGTGCACGCATACACCGCGTTGCGCAGTGCCGCGACCGCCTCGTAGCGGGTGAAGGTGCGGCGCCAGGCCAGCACGACGCGGCGCGTCGGCGCCGGCTCTTCGAAAGGCACGTAGCGCAGGTGCGGCGGGACATGGTCCGGCACGCTCAGCGCCGGCACCACGGTGACCCCCATCCCGGACGCCACCATGTGCTTGATCGTCTCCAGCGAACTGCCCTCGAAACTCTTTCGGATGCCTTCGGCGTCCGTCGAGAAGCGCGCGAACTCCGGGCAGACCTCCAGCACGTGATCGCGGAAGCAGTGGCCGTTGCCCAGCAGCAGCATGGTCTCGGCCTTGAGTTCCTCGGCGCTGATGCGCGGCTTCTTCGCCAGCGGATGCACCGCCGGCACCGCGACGACGAAGCTCTCGTCGTACAGCGGCGCCACCGCCAGACCCGCGTCGGGGAAGGGCTCGGCCATGATCGCGCAGTCCAGCTCGCCGGTGCGCAGCATGTCCAGCAGCTTCTGGGTGAAGTTCTCCTGCAGCATCAGCGGCATGCGCGGATAGAGGTCGATGCAGTGCTTGACCAGTTCCGGCAGCAGGTAGGGCCCGATCGTGTAGATGATGCCCAGCCGCAGCGGCCCATCCAGCGGATCCTTGCCGCGCTTGGCGATGTCCTTGATCGCACTGGCCTGCTCGATCACCGATTGCGCCTGTCGCACAATGTCCTCGCCCAGCGGCGTCATCGTCACCTCGTTGGCGCCGCGCTCGAAGATCTTGACGTCGAGTTCCTCCTCCAGCTTCTTGATCGCCACCGACAGCGTCGGTTGGGAGACGAAGCAGGCTTCCGCGGCGCGGCCAAAGTGGCGCTCGCGGGCGACGGCGACGATGTAGCGCAGTTCGGTCAGGGTCATGGCCGGCATTGTCCTCAGAAAGCGGCATCGTGGCATCGCCCCGGTACACTGCCGGCCCATTCCCCGGCCCCTCCCCGGATCCATCCTCCAGGGGGACACGCATGACCGACTCGACCTCCCCCCCGAATTCCCCGCCGCCGTCCGCCCCGACGTCGCTTTATGCGGTGCCGCGTCCGGCCGGCGCTTCGCCCGACCGCAAGCCCGTCACGCTGCAGCGCCTGCTCGACATGCATGCCGCCGGCGAGAAGATCGCGATGCTGACCGCCTACGACGCCACCTTCGCGCACGCGATGGAGGACGCCGGCGTGGATTCGATCCTGATCGGCGATTCACTGGGCAACGTCGTGCAGGGCCTGCAGACGACGGTGCCGGTCACGCTGGAAGCGATGGTCTATCACACGGCCAACGTGGCGCGCGCGCGCCGCGTGTCCTGGGTCGTCGCGGACCTGCCGTTCGGCACGTACCACGAGTCGCCGCAGATCGCCTGGAAGAACGCGATGCAACTGGTGCAGGCCGGCGCGCACATGGTCAAGCTCGAAGGCGGCGGCTGGACCACCGAGACGGTCCGCTTCCTGACCGAACGCGGCATCCCCGTCTGCGCCCACCTGGGCCTGACGCCGCAGACCGTCACCGCGCTGAGCGGCTTCAAGGTGCAGGGTCGCGACGAGGCCGGCGCCGCGCGCATCAAGGCGCATGCGCGCGAACTGGTCGACGCCGGCGCGCAGATGCTGCTGCTGGAGATGGTGCCGGCGGCGCTGGCCGGTGAACTGACCCGCTCGCTCGGCGTGCCGGTGATCGGCATCGGTGCCGGCGCGGAATGCTCCGGCCAGGTGCTGGTGATGCACGACATGCTGGGCGTCGGCGGCGGGCGCAAGCCGCGCTTCGTGCGCGACTTCCTGCAGGGCGCGGGCTCGATCGGCGAGGCCTTCTCGCGCTACGTCACCGACGTGAAGTCCGGCGCCTTCCCCGCCGCCGAGCACACGTACTGATCGCCGGATGATCATGAAGATCCACCACGACATCGCCGGCCTGCGCGCCGCGCTCGCGGGCGGCCGCCCGGTGGCGTTCGTGCCCACGATGGGCAACCTGCACGACGGGCATCTGGCGCTGGTGCGCCAGGCCCGCGAGGCGGTCGGTCCGGACGGCCTCGTCGTCGCCAGCATCTTCGTCAACCGGCTGCAGTTCGCGCCGCACGAGGATTTCGACCGGTATCCCCGCACGCTCCCGCGCGACGCCGAGCTGCTGGAGGGCGCCACCTGCGACCTCGTCTTCGCGCCCGACGAGCGCGAGATGTACCCCGAGCCCCAGGGCTACAAGGTGCACCCGCCGGCAGCGCTGGCCGACATCCTCGAGGGCCACTTCCGGCCCGGCTTCTTCATCGGCGTCTGCACGGTGGTCGCGAAGCTGTTCCAGATCGTGCAGCCCGACGTGGCGGTCTTCGGCAAGAAGGACTACCAGCAGCTGATGGTGATCCGTCGCATGGTGGACCAGATGGCGATGCCTGTCCGCATCCTCGCGGGCGAGACCGAACGCAACGCCGACGGCCTGGCGCTGTCCTCGCGCAACGGCTACCTCAGCGGGCAGCAGAAGCAGGACGCGCTGCTGCTGTCGCGCACCTTGAAGGCGATGATCGCGCGCTGGTCGGCCGGCGAGCGGGACCTCGACCACATCGAGTCCGACGCGATGGCCTCGCTGCGCGAGGCGGGCTGGGCGCCGGACTACCTCACGCTGCGGCGGCGTCACGACCTCGGCGCGGCGCGCGAGGGCGAGCCGCTGGTGGCGCTGGCCGCTGCGCGGATCGGTCAGACCCGCCTGATCGACAATCTGGAATTCTGAAACCGGCCGTGTCTTTCGGGCAGGGATCCTGGCTCCTTCAACCCTGTCGAGAACCCGCTCGGTGAGGTCCGACACTGTGTAAAGACGCCGTTAGGGAAAGCCCGATCTCATTTCGTGCGGCGCGCGCACCTGCCCCCATGACTCGTGTCAGTCTGCCCACGATACTTCGCCCTTCTTTGCCAGAAAGCGCGAGCCACAAGCTCCCATCGCAAGCCCCATGAAGTCGATCACCATGACCTCCTCGATCTCCTCCAAGCCCCGTCTGCTGGCGCTCTCCGCCGCACTGGGCGGTGCGTTGATGCTGGCTGCTTGCGGCGGTGGCAGCGACAACGACAGCGGCAACCCGACGCAGACGCCCAAGCCGAACCCGGTGCCGGTCGCGCCGACCACGACCTGCAGCGCCGCCGGCGTCGCCGCCGCGAATCTGAGCACCGCGACCGCGGTCGTGTGCATGCTGACCAGCGACGGCGAACTGGTGGTCGAGCTCGACTCGCGCACGCCGATCACGACGGCCAACTTCCTGAAGTACGTCGCCGCGAAGTACTACGACAACACGATCTTCCATCGCGTGGTGCCGGACTTCGTCGCGCAGGGCGGCGGCTTCATCACCGGTTATGTCTCCAAGGCGCCCGGTGCCGACCTCGGCGGCGCGATCAAGCTGGAGACCAACGTCGGCGTCTCCAACCTGAAGTACACGATCGCGATGGCACGGACCTCGGTGGCGGACTCCGCGACCAGCCAGTTCTTCTTCAACTCCGTCGACAACAGCAAGGTGCTGGACTACAAGAGCGCCGCGGAACCCGGCTACGCCGCGTTCGGCCGCGTGATCTCGGGCACGGCCACGGTCGACAAGATCAACGCCGAACCGCAGCTCTTCGCCGGTGCCGAAGCCACGGCGACGGAAGTCCTGCTGTACTGGGCCGTCCGCCTGAAGTGATCGTCCCGTGTCCGGCCGCCAAGCCTGCGGTCGGGGTCAGGCCTTGAGGTACTCGGTCTTGTGACCGAGCCAGCGCTCGACCTGCAGCTGCGCCGCGCGCGGCTGCTCGTCGAGCAGCCGCGGCGCCAGCGCCCGCGCCGCGCTCAGCAGCGGCGCGTCTTCCTGCAGATCGGCGAAACGCAGCAGCTGGGCGCCGCTCTGGCGCGCGCCCATGAACTCCCCCGGTCCGCGGATGTCGAGGTCGCGTCGCGCGATCTCGAAGCCGTCGGTGGTCTCCGCCATCGCGCGCAGCCGCGACTTGCCGGTGTCCGACAGCGGCCCGGTGTAGATCAGGACGCACACGCTGGCGACCGAGCCCCGTCCGACGCGCCCGCGCAGCTGGTGCAGCTGCGACAGGCCGAAACGCTCGGCGTGCTCGATGACCATGACGCTTGCGTTGGGCACGTCGACGCCGACTTCGATGACGGTGGTCGCGACCAGGATGTGCATCTGGCCGCTGCTGAACAGGGACATCACCGCGGCCTTCTCCGCCGCCGGCATGCGACCGTGCAGCAGTCCGACCGTCTTTCCCGGCAGCGCCGCGCCGAGTTCGGCGTGCGTCTCGGTGGCGTTCTTGAGGTCGAGCGCCTCGGACTCCTCGATCAGCGGGCAGACCCAGTAGACCTGCCGCCCGTCCTCGACGGCGGCGGCGATCTTCTCGATCACATCGTCGCGTCTGCCGTCGGCGAAGACGCGGGTGACGATGGGGCTGCGGCCCGGCGGGAGTTCGTCGATCGTCGACACGTCCAGATCGGCGAAGTAGGTCATGGCCAGCGTGCGCGGGATGGGCGTGGCGCTCATCATCAGCAGGTGCGGTTCGAGCGGGCCTGAACCTGGCGGCACGCCCGGGCCGACCGCGCCCGTCGCCTCGTCGGCGAGCTTCTTGCGCAGCGCCAGGCGCTGTGCGACGCCGAAGCGGTGCTGCTCGTCGATGATCGCCAGCCCCAGCCGGTGGAAGCGCACCTTGTCCTCGATCACCGCGTGCGTGCCGACGATCAGCGTGGCCTCGCCCGAGGCGGCCGCGTCCAGCATCTTCTGCCGCGCCTTGCCCTTGACGCTGCCGGTGATCCACGCGACGCGGATGCCGAGCGGCTCCAGCCAGCCGATCAGCTTGCGGAAATGCTGCTCGGCCAGGATCTCGGTGGGCGCCATCAGCGCGCATTGCCAGCCGGCGTCGATCGCCACGGCCGCGGCCAGCGCCGCCACCACCGTCTTGCCGGAACCGACGTCGCCCTGGAGCAGCCGGTGCATGGGCTGCGGGCGGGCGAGGTCGGCGGCGATTTCCCCGGCGACACGGTGCTGAGCGCCGGTCAGCGCGAAGGGCAGGGCGGCGAGCAGCTGCTCGTGCAGGCCGCCCGGCCTGCCGCGCAGCGACGGGGCGCGCAGATGGGCGCGTTCGCGCTGGGCGCGCTGCTGGCTGAGCTGCTGGGCGAGCAGTTCTTCGAACTTGAGCCGCTGCCAGGCCGGATGCGTATGGTCCTCCAGCGTGGACAGGCCCGCGGACGGCGGCGGGTGATGCAGGAAGTTCAGCGCGTCGCGCAGCGCGGGCAGCCCCTTGGGCACCAGTGCGAGCGGCAGCACCTCGTCCAGCGGCGCTCTGCGCAGCGCGGAGGCGACCGCCTTGCGCAGATAGGTCTGCGGCAGCTGCGCGCTCGTCGGATAAACCGGCGTGAGCGAAGTCGACAGCGGCGTGTCCGCGTCGACCTTGCGGAAGTTGGGATGGACCATCTCGCGGCCGAAGAAGCCGACGCGGATCTCGCCGCGCACGCGCACGCGGGCGCCCACCGCCATCGTCTTCTGATGCGCGGGATAGAAGTGGAGGAAGCGCAGCGTGAGCAGCGCGCCGTCGTCGTCGCGCAGCTTGACCAGGAGCTGGCGGCGGCCGCGCATGTCGATGCGGCTCTCGATCACCTCGCCTTCGCACTGGAGCGTGTCGCCGTCGTGGGCACGATCCAACGGGGTCAGGGTGGTTTCGTCCTCGTAGCGCAATGGCAGGTGCAGCGCGAGGTCGATGTCGCGCGTCAGGCCCATTTTCTCCATCGCCTTCTGCGGCGCGGATTTGGCCGGCGCGGCGTCCGCGCCCGTCCCCGGGCGACCGGGCTTCGCGGGCGGCGGCGGTGGCGATGGAGCGGTGCTGGCCTGGGTCATGTGGACGGAGATTTTGCCTCGGGGCGATCCCCCGTTCGGGCGAGACGCGAGGGCGTTCAGATCACGTCAAGCTCCTGCAGAATCCGCCCGGCAAAAAACGCAAACAAATTGAAACATCGGGAGGATTGCATGAGCAAGAACGAACGCGTGCGCGCCGGCTGGGCCGGCGTGCTGATCAGTGCGGCGCTGTTGAGCGCCTGCGGCGGCGGCGGCGGTGACGACGCGCCGGCGCCGCCCCCGCCGGTGCAGGGCGTGGCGATTCCGGACAACCTGGCGATCGCCGCGTCCGCGAGCACCGACGTCACCTCGGCCACCGCCTTCACCAGCAATGCTGCCGCGACCGCGGGTCTGAGCTTCGCCTGGACCTTCGGCGACGGCACCACCAGCACGGATGCCAGCCCGAAGCATGACTTCGCGAAGGTCGGCGACTACCAGGTGACCTTGAAGGTTTCGAACGCCGCGGGCGCTTCCAAGGAGGTCAAGTGGACGGTGACGGTGCTGAACCGCGGCCACGTGCGGGGCCTGAACTGCACCGCCGCCGACAACGCCGGCTGGTGCTGGCAGGCGCCGCGGCCCACCGGCACCACGCAGAACGACGTGCGCTTCCTGGATGTCAACAACGGCTGGTCGGTCGGTGATGCTGGCGAGATCCTGCGCACGGTCGACGGAGGGCAGACCTGGTCCAAGGTCGCCAGCGGCGTGACGACGCGCCTCAACAGCGTGCGCTTCGCGGACGCGAAGAACGGCTGGATCGTCGGCGACTTCGGCGCGTTGCTGCGCACCACGGACGGGGGCGAGCACTGGACGCTGCAACCGGTCGGCACCGCCCAGGCCTACTCGCCCAAGCTCCAGCTGGCCGGCGCGAACACCTTGGCGCTGGTCGACGGGACCCGCCTGCGCGCGACCGCGGACGGCGGCGCGACCTGGGTCGACCAGAGCTTCCAGAGCGAACCCCAGCTGGCCAGCGACGGCACGCTGTGGGTGATGGAGGGCTTGACGCTGCGCCGTTCGACGGACTTCGGCAAGACGCTGGTCACCGCGGTGACCCTGGACGCGGCGGACCGCCAGCCCGTGGTGCAGACCTGGGGCAAGACGGTCCAGGTGCGCAGCTATACCGACACCTACGTGCCGGGCACCGGCACCACCTACGTGCAGCGCTTCCGTCTCAGCACGGACGGCGGCCTGACCTGGGCGAGCTTCGACGCCCAAGGGCTGCCCGCGAGCTTCTGGCCGTTCTCGGGATCGATCCAGATGCTCGACGGGCTGGTCGGCGCGACCAGCTACAACGGCGCGCTGTACCGCACCCAGGACGGCGGACGCACCTGGGCCGCGTTGAGCTTCGTTCCCGGCGGGTCGAATCCCGGCCTCTACTACTCGGCGCAGGCCGAGGGCAACTGGTTGCGCCAGTACTACGAGAACGGCACCGGCGTCACCGTCTATGAGGTATCGGCGGACGCTGGCGCGAGCTGGACGCGCGTGAAGGGGCTGCCGGACGCGCTTTACAACTACCGCCTGAGCCGCATTGGCGACCAGAGCTGGCTCGCGATGAGCAGCTACAACGGCGCCACCCTTCTGAGCAACGACGGGTTGCAGACGTGGCAGCGCGTCGCGGGTCCGGACCCGGAGGCGGCGGCCAAGACGCTGACCGCGTTCTGGTTCTTCGAGGGCAAGCGCGGGCTCGCGTTGACGAACGGCGGCGACCTGATGGAGACGGTCAACGGCGGGCTGGATTGGACGGCGAAGTTGACCGGTCTGGCGCAACAGACCAATTCGACGATCGCCAGCCGCTTCCAGTTCATCGACGCCAAGACCGGGTGGCTGCTCGCCGGCGACGGCCGCATCTACATGACCGAGGACGGCGGCGCGACGTGGCTGACCCCGCTGATGCCTGCCAACCGGGTGGTGAGCGCCTTCCACTTCACCGATGCCGCCAACGGCTTCGCGGTCACGACCTCGGCCTCCTGGGTCTATCCGATGACGTCGACGGTGGTGTCGACGACGGACGGCGGCAGGACCTGGACGGAACAAGCCAAGCTGGATGTCGGCTACAACGACATCAAGTTCAGCGGCAAGAACGGCGTGATGGTCGGGGACAGCGGCCGCGTGGCGGTGACTGCCGACGGCGGCAAGACATGGACCGGCCGCTTCACGGGCACCTCCTCGTCGTTGCGTCAGCTGGCCTTCAGCGACGCGGCGACCCTGTGGGTCGTCGGCGACGGCGGCGTGCTGATGTCCTCGACCGACCTGGGCGTCACCTGGCAGGCGGCCGGCATCGGCCTTTCCGGGCCGTCGCTGCGCGGCATCCGTTTCCTGGACGCGCAGCGCGGCTGGGTCGTGGGCGACTCGGGCACGATCCTGCTGACGGTCGACGGCGGCAAGACCTGGCGCTCGCAGGTGTCCGGCACGCAGCGCGCGCTGTCGCAGGTGCAGTTCCTGGATGCGCGTACGGGCTGGATCTCGGGCGCCAGCGGCACGCTGCTGGCCACGGGCACCGGCGGCCAGTGAGTCGACGGCCAGCGATCGGACGCGACGTCGTCTGATCCGCCCGCCAAGCCGGCCCGATCGAAAGACCGGCCGGCTTTTTTCATGAACGCCTGCCGCCCGATGGCCGCGTCTGTCTGTGCGCAGATCGCCCGCTTGTCGTCCGTCCTAAGGGCATGTCGGGAGCGGTCGCGGGGCGCGCGCTCGCCACAATCGCGCCGCTTCACAAGACAGACAAGAACGTCGGCACTCAGGGGGGCTCACGATGAACGGACAGGATCTTGCACGTGCCGGCTGGGCCGGCATGGTGCTCGGCACCGCACTGCTCGCCGGTTGCGGCGGCGGCGGTGGTGACAGCGGCGCCCCGCCCGTGGCGACGACCCCGCCGCCCGCGCCGGTACCTCCCGCGGCACCTGCTCCCTCTCCCGAGCCGCCTCCCGCGCCCCCACCGCCGGTGATCGGGGTGGAGGTCCCCGCGGACCTGAGCGTCACCGGACCGGCCGTGACCGACGTGTCCTCGGCGACCGCGTTCAGCAGCACGGCGGCGGCGACGCCCGGCCTGAGCTTCGCCTGGACCTTCGGCGACGGCGCGACGAGCGCCGAGCCCAGCCCCACCCACGATTACGTCAAGGTCGGCAACTACCCGGTCGGCCTGACCGTGACGAACGCCGCCGGCGCGTCGAAGACCGTGAGCTTCGCGGTGTCGGTGAACAACCGCTCCCATGTGAAGGGCCTGAACTGCTCGCGCGCCGACAGCGGCGGCTGGTGCTGGCAGGCACCGTTGCCGACCGGGTCCGCGCAGAGCGACACGCTTTTCCTCGACGGACTGAACGGCTGGTCGGTCGGGGACAACGGCGAGATCCTGCGTACCGTCGACGGGGGCAAGACCTGGCAGAGCCGGGCCAGCGGCGTGACGACGCGGCTGACCGGCGTGCGTTTCGGCGACGCGCTCAACGGCTGGGCCGTCGGCGACGGCGGCGTGGTATTGCGCACGACGGACGGCGGCACCACCTGGACCCGCATGGCGGTCACGCCGACGGGGACCTCCGGCGTGCAGCCGCAGGCGCGGGGCACGGGCACCTTCCTGTTCGCGAGCGGGGAGGGTACCTGGGCGACCGGAGACGGCGGCGCCACCTGGGTCACGGGCTCGATGAGCGCGGCGCGCCTCGGGGACGACGGCACGCTCTGGTCGGCCGAGAACGGGACACTGAGCAAATCCGTCGACCTCGGCAAGACGCGCACGGTCGTCCTGGCCCTGACCGGTCCGACCAGCATGAACAGCTATCAGGTGTTCGGTCAGACCGTCGTCGTGATGGCGACGACCTCGACCGCCGATGCCCAGCTGGGCAGCGTCCAGTCGGCGTCGATCCGTCGCAGCACGGACGGCGGCCAGACGTGGGAGACGATCGCGCCGCAAGGCCTACCGACGCAACAGAACCTCTATCCGGAGATGCGCTTCCGGAATGCGCTGAATGGCGGCGTCGTCATCGGCGGCACGCTGTATCGCACGCAGGACGGCGGGAGGACCTGGGCCTCGATGTCCAACCCGCCGGGCGTGACGCAGATCCGCGGCCTGGCGAACGGGGTCTGGGCGCGCCTGTACTCGCCGACGGCGTGGGAGATGACCGAGGACGACGGTCTCACCTGGACCCCCGTCGCGCTGGGCAGCGGCGGTTATGTGCGGCTGAACCGGGTCGACGCCTTGACCTGGACCATGACGGACTACGACGGATCGGTCACGCTGAGCATCGACGGCGGGAAGACCTGGACACAGGTGGTGCGCATGACTTCGGTGCCGTCGACGGAGCTGGTGACCGCGACATGGTTCTTCGACGCGAAGCGCGGCCTCGCGCAGCGCAGCGGCGGGCGGGTGATGGCGACGGCCGACGGCGGCCGCAGCTGGACCGTGAAGGCGACCGGCATCGGCACGGGCGGCAGCGGCCTGAACCCCTTGCGGATGCAATTCGCCGACGAGAACCTGGGCTGGACCCTGTCGGCGGACGGCCGACTGTTCCGGACCGAGAACGGCGGCGGTCGCTGGACCCCGACGATCTCGTTCGCGAACACCGGCCAGGTGGCGCGCGCCTTCCATTTCGTCGACGCCTCGACTGGCTTCGCCTTTGTCGTCGAAGGCGCGGCGCAGACGCGGGTGGTGCTGGCAACCGTCGACGGCGGCGTGACCTGGACGCGGCAGGCGGACCTCGGGACGTCGGTGTCCATGGTCCGGAGCCTGCGCTTCTCCAGCGCGCTCAAGGGCGTGATGGTCGGCGACGCGGGCGCCGTGGCCGTGACCGGCGACGGCGGGCAGACCTGGACATGGCGCACGTCGATGTCCGGCGCGCGGCTGAACGAAGCGGCCTACAGCGACGCGGGCACGCTCTGGGTGGTGGGCGACGGCGGGGTGCTGCGCGCGTCGAAGGACGACGGCCTCACCTGGCAGTCGCCAGGTCCTGCCGGGATCGCCACCGCGCTGTACGCGATCCGCTTCCTGGACGCCCAGCGGGGATGGGCGGTCGGCGACGACGGCGTGGCGCTGGCGACGACCGACGGGGGAGTCACGTGGACGCCGCAGGCCTCGGGCACGCGGCAGGCCCTGACGCAGGTCTTCTTCGTCGACGCCCGCACCGGCTGGATCGCCGGCAACAACGGGACCCTGCTGGCCACGGGCACCGGCGGCCAGTAGGCGCGCCTGCGACGTGTTTGCGGCGCGGCCGTGACCGATTGCCGGTCCGGCCCGTGGTTCAGGGGGCCAACCCGGGTCGGAGGGGAGTCGCCCGCCGTGGGCGACTGCTAGTCTGGGCCGGACGCGCCTGACGGGCGTGACATGACATCGACACCCCCCACCGTCCGCCCATGACCACCCGCCGTGAGAGCCTCTTCTGGCTCGCTGCCACCGCCGTGACGGCGCCGGCCGCGCGCCCGGCGCGCGCGGACGATGCACCGCTGCGGATGGTCGCCACCGAATTCCCGCCCTACACCGGCAGCGCCTTGCCCGGCGGCGGCGTGGCGTGCGAGATCACCCGCGCCGCGCTGCGGGAGGCCGGCCGATCGATGACCCTCACCTTCCGCCCCTGGGCGCGCGCACTGCTCGAATTCCAGCGCGGCGACCACGACGGCGTCATCGGCGCGTGGCGGTCCGTCGAGCGCGAGCGCACGATGCTGTTCCCGCCGCCGCTGGGCATCCTCAACCAGGTCGGCTTCATGGCGCGCGCGGACCGCCGACGTCGCATCGACGATCTGGCCGCGCTGCGCGACCTGCGCATCGGCGTGGTCCACGGCTATGCGAACCCGCCGCGCTTCGACGCGGCCAACCTGCCAGTCGAGGGCGCCGTCGACGACCTCGCCAACCTGCGCAAGCTGCTGGCCGGGCGCGTCGATCTGGCGCTGATCGACAAGGGCGTCGGCACGCACCTGCTGGAGACCCAGTTGCGCGGATTCGCCGGCCAGCTGGTGTGGCTGCCGCCCGCGTTGTCGGAAGTGCCGCTGTACACGGTGTTCTCGAAAGTCCGGCCCGAGGGGGAGCGATTCGCCGCCGCGCTGGGCCGCGGCATCGGCGATCTGCAGGGCAGCGGCCGGCTCGCCATGCTGCTGCAGCAGGGGGCGCGCTGGCAGTAGTGGGAAAATCGCGCCCATGTCCCGAACCTTCTCGGTGAGCGATTTCGATTTCGCTCTGCCTCCCGACCTCATCGCCCAGCATCCCGCCGCCGAACGCAGCGCCTCGCGCCTGCTCGACGGCCGGTCCGATCCGCCCGTCGACCGCGTCTTCCGCGAGCTGCCCGACCTGCTGAATCCCGGCGACCTGCTGGTGTTCAACGACACCAAGGTCATCAAGGCGCGCCTGTACGGCGCCAAGGCCAGCGGCGGCGCGGTGGAGGCCCTGGTCGAACGCGTGCTGCCCGGCACCCGCGAGGTCTGGGCCCACATGCGCGCCAGCAAGAGTCCGAAGGCGGGCGCGGTGGTCCGGTTCGCCGACGCATTCGACGCCGAGGTCCTGGGCCGCTGCGGGCCGGACGACGGCCTCTTCCACCTGCGCCTGTCCGGCGATCCGTTCGAGCTGCTGGAGCAGCACGGCCACGTGCCGCTGCCGCCCTACATCGCGCACGGCGACTCGGCGGACGACGTACGGCGTTACCAGACCGTGTTCGCGCGCGAGCCCGGCGCCGTGGCCGCGCCGACGGCGGCGCTGCACTTCGACGAGGCGCTGCTGTCGCGCCTGGCCGAACGCGGCGTCGGCACGGCGCACGTGACGCTGCACGTGGGCGCCGGCACCTTCCAGCCGGTGCGCGTGGAGTCGCTGGCCGAGCACAAGATGCACAGCGAGTGGTTCCAGGTCACGCCGGGCACCGTCGAGGCGATCGCGCGCTGCCGCGCCGCGGGCGGCCGGGTCACGGCGGTGGGCACCACGACGCTGCGCGCGCTGGAATCGGCGGCGCTGGGCGGCGGACTGAAGGCCGGCGCGCGCGAGACCGACATCTTCATCACGCCGGGTTTCGACTTCCAGGTCGTCGACCGGCTGGTGACCAACTTCCACCTGCCCAAGAGCACGCTGATGATGCTGGTGTCGGCCTTCGCCGGCTACGAGCCGATCATGGCGCTCTACCGTCACGCGATCGAGCGGCGCTACCGCTTCTTCAGCTACGGCGACGCCATGTTGCTCGAACGCGCCGCGGGGTGATCCCTTGAGCGACGACTCCCCCGCCGCACGTGCGCTCCGCTACGAGCGTGAACACGCGCGGTCGCTGCGCGCGCTGGCCTATCGCATGCTCGGGTCGCGTGCCGAAGCCGAGGACATCGTCCAGGAGGCGTGGCTGCGCTGGGCCGACGTCGACGAGTCGACCGTGCGTCACGCCGGCGCCTTCCTGTCGCGGCTGGTGACCAATCTCTGCCTGGACCGGCTGCAATCGGCGGCCATGCGGCGCGAGCAGTACGTCGGCGTCTGGCTGCCCGAGCCGCTGGTCGACGAGGCGGGCGACTGGTCGCCCAACCCGGAAACGCAGGCCGAGTTCGCGCAGGATGTGTCGGTCGCCTTCATGCTGACGCTGGATCGGCTGTCCCCGCTGGAGCGCGCCGCCTTCCTGCTGCACGAGGTCTTCGAACTGGACTTCGACGAGATCGCGCGCCGCCTCGGCCGCAGCAGCGCGGCGTGCCGGCAGCTCGCGAGTCGCGCGCGGCAGCACGTCAAGGCCGACTACGCGCGGCACGAGGTCGAGGACGAGGAGCGTCAGCGCCTGTTCCAGGCCTTCCTGGGGGCGCTGCAGTCCTTCGATGTCGAGGGCCTGGCCAAGGTGCTGACCGACGACGCCATCCTGCTGGCGGACGGCGGCGGCAAGGTCACGGCGGTGCCGCGGATGCTGGAGGGCGCGGTCGTGGTGGCACGGGCCTTCGTCGGCTGGGCGAAGATGCCGGCGAACCGCGACTGGCGGATCCGGCCCGCGCGCATCAACGGGCTGCCGGGCTGCATCGTCTACGACGCGGCCGGCGAACCGGTCCAGACGGTGGCGCTGCGACCGGCGACGACCTCGGGCCGCATCAGCGCGGTCTATGTGCAGCGCAATCCCGACAAGCTCGGCCACCTGCCGCGCATCGCGCCGGCCTGATCACGCGTTCCCCCTCTTTCGGACTGTGGTGTCCCCCCGTGCCTACGGGGGGTGGTGGTGTTTGGGAATCCCTATGTTTAGGGACAATCGCACAGACAAGACTTACCACCGCTCGGGATTCACCATGACGCTGATTGCACGCACCTCGATCGCCGCCGCCGCCGCGCTGTTCAGCGGCCTGGCTGCCGCCGCTTCCATCGGGGGCCTGGTGAACACCGGCGCCGGCCAGACCACCGGCAGCACCGACACGAACTACAAGTACACGGCCACCGGCGATGCGGCGGGCCTGGCCGGTTTCGGCGTGGTGAGCAACGGCGCGACCGATCCGTTCCCGTACTGGCTGCCCAACACCGCGTCCTCGTCGTGGCTGATCCCGGGTTCGGACCAGGGCACCAACTACAGCCCGACCGGCAATTCGACGTTCACCTGGACGCTGAACTTCGACCTGACCGGCTACGACGCCAGCAGCGCCTCGTTCAGCGGCCACTGGGCGGCGGACAACAACGGCGTGCTGCTGCTCAACGGCGTCGCGATCTCGTCGATCGCCGGCGAGCGCGGCTTCGCGGAGTGGACCTCGTTCTCGGCCTCCAGCGGCTTCGTCGCGGGCGTGAACACGCTGCAGTTCGTCGTGACCGACACGGCCAACTCGACCTACAACTTCACCGGCGTGCGCGCGGAGTTCCTGAGCTCCAATGTCAACGCCGCGATCGCGCCGGCCGTGCCGGAACCGCACAGCTACGCGCTGATGCTGGCCGGCCTCGGTGCGCTGGGCTTCCTGGCTCGCCGCCGCAGCTGAGTCCGACGGGGCTCGACCCCGCGGCGACGCGAAGAAAAAGCCGCTGAGCGATCAGCGGCTTTTTTCATCGGGGCCGCAGCGGGGGCGTACAGCGCGATGGCACGCATGGAGGCTCCTCAGGAAACAGGAAGCCCGTTCAGTGTCGCGAGGGGTCGCCGAGCACCAATGAAAAAGCCGCCGGTGACGGCGGCTTTTGCGATGAACCCCGGCGCGGGTCCGAGGCGTCCGGCGACGGAGACTTACTCGTCCCCGCCGGTCAGCAGCGGGATCGAACCTTCCGAGTGCTTGCCCAGCAGGCCGCTGCGGCTGTACACGCCCAGCTTGTCGCGCGTGTCGGCGATGTCCAGGTTGCGCATCGTCAGCTGGCCGATGCGGTCGGCCGGTGTGAACGGGGCGTCCTCGACCTTCTCCATCGACAGGCGCTCCGGCGCGTAGGTCAGGTTGGGGCTGACGGTGTCGAGGATCGTGTAGTCGTTGCCGCGGCGCAGCTCCAGCGTCACTTCGCCGGTGATCGCGCGGGCGACCCAGCGCTGGGCGGTCTCGCGCAGCATCAGGCATTGCGGGTCGAACCAGCGGCCCTGGTACAGCAGACGGCCGAGCTTCATGCCGTTCATGCGGTACTGCTCGATGGTGTCCTCGTTGTGGATGCCGGTGACCAGGCGTTCGTAGGCGATGTGCAGCAGCGCCATTCCCGGGGCCTCGTAGATGCCGCGGGACTTGGCCTCGATGATGCGGTTCTCGATCTGGTCGCACATGCCCAGGCCATGGCGGCCGCCGACGCGGTTCGCTTCCATGAACAGCTCGACCAGGTCGGGGAAGGTCCGGCCGTTGATCGCGACCGGCACGCCTTCCTCGAAGCGCACCGACACCGTCTCGGCCTTGATGACGACGTCTTCCTTCCAGAAGGCGACGCCCATGATCGGGTTGACGATGTTCATGCCCTGGTTCAGGAACTCCAGGTCCTTGGCCTCGTGGGTGGCGCCCAGCATGTTGGAGTCGGTCGAGTAGGCCTTCTCCACGCTCATCTTGTAGTCGAAGCCGTTGGCGATGAGGTATTCGCTCATCTCCTTGCGGCCGCCGAGTTCGTCGATGAAGGTCTGGTCCAGCCAGGGCTTGTAGATCTTCAGCGCCGGGTTGGCCAGCAGCCCGTAGCGGTAGAAGCGCTCGATGTCGTTGCCCTTGAAGGTCGAGCCGTCGCCCCAGATGTTGACGCCGTCGTCGCGCATCGCGACCACGAGGGCGGTGCCGGTCACGGCGCGGCCCAGCGGGGTGGTGTTGAAGTAGGTGGCGCCGCCGCTCTTGATGTGGAAGGCGCCGCACTGCAGGGCGGCGATGCCTTCGGCGACCAGCTGCGCGCGGCAGTCGACCAGGCGGGCGATCTCGGCGCCGTAGGCCTTGGCCTTGCGGGGGATCTCGTCGTAGTCGCTCTCGTCGGGCTGGCCGAGGTTGGCGGTGTAGGCGCAGGGCACGGCGCCCTTGCCGCGCATCCAGTGCACCGCGGCGCTGGTGTCCAGGCCGCCCGAGAAGGCGATGCCGACGCGCTCGCCGGCGGGAATCTTTTGGAGGATGGTTGCGGCCACGGGCAGTCTCGCGCGGTAGTGGGGAAAACAGCCGGCGATTCTAGGCTGCGCGGGGCCGCGAGGCTTCGCGGATGGGCGATGGAGGAGTAAAACCCGGTCCGCGTTCCAGCCGAAGGTCCCGCTCTCCATCGCCGACCTGGAACGGATCGACACTCCCCAACGCAAGCGCGCGAGGCCGGGCAAGACACGGGTGCCCTTGCGGTCCCAGACCTATTCGGACTTTCCGGACCACCTGGGGGGGTCCCGGGTTCATGGGGCGCTGACGTCGGTGATGGGGGAGGCGAAGGCGCCGCGGCGCACGCATCTCCTGCGCCTGGCACAGGCCTGCGACCTCCCGGCGCAACACGCGGCTGACGTCATCGACCAGAGGTGCGATGCCGCGCGCGGGCTCGCCGACTTGTTGGACGCAGAAGGTGTACGAAGGGTCACCAGGCAGGCCATCGGCGCGACCGTCGCGGCCAATGTTCGAGCTTGCGGAGCGCCTGCTTAGCCTTCAAGCGTCTTCAGCCATCCGATTCGTCCCTGGCCCGATTCGTTCAGGGTCGCGATGAAAGCGTCCGCGACTGAGTCCGGCAGGCGCAAGGTGACGTCGACCAGCGCCCCATGCGCCACGTCCACCAGTTGTGCCCCGGCCTTCTCGGCCTCGCGGCGCAGCAAGCCTTCCTGCGCATAGGGCAGGGTGCAGCGCAGCGTCCGCAGCCGGATCACCGGTACCTTGTCCGCCTTGAGGAGCGCTTGCGCAACCGCGTCCGTGTAGGCGCGCACCAGCCCGCCCGCGCCCAGCTTCACGCCGCCGAAGTAACGCACCACCGTGGCCAGCACGCCCTCCAGGTCCTGGTGGCGGAGCACTTCCAGCATGGGCCGGCCGGCGGTGCCGCCGGGCTCGCCGTCGTCGTTCGCGGCCGATTGCCCGCCCGCCATCAGCGCCCAGCAGACGTGGGCGGCGCCGGGGTGTTGGGCGCGCAACTGCTCGACCCGCGCCAGCGCCGCCACGCGATCGGGCACCGACTCCACGCAGCCGAGGAAGCGGCTCTTCTTGATGATGAGTTCGGCGTGGACCGGCGCGGCAAGGCTGTGGGGCATGGGGGGATTGTCGCGGTGCCGTTCGCGCCCAGGTCCGACGGCGGTCGGTCCGACAGCGCCGGACGCTACGGCGTTTCGGACACGTCGCCCAGGTGCCGGTACTTGTAGCCGTCGATGGTGCCGTCCTTCAGCATCTCGTCGACCGCATGCCGCATGAGGTCGCGATCGGCCTGGGGAATGCGTTCACGGGACAGCGCCAGCGCGCCGATGCTGCGCTCGGTCGGCGCGAAGGACAGCGCGGTGAAGTTCGCGAAGACCGGATCGGCACGTCGTGCGAGGGCCAGACTGTGCGCGCCCAGCACCACGGCGTCGCCGCGACCGGCCCTGAAGATGCGGATGGCGGTGGGTTGGTCGGGTGCCTCGTCGACGCGGCCCTGGATGCGCAGGGACGTGAGCCAGGATTCGACCGTCGGCGTGAAGACGTAGCCGCGCACGACGATGACGCGTCGTCGCTTGTCGGCGAGGAAAGCGGCCGGCGTCCCGCTGGACGCGGCCAGCGCCGGGCGCATCACGACGAACTGCCGGGACTCGATGTAGGGGATGAACTCGACGAGCAGCTCGCGCTCCTTCGTCATCAGCGCGGAGACCGTCATGTCCATCTGGCCGGAGGCGATCTGCGCCCAGATGCGCACGCGCGACTCGGTGACGGCCTTGAGCTTGCAGCCGCTGCGTCGGGCGATTTCGTCGACGACGTCCTTGTCGATGCCGGTCCACCGGCCCTGGGCGTCGCGGTAGTAGAGCCCGCTGTACTCGTAGAGGCCGACCGTGTACGGCCCGCAGGCGAGCGCCGCCGCGGGCGCGATGGCGCAGGCGGCCGTCGCGATGACGGCGGCGAGGGCGGCGATCCAGGACCTCAAGATGCTTCTCCGGGGAGTCTCCGCTCCCGATTGCGCGCCGAGTCTACGCCGACGCCACGAGGCGCCGGCAGCGCGCGAACCCCAGGGGACGCGGGGCCCGATAATCGCGTCCATGCTGAAGTTCGAACTGCTCAAGACCGAAGGCCGCGCACGACGCGGCGTCATGACGCTCAACCACGGCGTCGTGCAGACGCCCATCTTCATGCCGGTGGGCACCTACGGCACCGTCAAGGGGGTGATGCCGCGCTCGCTCGAGGAGATGGGCGCGCAGATCATCCTGGGCAACACCTTCCACCTGTGGATGCGTCCGGGCCTGGACATCATGAAGCAGTTCGGCGGCCTGCACCGTTTCGAGAGCTGGAACAAGCCCATCCTGACGGACTCGGGCGGCTTCCAGGTCTGGTCGCTGGGGGAGATGCGCAAGATCACCGAGGAGGGCGTCAAGTTCGCGTCTCCGGTGAACGGCGACAAGCTGTTCCTGACGCCGGAGATCTCGATGCAGATCCAGACGGTGCTCAACAGCGACATCGTCATGCAATTCGACGAGTGCACGCCGTATGAATCCAAGGGCCAGCTGACGACCGAGAAGGAAGCGCGGCTGTCGATGGAGATGAGCCTGCGCTGGGCCAAGCGCTGCCAGGACGAGTTCCAGAAGCTGCAGAACCCGAACGCGCTGTTCGGCATCGTGCAGGGCGGGATGTTCGAGAACCTGCGTGACGTGTCGCTGGCGGGGCTGAAGGAGCTGGACTTGCCGGGTTACGCGATCGGCGGCCTGTCGGTGGGCGAGCCGAAGGCGGACATGCTCCGCATCCTCGATCACATCGCGCATCAGCTGCCGGCGGACAAGCCGCGTTACCTGATGGGCGTGGGCACGCCGGAAGACCTGGTCGAAGGCGTGCGCCAGGGCGTGGACATGTTCGACTGCGTCATGCCGACGCGCAATGCGCGCAACGGCCACATGTTCACCCGCTTCGGCGACCTGCGGCTGCGCAACGCGCGCTACAAGTCGGACGAGAAGCCGGTCGACGAGACCTGCACCTGCTACTGCTGCCAGAACTTCAGCCGCGCCTACCTGCATCACCTCGACCGCTGCGGCGAGATGCTCGGCCCCATGCTGACGAGCGTGCACAACCTGCACTACTACCTCAACCTGATGAAGGAAGTCCGCGAGTCGCTGGACGCTGGCGACTTCGAAGGCTTCCGGCAGCGGTTCGCGGAGGATCGGGCGCGCGGGGTCTGACTTCAGAGGGCCCTAAGGTGGGCCGTGCAAAGATGGCGTGATGCTGAAGTTGCTCTTCGCGCCCATCCGCTGGCTGATCCGCGTGGTCCTGGCCATCGTCATCCTCTTCGAGGAATGGGGCTGGGAGCCGCTGCAGCGCGCGATGGCCGCCATCGGTCGGCTGCCCGTGTTCCGGCAGCTGGAAGCCGTCGTGAGGCGGCTGCCGCCCTATGTGGCGCTGGTTGTGTTCTTCCTCCCCGGGCTCCTGCTGCTGCCCATCAAGCTGCTGGCGCTGTGGCTCATCGGCATCGGCCACGCGGGCATGGGGCTGTGCGTCATCGTCGGGGCCAAGGTCATCGGCACGGCGGTGGTGGCGCGAATCTTCGCGCTCACGCAGCCCGCGCTGATGAGCCTGCCCTGGTTCGCGCGTCTCTACGGGCGCTGGACCGTGTGGAAGGAAGGCCTGCTGGTCTGGGTCCGCGCGAGCGCGGTGTGGCGCTCGGCGAGGGCGATCAAGTTGCGGATCAGGCGGTTGATGCGGCGAGGCGCTCGCAGCGCTTGACAGTCCAGCGGGATGACGATGGTCAGCGGATGTCGATGCCACCGCCGCCTAGACTTCCGCCCCATCATGCGCATTGACACGTCGTTCCGACTCCACCTCGTTGCCGCGATGCTGTCGGCCAGCGTCGGAACGGTATCCGCCGATCCGAAGCCAGAGCCTTTCAGCTGTCCGGTCCAGCTTCCGCTGACGAATCAGTCGTTGACGTCCGTGCCGGCTGGCTGGGCTGCGACGACCGCTGGCAGCGAGCGCACGCAGCATGACCTGACCAACTTCGCCGTCAACGGCGGCCCGGTCGGCTCGCCCAACGGGGAGATCTACGACAAGGAAGAAGAGCGCAAGGACGGCAAGGGCGGCGCGACGCGCACGCAGAGCTGGAACCTGCAAGGCATGTCCGGCGGCTTCGCTGTCTGCAGCTACTTCCGTACGCGCGTCGAGTTGGCACGCTCGCTCGACGGCTACTCTAGCTGCGAGGTGGTCTACAAGCGCTCGAAGAGCAGCGACTTCAAGATGGCGTCGGCGACCTGCCGTTGAGGGCCTCGGAGAGTCCCTCTGCAAGGCGAAACGCAGAAGGCCTCCTTTCGGAGGCCTTCTTGCTGTCTACCGCATCAGGTCAGTTCACGCCTTCACCGGCTGCGTGACCGTGACTGCTTCTGGACCGAGCAACGCCGCCACCCGCTCGCGCAGCAGTTCCGGTGTCACGTCCTTCGCCGCGATCGGCGCCGACGCGACCAGCCCCACGCGGCTGAACAGCCCGCGCCGGAACGGCCGCACCATCGCCTGACCCTGCTCGACGCGCGAGAAGAACGAGCCCCACAGGTTCTGCAGTGCCATCGGCACCACCGGGATGTCGGGCCGTCCCTCCAGCAGCTTCATCACGCCGCCCTTGAACGCCTGCAGCGAGCCGTCGCGCGTCAGGCCGCCTTCCGGGAAGATCCCCACCAGTTCGCCGTCGTCCAGCACCGCCTGCGCGGCGGCGAAGGCCGCGTCGTAGGTCGCCGCGTCCTCCTTCTGCGGCGCGATCGGGATCGCCTTCGCCAGCTTGAACATCCAGCCCAGCACCGGCACGCGGAAGATGCGATGGTCCATCAGGAAGCGGATCGGCCGCGGGCTCGCCGCCATCAGCAGCACGGCGTCGACGAAGCTCACGTGGTTGCAGACCAGCACCGCCGCGCCCTGCGTCGGGATGTGCTGATCGCCGCTGACGCGGAAACGGTAGATGAGGCGCGACAGCACGAAGGCGAAGAAGCGCAGCAGGTACTCCGGCACGACCAGGAAGATGTAGAACGCCACCACGGCGTTGGCGATGCCGACCACCAGGAACAGCTGCGGGATGGTCAGCCCGGCGCCCAGCAGCGCGCCGGCCAGGATCGAGCTCGCGATCATGAACAGCGCGTTGAGGATGTTGTTCGCCGCGATGATCCGCGCGCGGTGCGAGGGTTGCGCCCGCATCTGGATCAGCGCGTACATCGGCACGCTGTACAGGCCGGCGAAGAGCGCCAGCAGGCCCAGGTCGGCCAGCACGCGCCAGTGCGCTTGGTTCGCGAGGAAGGCGCCCACGCTCAGCGGCGCCGACGGCGGCAGCCCGCGCGAGGCGAAGTACAGGTCGATGGCGAAGACGCTCATGCCGATGGCGCCCAGCGGCACCAGGCCGATCTCGACCTGCCGGCGCGACAGCACCTCGCACAGCAGCGAGCCGACGCCGATGCCCACCGAGAAGACCATCAGCAGCAGCGAGGCCACCTGCTCGTTGCCGTGCAGCACCTCCTTTGCGAACGACGGGAAGTTGGCCAGGAACACCGCGCCGAAGAACCACATCCACGAGATGCCCAGCAGAGAACGGAACACCGCCAGCTGGCCGTGCGCCAGCCTGAGGTTGCGCCAGGTCTCGGAGACCGGATTCCAGTTGATGACGAGGTCCGGCACCGTCGACGGGCTGGCGGGAATCGCCTGCGCCGTCGCGCGGCCCAGCAGCGCCACCGCCACGCAAGCGATCGCCACGTGCTGCGGCCCGACGATCGGCGTGGCGACCAGCAGCCCGCCCGCCAGGTTGCCCAGAAGGATGGAGACGAAGGTCCCCATCTCGACCATGCCGTTGCCGCCGGTGATCTCGTGGTCGCTCAGGTGCTGCGGCAGGTAGGCGTACTTGACCGGCCCGAACAGCGTGGAGTGCAGCCCCATCAGGAACACGCAGCCCAGCAGCACCGGCACGTTGACGGCGTAGAAGCCGTAGGCCGCGAGCGCCATGATGACGATCTCGAGCGACTTCACGAAGCGCATCAGCCGCGCCTTGTCGTACTTGTCGGCGAGCTGCCCGCTGGTGGCCGAGAACAGCACGAACGGCAGGATGAACAAGGCGCCTATGGCCAGCCCCGCCTGCGTCGGCGGCAGCCAGCTCACGCTGAGCTGGTAGGTCACCAGCACCGTGAAGGCGAACTTGAACAGGTTGTCGTTGCCCGCGCCCAGGAACTGTGTCCAGAAGAAGGGCGCGAACCGGCGTTGGCTCAGCAACGCGAACTGGCTGGTATGGGAAGAGTCGCTCATGGGAGGGCTCGCTGTGGAAGTCGGGGAGGAGATCGATGGCTCATCGGTCGTTGTCCGGGCGAACCCGGTCAGGGCGCCTTGACGCTTTGCGGGGGTTGGCCGTAACCGCTGCGCGGCAGCCAGGCGAAGACGGTGTCCGCCGTCGTGGTCTCGATGTGGCCGGCGAAACGCTTGGCGGACGGATGGTCGTCGAAGGCGACGTTGGCCATGCCGATGCGCGCGCCCAGGCGCTTGGCGGTCGACAGGCGCAAGTCCGACGGCTGGTAGCCCTGGCGCTTGAGCCAATCCTGCGCCTGGGCGCGGTTGAGCACCTCGCGCGGCGCGGCGGCGGAAGCCAGGGTCTCCAGCGCCCACTGGTTGCTCTGCTGGTACTGGCGCGACCAGGGGTAGGCGACCATGTTGTAGTCCGGCGTGTGCAGGGCCGCCAAGCGGGCGTTCTCTTTCAGCACCGGCAGCAGCGCTTGCTGCAACTCAGGCTTGAGGACCGAGAACGCTGCTTCATAGCGATGCGGGTTGTCCAGGAAGAACTCGCCCAGCCCCTGCCGATACAGGTCGGCCTGCGCCGTGCCGCATTGGTTGAGCTTGTGCACCACGCGCCAGACAGGTTTGGCGTCGGCGCCGCTGCCCATCGTGTCGCGATAGACGAAGCCCACGTGCGACCAGCGCAGCCCGTACTCGCCGAGGTCCTGTCCCGCGCGCGCCAGCAGCACGACGTCCGCGCCGCTGCGGTCCAGCGCGGCCGCAGTCGACTGCGCGAGGTTCATGCCGCGCCGGATCTGGTCGATCGTGGGCTTGGCGTTCTCGCACGGACGACCGGCCCAGGCCGGTCCCGCACCGAGCGTTGCCGCCAGCACAGCGGTCGCGAACATCGTCTTCATGGCCGGGCGGGCGCTCATCGCGTCACGCGATCCTTGTCGGTGATGCGCTCGTTGTAGAGCAGCGAGGCGCCGATCTCGTTCGGGATGAAGGCGACCGCCTCGCTCGCCGCGGACAGGACGAAACCGGTGCTGATCGCCGTGACGACGAGGGCCGTGCCGACGGCATTCGAGGCGCCGACGACGGCCTTGCCGGAGAACTCGACGCTGATGCGCACGCCGTCGGAGGCGCGCTCCAGCACCCAGACGGTGCCGCGGGCGGTGCTCTCGATCGCGACGACGACGAAGGCCGTGCCGGCGGACAGCACTGCGGAGGGCGCGACGACCGAGATGGCGACCGGGATGGCCGACAGCGCGGCGCTGGCGTCGCTCGGGCCGTGGGCCCGGGCCGCGCCGGTCGCCCCGAAGGCCAGGGCGGCGGCGGTCAGGAGCGAGAGGAGGGGACGGAAGGACGAATGGGGACGCATGGGAAGACTCCTTGTGGTGAGGTCAATCGGATGACGGGCGCGTGCGCGGGTCGAGACGAGGTGGGCGCCGGTGTTCATTGAGCGGCGGTCGGCACGGCTTCGCGCAGGGCGTCGCGGCGGCCTTGCTGGCGCGCGTCGGCCAGATCGGCCTCGTGGGGGTCGCGCAGCATCTTGGCCAGCGTGAAGACGTTGGAGATCAGGTAGAACCAGCAGACCAGCAGGTAGGCCTTCCAGACCGGCTGGACCTCCATGCGCCACAGGCCCCAGCCGGTGAGCGCCATCGCCAGCGCGAAGCCGCTCCAGACGACCAGGCCCCACATCGGGGTGTCGGTGCGGGCGCCCTGGTTGTCGCGGATGTACTTGGACAACGCGAAGGCGGCGGACAGGCAGAACACGTAGCCCATGACCATGAAGGCGCGGTCCAGGTCGGCGCCGGGCAGCCAGGCCAGGCCGATCGCGCAGAGCGCGACGCTGATGCCGAAGGAGATCCACACCTGATAGCGCCAGGCCTTGGTGTCGCGCTGGATGCGGATGTGCGGGGTGGTCATGTCTACGTTTCCTCCTGGGGACCGGTCGTCGGGGACCGGGCGTGGTTGCCGGGGTCATCGCCCCGTCGGGTGGTTGCCGGTGGCGATGGCGCAACTGTCGCCGCGCCCGCCCGGTTCCCCCTGCTGATTTGCGGTGAGTATCACCCGCCGCCTGGGCCGGTATCGATCGGTGCTACCGCCCGGTCCGGTCCCGATCGCCAGGCAGGGACGCGGGTTCTGGGGGAGTGCTTCACGCCGCCCGGACGGGGAAGTGCCGGGCAGTCGCGAAGACCGTGGCGCTCAAGGCATCGCCCTGCCATCGGGCGAACCGCTTGAGGGCGAGATCAAACATCAGCGGGTGGTGGTTGCGCAATGCCCCCAAAGGGGCGACGTGGGCTTCATCCAGGACCCCCGCGCGGACGAGCTGGGGCAGGCGGACCAGCGGCAGCACACCCGGCAGGGGGTAGTCGGAACCGTGCAACAGCCGGTCGTGCCAGTCCTGGCGTCGCAGCACGGTGCGCCAGACCTCGGGGCGACGATTGAACTGGAACATCGCGGAGACATCGCCGAGCAGCAGACCGCGCCAGGTCGGTTCGTCCATCAGGCGGACGAAGAGGTCGAAAGCCGGGGCGGGTCGGGGTCGGGGGAGATCCAGGTCCATTGCCAGTCCCAGCGAGGCGCAGTGCGCCGCGATCACGCGCACGCCGTGGCGCAGCGGCTCGCGCAGCAGCAGCGGATTGCCGAGGTCCTGCCGGTCCGCGCCGGGCACGGCGTGTTCTTCGCCGCAATGGACGATGAGCGGCAGTCGAGCGGCCGCGAGGCGGTCGTAGAAGGGCCGCAGACGCGCGTCGCGCAAGTCGATGGCCATGCTGCTCGGCAGCCACTTGATTGCGAGGGCTCCCCCTGCGATCGCCCGGTCCAGGCGTTCCAGCGCGTCCTCCCGGTTCGGATGGATGCTGGCCACCCAGCCGAAGCGATCGGGACGTTCGGCGGCGACCGCGCGGGCGTACGCATCGGGGACGTGGAAGGTCGTCCAGTCGGGGCGTCGATGGCCGGCGGTATCCACCGCCTCGTCGAAGGCAAAGAGCAGCCAGCGCGCGCCCGTCGGGAAGGCGTCGGCCAGCGCAGTGAGGCGCCGGACATAGGCTCGATCGATGTCACCCGAGGCGACGGAGCGAGGATCCACGCAGGCGCCGTTGAGGATCGCGTGCTTGCGGGCGAATTCGGCCGGATGCCACCACTGCGACAGCGACGGCGCGATCCAGCAGCCCGACCCCGAGTCGCCGGTGCCGATCAGGTGGGCGTGGACGTCCCAGAGCTGCGCGGGATCGATGCCGTCCCAGACGCGTTCGAGCCACTGCGGATCGACGCCGGGAATCGGCAGCGCGGCATGACCGCAGGGATTGCGCAACGGGCCGGCCGCGTCGGCCGCGAGCGCGCTGAAGAGGCCCGCCGCCGCGGCGGCGCCGCAGCACAGGAGATGACGTCGGCGGAGCATGGTCGGCGCCCGTGGAAGTGGAACGGGTGCGATCGTCGGGAGCCGCCTCGTCCCTGGCGCGCTTCGCTTGCGTCGGTATCGCGGCGCGGGCCGGCGGGTCTCGAATGCCGCTACCGGTCATGGGTTCTCCCGCCACCGACTTGCGCTAACGTCCGCCCCCATGGCGAGCACGCAATCCCTCATCGATCTCATCAAGGCCGAGCTGAAGCAGTCCGGCATCAGCTACGCGCAGCTGGCGACGGCGCTGGACCTGTCCGAGTCCAGCGTGAAGCGCATGTTCGCGTCGGGCGGGGAGATGCCGCTGTCGCGCATCGACGAGATCTGCCGCGTGCTGAAGACCGACTTCGCCGAGCTGTCGCAGCGCCTGGCCCGGTCGACGTCGCTGCGGAGCGAATTGACGCTGCAGCAGGAACGCGAGGTCGTCGCCGACGAGAAGCTGCTGCTGACCGCCATCTGCTGCCTGAGCCAGTGGAGCTTCGAGCAGATCGTCGCGACCTACCGGATGGGCGAGTCGGACGTGACGCGCGCGCTGGCGCAGCTGGACCGGCTGGGCATCATCGAACTGCGACCCCTGAACCGCTACCGGCTGCAGGTCGCGAAGACCTTCCGCTGGCGGCCGCAGGGTCCGGTGATGGCCTTCTTCCGCGAGAACGTCATGCAGGACTTCTTCGCCGGCGGCTTCGACAACGACGCGGAACTGCTGATGCTGGTCCACGGCCAGCTCAGCCCGGGCATGGCGCGCGAGCTGCGCGACCGGCTGCAGCGCGTCGCCGAGGACTTCGCGCGTCAGCATCTGCTCGACCAGAAGCTGCCCGACGAGGAGAAACGTCAGTTCACGCTGGTAATGGGCATGCGCTGCTGGCTGTTCGAGCGCTTCAAGCACCTGCAGCGGCCGGCGGCCGTGACGAAGGCGCTCAAGCGCTGAGACGGGGCGGGCAGCGGCTCACCAGAACTCCCACCGCCCGCTCCAGACCACCCAGATCCCGAGCACGCCGTTCGTCACCGCATGCGCGATGACGGCGCACCACAGCTTGCCGGTGCGGATGTAGAGCCACGCGTAGGCCGCGCCCGCCACGATCGCCGCGAGCCACAGCGTGTGCGCGAGCATGAAGACGAAGGTCGACAGCACCAGCGCGCGCAGGCCAGCCGCGCGCGGATCGACCGTCTCGAACTGCGGGCTGGCGATCCAGCGCATCAGGAAGCTGCGCCAGAACAGCTCTTCCATCACCGGCACGATCAGCGCAGCGCCCAGCCAGCGGATGGCGATCAGCGGCCAGTCGACGCGGCCGTCCGCCGTCATCGGCACGAAGGCGGCGGTCGCCTCGCCGAGCCGCATCCACGGCGCGTCGAGGTGGATCCACAGGCCGAAGACGATCAGCCCGACGGCGACGGCCAGGCCGGCCTCGCGCAGGCTGGGGCGGTTCTGCCGGTCGAACTCGCCGTAGCCGCGCCAGAACCACGCCAGCGCGCCGCCGACCACCACCAGGTTCAGCGCATAGATCCAGCGCGGATCGAGGCCCAGGGCGTTCTGCTCGGGCAGGGCGCCCCGCAGCGCCAGCAGCAGCATGAAGAGGGCGAACGGGACGATGCGGGCCCAGGCGGCTTGACTCAACGGCATCCGGCGAATGTACCGGTGCGCCGTGACGGCGCCATGCGGACAACCGAGAGGCCGTGTGCGGCGCAGTCTGCGCTGCAGTCAGCGGTGCAGTCAGCGGTGCAGCGAGAGGCCCTTGATCGCCTTGTCGACGGCCTTCTTCGGTCCGCGCAGCGCCAGCCCGACGAGGTCGGGCCGGTCGGCGTCCTCGGCGAGGAAGGCGTTGCGGTTGGCCTCGTCGTGACCGGTCGAGAACATCGCGTGGACGTAAGGCACCAGGGTCAGGTCGTGCTCGATGCCCTTGCGGTGCGCGGCCAGCAGGCCGGCGAGGTCGGCCTCGAAAACCATCATCGGCTGGCCCAGCATGGCGGCGTAGCGCCGGCCGAGGGCATCGACATAGGGTTCCCCGATCGCCTCCGGGGCCGAGGCCGCCACGCCCGTCGCGAGGAACGCGGTCACGTTCAGGCGTTGCCAGGTCGCGAGGTCGTTCCGGACGATGATGGCCACTTTCGTATCAAACATGGCGGGCGCACTGCGTGCTTCAACAACGAAGCCCGCATCGTCACGGCGAGCCCGGATCGCGGTCTAGAAGATTCGTGCAGCGGCGCCTGTAGTCTGCGGGCGTGAGGCGGTAAGCCCGCTGGAACCAGCGCCCCAGGTGGCTCTGATCGCAGAAGCCGACCTCGGTGGCGACCTCGGACGGCCGGTGGCCGCGCGCCAGCAGCGCCCGCGCCGCGCGCAGCCGCAGGCTCACGAGGTAGGCGTGCGGCGACTGGCCGAAGGACTGCTTGAACTGGCGCGTCAACCGGAAGCGGTCCATGCCGGTGTGCGCGACCAGGTCGTCCAGGCCGATGTCCCAGGCCATCCGGTCGTGGAGCAACTCGCGGGCGCGCTCCGCGAGCCGGGACGAGTCGCCGCGCGCCTGCTCGGACGTGACGTCGACATGCCGGGCGAGCAGACCGATCAGGCGATCGAGCTGCTGGTCGCAGCCCAGTCGCGCCTCGCCGGCGTGAAGGGCATCGAAAGCCGACTCGATCGCCGTGAAGAGGCGAGGGTCCTCCGCCAGCGTGTCGCGGAACGCCGGCTGGATCGCGGACAGGCCGGCGAGCCCGTGCTGCGCCAGCAGCCGGGTGGTCCAGTCCTGGGGCAGGTAGAGCATCGCGTAGGTGAAGCCGGCTTCCTCCGGCGCGTGGCCGTCGTGGACGGCGCCCGGCTCGATCAGGATCGCGCGGCCGGGCGTGCTCGTGTGCAGCGCGCGCTGGCAGCGGAAGCGCTGCACGCCTTGCTGGGTGATGCCGATCAGCAACTCGTCGTGGCCATGCGGGTCGTAGGCGTGACCGGTGAAATGCGCCCGCACGGTCTCGATGCCGGTGCGCGGATCGCGTCGCAGCTGGATCCAGTGGTCATCGGGCATCGGAGCGCTCCTGACGGTTCCTGGTCGACTATGCAACGGACGCCGCCGTGGTCGATGACGTCGATGATGCCGCGCCGGCGAACGCATGGGCGAGCGCGTCGATGGCGTGGCGGACCTTTGCCGGCTGCGCATCGCGCTGCGGCGTCATCACGTAGACCGGCAGGGTCGGCAGCGACCAGCCCGGCAGCAAGGGCAACAACCGACCCTGCGCCAGGGATTCGTCGACATCCTCCGCGCTGAGCAGCGCCAGACCGATGCCCGCCTCGCAGAACTGCTGCAGGCTGAGCTGGTTGTTGCTGCTCGCGCGCGGGCTGACGCGAAGCACCTCCTCGCGGCCCTCGGGGCCGACCATCGAGAGGCTGCGGATCGCGCCGGTGTCGGAGCGCAGGAACACCCAGTCGTGCCGGGTCAGGTCCGACATCGACGTGGGGACGCCGCGTCGCGCTAGATAGGCGGGCGCGGCGTAGAGGCCGACCGTCCGCTGACCGATGCGCTGCGCGACCCAACTGCTGTCGGGCAACCTGCCGAAGCGCACGGCAAGGTCGATGCGCTTGGCGACGAGGTCGGTGAACCCGTCGTCGACCTCCAGGTGCAGGCTCATCCCTGGATTCGCTGCCAGCAGCGGCGCCAGCGACGGCCCGATCTGCCGCGCCGCGCCGACGGGCGCGCTGATGCGCAGTTCGCCTTCGGGCGCGTCGCGAAGATGGTGGAGCTGGGTCTGCGCGTCGCGCGCGGCGGCGAGCATCGCCTGGCAGCCCTGGACGAAGCGCTCGCCGGCGGGCGTGAGGCCGATGCGGCGCGTGGAGCGGTGCAGCAGCGTCACGCCCATGTCGCGCTCCAGCGCGCGCAGCTGCTGGCTGACGGCGGAGGTCGTGGTCTGGAGCTGCCGGGCCGCCGCGACCAGGCTGCCCTGTTCGACGACGGTCGCCAGCACGGCCATCCGGCGGAGTTGGTCCAGCATTCGAAGATTGTGTAGATCGTCTAAAGAATGGACTCGGATTTTGAGGACTTCTATGGCGATTGTGAAGTTTCTAAAGTCCACTTCGTCGCGACATCTCGTCGCTGTCCCGGAATCTTCCGGCCTCCCCGGAACCCCTCGAAAGGAATTCTCATGAAAGTCGCCCTGATCGGACCGACCGGCTTCGTCGGCAAGGAAGTGCTCAAGGAACTGCTGTCCCGCGGTCACGAGGTCGTGGCCCTGGCGCGCGATCCGGCCAAGCTGGACGCCCGCGCCGGGCTCACCGTGGTGAAGGCGGACGCGAAGCAGTCGGGCCAGGTGGCGGCCGCGGTGGAAGGCGTCGACGCCGTCGTCAGCGCCTACAACCCGGGCTGGTCGGTGGCGGACATCCACACCGAGTTCCTGGAAGGCACCCGCGCGATCTACGACGGCGTGAAGCGCGCCGGTGTGAAGCGCCTGCTGGTGGTCGGCGGCGCCGGCAGCCTGTACGCGGCGCCGGGCGTGCAGATCGTCGATCTGCCAGAGTTCCCGGACCAGTGGAAGCAGGGCGCGCTGGCCGCGCGCGAAGCGCTGAACCTGATCCGCCTGGAGTCGTCGCTGGACTGGACCTTCCTGTCGCCCGCGCCCCATCTGGAACCGGGCGAGCGCCGCGGCAGCTACCGCGTCAGCCTGGACACGCCGGTGATGGACGCCGACGGCCCGGCGCACATCTCGACCGCCGACCTGGCGGTGGCGATCGTCGACGAGCTGGAGCGTCCGCAGCACATCCGCCGGCGCTTCACCGTCGGGCACTGATCAGGCGCTCTGCTGCTCCAGCAGGTAGTTGGCGTCGTCGTACTGGCCGAGCGTGTCCACGAGGGTGGGCAGGCATTCGGCCAGCTTGTCGTGCAGCACGAAGGGCGGATTCACGACGAACATGCCGCTGCCCATCATGCCGAAGCCGCGCTCGTCGGCCTGGGTGACGGTCAGGCGCACGTGCAGCCAGCCCTTCTTGGCCACGGGCTCGGAGGCGGACTTCAGACGCTGCACGAGTTGCGCGGACTCGACGGTCTGCAGCTGCGGATACCAGATCGCGAACGTGCCGTCGGCGAAGCGTTGCAGCCCCTCGCGCAGCGCGGCGACGACCTTGCCGTAGTCGGCCTTGATCTCGTAGGACGGATCCATCAGCACGACGCCGCGGCGCGACGGCGGCGGCAGCTCCGCCTTCAGCGACGCGAAGCCGTCCTGCTGCAGGACCTGCGTGTTGGCGCGGTCTTCCAGGTAACTGGCGAGGATGCGGTGATCGGTGCCGTGCAGCTCGTAGCAGCGCAGGCGGTCGTCGAAGCGCATCAGCATGCGCGAGATGGCCGGCGAGCCGGGGTACTGTTCGAGCTTCTTGCCGGGATTGAAGTCGTGCACCAGCTGCACGTACTGCTGCAGCGGTTCGGGCAGGTCCTTGCGCGCGTAGAGGGCGGCGATGCCGCCGGCGTGCTCGGCGTTCTTCTGGGCGTAGCGGCCGTCCAGGGCGTAGCCGCCGGCGCCGGCATGGGTGTCCACCAGGGTGTAGGGCTTGTCCTTTTCCGCCATGTAGCGGAGGACCTCGGCCAATACCAGGTGTTTGAGCACGTCGGCATGGTTGCCGGCGTGGAAGGCGTGTCGGTAAGCGAGCATGGGCAGGACTGTAGCGCGCCCCCGGCCATCGCTCCCACGATGGGGTGGCCAATCCAAGGCATCAGGCTTCTGGCGCGGAGCTTGCGGAAGGCCAAGGTGGCCATTCAGACGCCATCATCGCGAGCGTCCAGCACGTCGACGTCGTCCGGAACGCCGAACTCGCTGCGGAGCGCGAGGCGAAGAGGCAGATGGATCACACCTGAAACGCCCCCGGCGAATACGCCGTCCCCGCCGGCACGTCCTGGAGTCCGCACGGATGCTGGTACTGCATCGCCGGCTTGAGCACCTGTCCATCGACCGCGCCCGCGTCCACCGCGCGGCCGATCAACGGCGAGTCCGGCCGGAGGCGAAAGTCGTAGCCGTCCGCGTCGACGAAGCTGTCCAGTTCGACGAAGTAGTTGTGGTGCTGCTCGCGGTCGGGACCCGCCGGCAGTTCGTGCTTGCCGCACAGCAGGTTGTTGATCAACCGCAGCTTCTGCGCCTGCTTCGCCATGCGCAGGTAGACCCCACCGGCCTGGCGTCGGTCGACCAGCGTGTTGTTGATCAGGTGCAGCTCGTTGCGCCGTTGGGACAAGCCCTCGCTGCCGTACGCGATCAGGTGGTAGTTCTCGCTCGACGGACTCTGCTGGATCACGTTGCCCATGACCAGCGCGACGCCGCCGCTGGGGAACTCGAGCTCGAAGCTCGACCGGCCGGTCTCGTCGGTCAGGCGGTTGTAGAAGATGTGGTTCATCGCCGCGCGGGACTTCAGCAGATGGCCCGACGCGCCGTGGTGGAAATAGCTTCCGACCACCGAGAGCTTGGCGATCGCGCCGACATAGCAGTTGTGCGTCCGACCCTCGCCGGGCGCGATCGGACCGAAGTCGCAGCCTTCGATGCGCAGCTCGATGCTCCCGTCGTTGCTCGACAACAGGCCGTTCTCGTTGTCCTGGAAGCGGCAGTCGCGCAGCGTCAGCGAGCCGCGCTCCAGGCGGATGCCCGCGCCGTTGCGGTCCGGCACGCGCGCGCCGACGAAGTCGAAGCCCTCGATCGTCAGGCGCTTGCCGCTCGTGACGAAGATCCCCTTGCCCTGCGCGTGCGCGCCCTTGGCGAGCATCCGCACGCGGCCGCCGACGGCGCGCAGCGTGAGGTCGTCCTGCGGCCACGCGGCGACGTCGCCGGTGTAATCGCCGGCCTGCACCTCGATCGTCATGCCCGGCTTCGCCTGCGACGCGGCCGCCGCCAGCGTCTTCACCGGATGGTCCGCGCCGACGTGCATCACGGCACCCGAGGCGCCGCCTCGCTGGGCCTGGACCGGCAGCAGCCCGTGCGACAGCGCCGCCGCGGCACCGACGTGCAGCAGGCGTCGGCGGCCCGTGTCGGCGAGCGGCGCGCGCAGCCGGGTTTCAAGCGAGGAGAGCGAGGAACCAGAGGGCATCGACAGGCTCCCGTGTCGGGGCGGTGGAGGAGGGCATGCCGCACACAGGCAGGGACGACGCCCCCCGGCAGCCGGGCGAGTGTAGCCAAGCGTTACGGACCGGCCGTGAAGGCCGCGCAAGGCCCCAGCCGGCGTCCGGGCTGTCGCCTAGGCGCTGCGAAGGCCGGATCCGGTCGCTAAGCTGCGTCCCATCCTGGTCCGGCCTCCCGCCGGACGCCATCCACCTTCACCTGCCTCCTCGACATCCTCATGCCCAGTCTCTTCGATCCCCTGCAAGTCGGCGCCGTCTCGCTGGCCAACCGCATCGTCATGGCGCCGCTCACGCGCAACCGCTCCGTCGGCCTGGTGCCGGGACCGCTCGCGGTCGAGTACTACCGTCAGCGCGCCAGCGCCGGCCTGATCATCAGCGAGGGCGCCCAGATCACGCAGCAGGGCCAGGGCTATCTCGACACGCCCGGGATCCACTCGCCCGAACAGATCGCCGCCTGGAAGCAGGTGACGGACGCCGTCCACCAGGCCGGCGGCAAGATCGCCGTGCAGCTGTGGCACGTGGGTCGCATCTCCCACGCCGACTTCCAGCCCGGCGGCGCCAAGCCTTTGTCGGCGACGGACCGCCAGGCCAACAGCAAGACCTTCACCAAGGACGGCTTCGTCGACGTCGCCGCGCCACGCGCGCTGACGCTGGAGGAACTGCCCGGCGTCATCGAGTCCTACGTCCATGCGGCGAAGGCGGCGATGGCGGCAGGCTTCGACGCCGTCGAGGTGCACGGCGCCAACGGCTATCTGCTGGACCAGTTCCTGCGCGACAGCATCAACGACCGCACGGACGCCTACGGCGGGTCCATCGAGAATCGCGCGCGCCTGCTGCTCGAGGTGATGACGGCCATCGCCGGCGCGATCGGCGCCGACCGCACCGGCCTGCGCCTGTCGCCGGTCACGCCGGTCAACGACGCGGGTCAGGACAGCGACGCGCAGAAGCTCTTCAACCATGTCGTGGAGCAGCTGTCGCCGATGAAGCTGGCCTTCCTGCATGTCATCGAAGGGCACACCGGCGGTCCGCGCGATGTGGCGCCGTTCGACTACGACGCGCTGCGTGAGCGCTTCAAGGGCGTCTACATCGCCAACAACGGCTACACCCGCGAGATGGCGATCGATGCCGTCGCCAAGGGGCATGCGGACGCGGTGGCCTTCGGTCGCAGCTTCATCTCGAATCCGGACCTGGTGCGTCGACTGAAGCTGAACGCGCCGCTGCAGAAGGCGCACTCGGCGACGATGTACGGCGGTGGCGCTGAAGGCTACACGGACTACCCCGCACTGGCGGATTGAGCGTCAGCGCTGCGTCTTGGCCCGGAAGATCTCCGCGATGGAGACTTCGCGCGGGCCGGGGCGGACGGTGAAGGACTGTCCGGCCTGGATCGTGCCGGGCTGCCTCACCGCGAGGTAGAAGCCGCACCAGCCGCTCTGCGTCATCATCTTCGCGGCCTTGTTGAATCCCATCACCGCGTTGAACTTGAAGCAGGGGTAACGCGGCTCGCTGATGGCGAGTTCGCAGTCGGGGAAGACCAGCACGTCGCCGATCCAGGCGTCGTTCTCGGCGAGGCCGGCGATCGACAGGTTCTCGCCCATCGCGCCCCAGGGCAGCGCGTCGTCCCAGCCTGCGACCTGCGCCTGCGCGCGCACGGTGCGCCAGAAGGCGTAGTGTTCGCTCGGATAGGCGTAGACCGCCTTGGACAGGCCGCCGTGGACGCTGGGATCGGCCTGCTCATCGCCGTCGAGGCCCAGCGGGCGCACTTCGACAGCGCCGTCCACCGGCTGCTTGCGGATGCCGGTCATCACCGACTGCCCGTTGATGAGCAGCGGTTCAGCGGGGGCCGTGTTCAGACTGATCAGTTGCATCCGGCGATTCTGCCGCAGGCCGCTATCGCGTCGGCGTCGGAGGCGGCATCGGCGGCCGGAACGCCGCCGGCGTCGTTGTCTCGACCAGGCCGTACTCCTGGCGACGCAGCAGATCGCGCAGGCCTTCGAGTTCACGGGCCTGGTCGCGTTCGCGCCGCAGGTGGTCGAGCGCGAAGGACAGGTCGCCGGCCATCTCGTCCATCAATCCGAGCACCTGCGGATCGAAGTAGCCGCGTTCTCCGGCGAGCAGGCTGATCGCGCCCACGACCTCGCCGCCGCGGCGCAGCGGGAAGGCCGCCATCGACTCGACGCCGGGCGGGATCAGCGGCGCGCCTGCCGTGGCGAGGGTCGGGTCCTCCAGCGCTTGATTGCTGACCTGATATCTGCCTTCGAGGATCGCGCGCGTCGCCATCGAGCTGCGCGCGAAGGGCGCGTCGCGGGACCATTGCCTCGGCGCGCCGGGCATCAGGCGATCGGCGGGGCCGTGCTCCGCGACGCGCTCGAAGTGGTCGCCGTCAGCCAGCACCACCGCCGCGAAGCGGGCGTGGCCGGTCTCGACGCAGATGCGGCACAGGCCTTCGAACAGGCGCTGTTCAGCGCGCGGATCGTCGAAGGCGTCGGCCTCGCGGCGCACGATCAGCTGGTTGGTCTGAGACAACGCGACGTAGAGCCGCTGCAGCCGCTCGCGCGACGCCTGGCCGAGGCGGCGTTCGTCGTCGTAGCGGGTCCACACGGTGCAGACCACCACACTGCACAGTCCCCCGGTCAGCAGCACCAGCAGCAGGCCGAGGTGCGCGGCTTCGGTGGCGGTCTGCCGGGCGCGTTCGGTGTCGACGCTGGCCTGGCTGAGCTGGAACGCGATCAGCTCGTCGAGCATGCGCATCGTGGCGAGGCGGCGCTGGTTGAGCTCGCGCAGCGTGTCCGGCGTGGGCGCCCGGTTCGCATCGAGCGCGGCCCAGAGCTGGTCGAGCAGCGGCTGCGTGCGGGCGATCAGGCCCCGCTCGGCCGGCGACATGCGGGTGGCGAGGTAGCGGGTCCAGAGCTGGCGGGTCGAATCGGCGAAGCGACGACCCGCGTCCTCCATCTTGACGGCGTCGGGCTGTTGCGTCTGTGCCGTCACCAGCGCGCCCAGTTGATGAGCGCCCACCGTGTGCTCGAGTTCCCGCAGCAGGTCGACGGGGACGAGACGGTCCTCATACAGCGACTTCGCGATGCCGGCGAGCCGCTGCGACTGCCACCAGCCCAGCAGCGCGGAGGCCGCGACCAACGAGAGCGCCAGGCCCAGGACCAGGTAGAGGCGGGCGCGCAGCGACAGGCCGGTGGGGACGGACATGGACGTCGGGGACCTCGACGGGGGATGCGCCGAGCATAGGACGTTTCGGCGCGCGGGCCGATCCCCGAAGCATTGGGGGGCGGGCCGCTCGCGCGGCCTCCCCGCACTCAGCGGATGAACAGGATCTGCGACTGGCCGCAAACGGCAACGCCGCGGCGTGGAAGCGCCGCGGCGTTGCTGCGATCCCGTTGCGGGGATCGTCGGGTCCGGCGGATCAGCCGCCGCGGCGCAGCATCACGGCGCGCACGCTGGTGGGCGCGATGCCGGTCTGCTGCTTGAGCGCGCTGAGCGCCAGCGTGGTGACGAGGTCGTCATCGAGCTCGGCGGCCGTGGCGGGGGCCTGGACGCGCAGCGTGCCGTCAGCCAGCAGGACCACGTCCAGCGTCGCCGAACGCTCGTCGCCGAGCGCCACGATGGCCCGCAGCTGACGGGTCACGCCGCCCGACGCGGCGTCGGCGGCCGGGACCGGCTGCTGCACGGGCTTCAGCGCGAGGCTGTCGCCCAGGTCGTCCACGCGGAACATGCCCAGCGGCGTCGGCGCCGATCCGGCTTGGTCGGCATAGACCGGCAGCTGACTCTGGAGCGCCTGCCCGTAAGCCGGCGCATCAATCGCCAGGCTGATCTGGCCGTTGTCACGCAGCATCTGCTCCAGGCCGACATTGGCGACGGCGACATTGCCACCGGTGCCGTTGGCGTTCTGGCCCGAGGCATTGCCGCTGCCGTCACCGCCGCCGTTGGCATTGCCCGCACCGGTGGTCGAGGCGTTGGCGGAGCCGGTGACGATGCCGCTGCCGGAGCCGTTGCCGTTGCCGTTGCCGCTGCCGTTGCCGTTGCCGTTGCCGTTGCCCGATCCGTTCGAGCCGGTACCGCCAGTGCCGCCGTCAGCGCCGGACAGACCGTTACCGGCGCCGCCACTGCCGCCCGCACCGTTGCCGTTGCCGGCACCATTCGCCGCGCCGCCACCGATGCCGCCGTTGCCGACATCGATCGTGCCGGCCGGATTACCCGCAGGGCCTGCCGCGACCGTGGCCACGCTGCTGCCGAGGCCGCCGCCGTTGCCGCCGTTGCCGGTCGGCACGTTCGACGTCTTGTTGCCGCCGCCGTCCTGCGTGCCGTTGCCGCCGACGGGCTGGATCACCAGCGCACCGATCGCCGGAGGCACGGCCTGCGCGTTGATCGTGCCGGTCACCGTCAGGGACGCCGGTTCCAGACGGTAGTTCGCCGCGTCCGCGCCGTTCAGCGTCAGCTGCACGTCCACCGGCTTGCCGGAGCCGACGAAGGGCGTGTCGAAGCGTCCCGAGCCCCCGACGCTGACCTGGTCGCCCGCGACCACGCCCTGCGGCGCGCCGATGACGATCGTGGCCGTCGTGTCGCTGTTGAACACGCCGCCGATCACGGTGACCGTGGGCGCCTGGATCGTGCGGACGGTGATGTCCGCGCTCGACTTCGCGGCGCCCGACGCCAGCACGTAGTTGCCCGCATCCGCGCCCGTCAGCGCCAACTGCACATCCACGGCCTTGCCCTTGCCGACGTTCTTGTTGTCGAACTGGCCGCTGGCGCTCACACCGAGCTGGTCGCCCGCGATGACGCCGGTGGCGCCGCCGGTCGTGACCTGCGCGGTCTTCGTGCCGTCGTAGACCTTGTCGGCGACGGCGATCGCGCCGACGTCCACCGTCTTCGCCGTGATCGAGGCGGAACCCCGCACCGAATCCGTGGCCAGCACGTAGTTGCCCGCGTCGGCGCCGGTCAGCGCCAGCTGCACGTCGACGGCCTTGCCGTTGCCCACGTTCTTCGTGTCGAAGCTGCCGCTGACCGAGACGTCGAGCTGGTCGCCCGACACCCTGCCGGTCAGACCGCCGGTGGTGACCTGCGCGTCGCGGGTGCCGTCATAGACCTTGCCGCCGACCTGGATCGCGCCGACGTCCACCGTCTTGGGCGTGATCGTGGCCGTGACGGCCGCGCTCGTGTCCAGCACGTAGTTGCCCGCATCCGCGCCCGCCAGGCCGAGACCCGACAGATCGACCGCCTTGCCGCGACCGGCGTTCTTGTCCAGGAAGCTCGCCGCGCCGCCCAGCGCCGCGTCGTCGCCCTGCACCAGACCGGAGACGCCGCCGCCTGACAGCTGCGCCGTCGTGTTGCCGTCGTAGACCTTGTCCTGCACCGCGCCGTTGGCGACGGTCACGGTCTTCGGCGTGACCTGGCCGATCGCGGCGCTCGCGCTGTCCGACACCAGCTGGTAGCCGTAGACGGCGGTGCCGCCGTTCAGGCCGCCGGCGACGACCACGCCGTCGACGGTCACGGTCTTGCCGTTGCCGACGTTCTTCGTGTCGTAATGGGCCGCGCCGTTGGAGCCGATGGCCAGGGTCACGACGTCGCCGTCGATCGCGCCGGTCGCGCCCAGCTGGAGACCTGCGGTCGCCGCGCTGTCGTTGCCGTCATAGACTTTGGAGGCGCTGCCCGAGAGGCCGACGGTCAAGGTCGGCGCGACCGTGTACAGGAAGCCGTTGCCGCTGCCCAGGACGGTGTCGCCGTAGCTGGCGTCGTACTGCTTGAAGGCCGCGACCAGGCCGCCGCGCGTGTCGTTCAGCGGCGAGGTCGAGTACACCTGCCACGTCCCGCCGTTGCCGGCCTGCAGCGCGCTGGCACCCGCCTGGTTGATGAAGTTGCGGCCCGCGCGCAGGAGGACCGGCGTCGTCGCGCCGCCGTCGTTGCCCGCGACGATCTGCTGCTGCAGCGTCAGGTCCGCGGCCGCGCCCTGGGCGCGCAGCGCGACGGTGCCGTCGGCCTGGATGCCCTGCAGCCCGTCGGCGGTGCCGACGATCAACGAGCCGGTGTTGGTCAGCGACAGCGAATGGACTTCCGCCGCGATCGTGCCGACCTGCTGGGCGCTGCTGAAGCCGGCGTCGCCGCCGCTGCGCAATGCCAGCTTGCCCGCGGCGATGACGACGCCTGCCTGGCTGCCGATGCCGGCCGTGCTGCGGTCGTCCAGCGAGACGGTGCCGCTCGAACTGATGTTGTCGGCGACGTTGATGCCGCCGGTCTCGGCGCGCACCAGCACGCCGCCGTTGGTCATCGTGATGGCGCCGCCCTGGGCGAAGGTGTTGCCCAGCAGCTCCAGGCGGTTGCCCAGCGACAGCTGGACCGGGCCCACGACGCTCAGGTCGAGGTCGGACGCGTCCACGCGCAGCGTGTTCACGCCGTTGAAGCGCGCCAGCATCGTGTTGGTCAGGTCCGCCGTGGTCGTGCCGCCGACGGTGATGCCGGTGGCCGGGCCGGTGCGATCGAAGACGGCCGTGGCCAGCGCGCCGTTGCTCGTCACCTGGTTGGACGTGCTGCTCCAGCTCGGCGCCTGCAGCGTGAGTTGCGCCGCGCCACCGGTGAAGTTGATCGGCGCGTCGAGCGCCAGCGTGCCGGTGCCGCTGTTGAGCGTCACGTCGGCGGCGCCGCGCGTGGTCAGGCCGACGACGCCGTCGACGGTGCCCAGCGTGAAGCCGCTGGCGCTCGCCGGATTCACGACGGTCGTGCCGCCGACGTCCAGCGCCAGACGCGTGAAGTTGAAGGTGTCGTCCGTCAGCGTCGCGCCCTGGCCCGCGGTCACGGCCACGTTCGCCGCGGCCACGCCGCCGTTCACGCCCATCACCTGGCCGCCGCTCTTCAGGCTCACCGTGGTGGCATTGGTGGTGATGTCGCTGTCAAAGACCAGGTTGCCGCCGTCGCTGCGGCCGACTTCCAGCGTCGCCGCGTTGACCTGGCCGATCGACGCGTTGCTCAGCCCGCCGCCCAGATGCAGCTCGTTGGCGACCGTCATCTGGCGGATCGTGACCTTGCCCGCGCCGCCGTTGGCAGTGATGGTCTGCGACAGGTTGACGTTGTCGCCGGTCAGCACGATGTTGCCCGTCGTGTTGTTCAGCGTGCCGGCGGTGATGTCGATGGTGCGGTCCACCATCTCGAAGCTGCCCGAGGCGTCGAAGCTGAAGTTGCCCGGCACGCTGATCGTGCCCGTGCCGTCCGCGCGGCCGATCGTCAGGTTCTTGATGCCTGGGAGCTTGGCCAGCGTCGTCGCGGAGGCAAAGCCGTTCGCGTCGCCCAGCACCATGTTGGTCGCCGGGTCGTACGGCTCCAGGCGCATCGACGCGGTGCTCAGGTTCTGCAGCGTCGAGGTGCCCCAGTCGATGCGGTTGGCGCGCAGCGTCAGGACCCCGCTGCCGGTGTCCATGTTGACGTTGACGTTGCCGAAGTTGATCGCGCTGTCGGTGTAGATGCTGGCGCCGCCCTTGAAGATGAACGGGGTGTCGATGTTGACGTCGCCGCTGACGCTGAGCAGGCCGGCCAGGATCTTGTTGCCGTTGGTGTAGCCGCCGTCGGCGCGGAAGAAGATCCGGCCGGTGCCCAGCACCATGCTGGAGTTCAGCGTCACGTCGCCGCTGCCGGTCGACACGTAGAGGTTGCCGCCGTTGGTCGCGACCGGCGCGGACAGCGTGAAGTAACCGGCGCCGCCGTTGTCGGAGTCGGCCCAGATGCGCACGTAGCCGCCGTTGGTGGTCAGCGAGCCGCCCACCGTCGCGCCGTCGGCGCCGTAGATGGTGATCGAGCCCGCGCCCGGCGTGCCGCTGCCCGGGCTGGAGACGTTGTGCGTGGGCAGCGCGCCGGACGGGTTGGTGCCGGCGCCATGCGCGATCAGCTTGGGCACGTTGAGCACGCGACCCGAGTTGGTCGCGCCGGCCACCAGCATCAGGCTGCCGCTGCCCGACACCTCCAGCACGTTGCTGGCGTTGGCGAACATCAGGTCGGTGTAGGAGGCGAAGCTGCCGTCCGTCAGGTTGGGCGGCGGCGTCAGGTGCGCGCCATTGGCGGTGCCGGCCTCGATGCGCAGGCTGACGTTCGGCTGCATCGTGATCTTGCCGTCGCCGCCGTTGAGGTTCAGATCGTTGACGAGGATGTCGCCGGTGGCCTGCAGCAGCACGTTGGCCTGCTGCGCCTCGATGTCCTTCTCGTAGACGACGGAGCCGGTCAGCACATCGGTGCCGCTGCCGCCGCCGTTGATGGTCAGCGAACTCGGGTCGAGCAGCAGGTCGCCGGTCGCGCCCTTGGCGGCGCGCGCGTCGGCGCGGCCGCTGTAGGCCAGCTCCTGCTTCCCGGAGACCTCGATGCGGCCGCCGTTGCCGCCCTGCTCGCCGCCGCGCGATTCGACGCGACCGGCGAATTCGGTGCGGCCGTCCGACCAGGTCACGACCTCGCCGCCGTTGCCGTTCACCGTTGCGTTGGCGCGCAGCGTGGTCGCCGCGTCGACGCTGACGTTCTTCGCGTTGGTCAGGCTCGCATCCTTGCCTTGCCAGCCGCCGCCGACGTGGATCTGGCCGCCGCCGGTGGCGCCGCTCGCATCCAGCGTCGCGCCGCGCAGCGCGATCGTGCCGCCGGTGACGCGGACGTCGCCGCCCTGGCCTTGCGCCGAGCTCGCGTCCAGTCGACCGGTGACGTTCACCTGACCGTTGTCGCCGCCGTCGAGGATGATGCGGCCGCCCTGTTCAGACAGGCCCTTGGCCTCGACCACGCCGTCCATGTTGATGACGCTGGCGCGCAGGGCGCTGGCGCTGGGGGCGCTCAACACGACCTGGCGGCCCTGCACGAGGCCTTCCTGCGACAACTCGGCGTCGAGCGCCGCCTGGTCGACGCGGACCTGCAGCAGGCCGTCGCCGTTGAAGTCGAGCGCGACCTGCTGTCCGGCGACCAGGGCGACCTGGCCGGCGCTGATCGTGCCGGTGTTGACCACCGACGCGCCCAGCAGCGCGACCACGCCGTCGGCGCGGATCGTGCCGTCGTTGCGGACCTGGGCGGTGCTGGTGCCGGAGAAGCGCGCGCGACCGCCGAGGAAGTCGGCGTCGCTGACGTTCAGCGTGCTGGCGACCAGGCCGCCGACGTTGACGGTCGCGCCCTTGCCGAAGACGACGCCGCTGTTGTTGACCAGCCAGACCTGTCCGTTGGCGGAGAGGTCGCCGAAGATCTGGCTCGGCGCGCCGCCGGTGACGCGGTTCAGCGCCACGGCGTCGGCGCCGGTCTGGTTGAAGCGCACCGAGGCGCCGCTGCCGATGTCGAAGCTGTTCCAGTTGAGGATCAGCTTGTTGGAGGTCTGATCGATGCGCAGTTGCGCGCCTTGCTGCGTCAGCGAGGCGTTGCCGGCGGTGATCTGGCCGCCGGTGGGCAGCGCCCCTGCATCGAGCGCGGCGGCCGGTCCCGCGAAGGCGCCGGCGGCGGCCGCCGCGATGGCGGCGGCGATGGCGCGGCGGACGGTGCCGCCGGCGCGCTTGCCGCGTCCACGGGCGAATTCAGGCACGGCGACGAAGGCGCCGCAAAGCTCGTTCCAGACGAGGCGATAGCTGTGGTTCAACGATCCCATGATGGTTCTCTTTGGTCTGTGCGGTCGGAGCGGCCGGCCCGGTCGACGGAGCGGCGGCCGCGGCGGCGATCAATAGTGGAAGGAGGCCTGCAGCCAGAAGCGCTGGCGGTCGTCGCGGCCGTCGGCATCGCGGCCGGCGGCGCTGCGCCCGGCGTTGTGGCCGACCGCGTGCGCCCAGCTGGCGCGCAGCGTCCAGCGTTCGCCGGCGAGGTTGGCGCCCAGCCCCGCGCCGCCCAGTCCGTAGGCATTCGGCTGTCCGGCCAGCGCGCCCGTCCAGGGGCGCTCGTGCTGCTCGACGCGGCCGTAGTCCGCGAACGCGATCAGCTGCGCGGCCAGGCCGTTGCCCAGGCGCAGCTCGCGGCGCAGTTCGGCGGTGCCGACCCAGCCGTTGTCGCCGCTGGCCTCGCCGACCGGGTAGGCGCGCACGCCCGACGGTCCGCCCAGCAGGAACTTTTCCGACGAATCCAGGTTGCGCGCGCTCAGCTGGCCGTAGCCGCCGACGAACAGGCCCCAACCCGGCAGCGCCTGCGCGGTCTGCAGGCGCGAGACGCGCCAGGTCGCCTTGTCGTAGCTGCCCGAGGTGCGGGCGGTCAGCGCGTCGGCGATCTGGTCGCCGGCTTCGCGCAGCGCGACCGTGCCGCTGGTGACGCTCAGGCCGAAGTCGTTCTGCGCGCCGCCCAGGACGTTGTCCCACGCGTTGCCGTAGACGTTGACCGTCAGGCGGTTGAGGCGGCGGTCGCGCAGCGTCTGCCCCAGCGCGTCGTCGACCAGCGTGCGCTGTTCGCCTTCGGCGGAGACCCAGAGGTTGCGCTCGCGTCCGCGCAGCACCGGATAGCTCAGGGCGGCCGACACGGTCCGCGCGGTGCCGCGCAGGTCCAGCGGTTTGAGCTCCTCGCCGACGTGATAGTCCAGCCAGGTCGTCGCCAGCTGGGCGCGCAGGCCCGAGGCGCCGACGGCGAAGCCGTAGGCGAGGGCGGCCTGGCGGCTGCCGTCGGTGCGCGACACGCTGGCCTGCAGCAGGTCTTCGCGGTTGAGCGGACGGATCAGCGAGGCCGCGGCGCCGACGCGCCATTGGCCGGTGTAGCGGTTGTTGTAGTCGTCGACGGAAGCGTCCACCGCCCACGCGCGACCGGTCTCGGTACGGACGTCGAGGCGGCTGGTGCCTGGCTCGTCGCCGCGTTCCAGCGTCGCCCGGGCCTGCACGCCGGGCACATCGTTGATCAGCAGCAGCGCGCGTTCGAGCTGCTCGTAGCGAACCGGGCCGGAGGCCAGCGCGGTGTCGGCGATCGCGCCCAGGCGCGGGGCGAGCGCCTCGTCGGCGCCGGTCACGCGCACGCGGTTCGCGCCCGACTGCAGCCGGCCGGACAGCACGGCGATCTCCAGCTCGCCCTGGGTCAGGTCTTGCTGCGGCAGGTAGGCCCGGGCCAGCACGAAGCCGCGCTTCTGCAGCGCCGCGGTCACGCGGGCGGCCAAGGCCTGCAACTGGCTGTGCGACAGCTGGCGGCCCTTGGCGTCGGCGACCAGCGCCTGCAGCTCGGGTTCGGGGATCAGGCCGTCCGCGCCGGTGAAGCGGATGCGGTCGACGCGGGCGCGCAGGCCGGCCTGCTGGTCGTTGCCCAGCGGCGCGTTGACGGTCGGGGCCTTGTCCAGATCGCCGCGCTGCGCGGGCGGGGTCAGGCGGCGCTGCTCGTTGAGCAGTTGACCGGCATCCGGTGCAGCCGCCCAGGCCAGGCTGACGGACAGGCTCATCAGACTCAGACCCAGGCCGGCCGCGCGTCGGCGCGTGCTGTACTTCATTCCCAATCTCCGGTTGTGTTTGGCAAGGGCGCGGTTATCCCGTGCGGCGCGGGTCCGGAGTTCTGACAATTCGCCGCCGATGTTTGGCGATTGGTTCAGGGCCGGCGCGATGGGTCGGGCCGTGCCGGTTTCCGGTAGTTTTTCCGCTCCGATGCCTCCCCCCCCAGATGGGCGTTTTGATCGCTGGGCGCCCACCGGACCGGCCCTCGCGAGCGCGTTTTGCCGAGGGTCCCCGGACAATCCGCCGATGTCCCGTGCCGCACCCGCTTCCGCGATCCATCGCCCTCTGCTGCTGCTGGTGGACGACCAGCCCGAGGACCTGCGCTGGTTGACCGCGCTGCTGCATCCGCTCTACCGGCTGGCCTTCGCCGAGAGCGGCCGTGCCGCGCTGCAGAAGGCGCAAGGCCTGGCGCCGGACCTCGCGTTGCTGGACGTCGGCCTGCCCGACATGGACGGCTTCGCGCTGTGCCGGCTGCTCAAGTCCGACCCCGCGACGCGCGACGTGCCGCTGCTTTTCCTGAGCGCCCACAACGACGTCGACAGCCGCATCGAAGGGCTGTCGCAGGGCGCGGTGGACTTCATCAGCAAGCCTTTCCATCCGCAGGAGGTGCTCGCGCGCGTGCGGGTGCACCTGCATCTGGCCGAGTCGCGCCGGCCGCAGCCGTCGAACGACGTCGACGAGGCGCTGGCCGCCGGGGCGGGCACGCCCGACCAGCGCCTGCTGGCCGCGGCGCGGCAGTACATCGGCGAGCACTTGGTCGAGCCGCTGACGGTGAACCAGATCGGCCGGCAGGTGGGGCTCACCGGACGACGGCTGCTGGCACTGTTTCGCGAGGAGCTGGGACAGACGGTGTCCGGCTACATCAGCGACGAGCGCGTGCGCACCGGACAGCGTCTGCTGGCCGAGACCGACATGAGCGTCTCGGACGTCGCGTTCCACGTGGGCTACGCGAACGCGGGCAACTTCGCGACCGCGTTCCGGGAGCGCAATGGGCTCACCCCGCAGGCCTACCGGACGGCGTTACGCGCCCGTGACTCGGCCGCTCCAGAGGATTCGCAGCCCTGATGGCCGATTGGCGCCGATGGGCCGCTGCAGTCTGCATCGCGGCCGTGTTCTCCGCCGCGCAAGCGGCGCCTGTGCCGTCAGCGCCGGAACTGCCGGAACTGCCTGGACCGCCGGCGACCGTGCCAGACGTGTGGAGCGGGACGGGACCGCAGCCGGCGATTGCCCTGCACGGCACGACGCCGGCCCGCATCGGGCTGGTCGACCAGGGGCAGCTCTGGATCGAGCGCGCGGCCCAGCCGCCGCGCGACAGCCCGGCGCGCTGGCGCCCCGCGGACAGGGCGACGCTGTCACCCGGCTACACGCGCGACACCTACTGGCTGCGCTGGACGCTGCGTCAGGACGGGACCGAGGCGACCCGCTACATCCTCATGGTGGACCCGGCGCGCATCGAGTCCGTGGCGCTCTATCGCCGTCGTTTGATGCCCGACGGCAGCGCGACGCCGTGGACGATGGCGCGCGCGGGCACCGACCTGGCCTTCGAGCAGCGGCCGTTGGCGTTGCGCGAGAGCGCCTTCCCCATGCGCATCGAGCCCGGCGAGGTCTGGGAGTTGCGGCTGCGTGCGGCGAGCCGCGGGGCGCTGTCGATCGAGCCAACGCTCTGGGTGGCGGAGGCGCTGATCGAGGAACAGCAGTGGCGGGTCTGGCGCGACGGCATGCTGTCTGCGGTGGGGTTGACGCTGGCAGCGCTGGCGGCAGGGTTGGCGATCTCGCTACGTGACCGCGGTTATGCGTGGATCGCAGCCTTCCTGTCGAGCGCGATGGTCTACGAGATGGCGATGCGCGGCACCGCCTTCCAGCGCTTCTGGCCGGAAGCGACGGACTGGGCGCAACGGGCGCTGGGCACGGCGGGTGCGCTGACGACGGTCTTCCAGCTGATGGCGCTGGCGACGGTGCTGCGGCTGCGCGAGACGCAGCCGGCCGTGCATCGCGCGCTGGTCGCGGTGGTGGGGATGAGCCTGATCGCGGTGGCGGCGTGCATCGTGGCGGACTACCAGACCGCCACGCAAATGGCGGCGCCGACCAACCTGGCGCTGACGGCGATCGGCCTGATCGCGAGCTTTCGCGCGATGCGGCGCGGCGATCCGGTGGGGGGCGTGTGGCTGTGCGCGATCGGCGGCGTCGTGCTGGGCATTGCGCCGCGGTACTTCAGCCTGCTCGGTTATTTGCCGTATGCCGACTGGATCGAACTGGCACCTTCCATGGTGGGCACGGCGGGCGCGGCGGCGGTGCTGGTGACGATGCTGCGGCTGCTGCAGCGCGAACGCCGCCGGCATGCGCAGGCGCTGGAAGCGGCGGTGCTGGAACGCACCGCGGAGCTGGCCCGCGCCGGCGCGCATGCGCAGGCGAGCGACGAGGCGAAGGGCCGTCTGCTCGGACATATCGGACACGACCTGCGCGCACCGCTGGCCTCGATGGTGCAACTCACGCGGCGGCTGACGCCGGGGTCCGACTTCGAATCGACCCGCCAGGCGCTGGAGCACGGCGGGGTGATGCTGCTCGACACGATCGACGAACTGCAGCGTTTCGCGCGGCAGCCGACGGCGGAGGCGGACCTCGAGGTGCTGAATGCGCCGGTCTACCTGCACGGCCTGCTGCACGAGCTGGCGCTGCAGTCGCAGGCGCTGATGCTGGCAGGCAAGACCCGGCTCTCGCTGGTCATGGACGACGCGCTGCCGGCGGTCGTGGCGCTGGATGCGCGGCGGCTCCGGCAGGTGCTGCTCAACCTCCTGTCGAATGCGGCGAAGTACGCCCAGGCGGGCGAGGTCGTGCTGGAGGCTCGGGCGGTCGGCGCTCAACTGGTGTTGTCGGTGACTGACGAAGGTCCGGGGCTGGCGCCGGAGGAACTGGAACGGATCTTCGATCCGTTCATGCGCGGTCGACGTCAGGGAGACGTGCCGGGTCTGGGACTGGGCTTGGCGATCGCGAGGCAGACGGTGCGCGCGATGGGCGGCGAGTTGAGCGCGCGGAGCTCGCAGGGCCGGGGCAGCAGTTTCGTCGCGGAACTCCCGCTGATCGAGGCGACCGAGGCGGAAGTCCAATGGCCGGCCTTGCAGTCGCAGGCCGGCATGGAGCGGATCGGCGACGGCTGGGTGGCGGTTGTGTGGGATCGCTGCGCGGCGGTGCGCGAGGTGATGCTGGAGCGTCTGCTCCAGTGCGGCTTCGATGCGCGCGAGGTCGAACGGGCGGAGGATCTGCCCGCGGCGCTCGAAGAAGCGTCGTCGACGGGGCAGGGGCTGCTGCTGGCCTCGTCGCCGGAGTCGCTGCCGTCCGTCAATATATGGCACGACTGGCGCGATCGCTGGCCTTCGTTGAAGACGCTGCTGTGCGCCGCGTCGCCGCGTCGCGATTGGCCCGGGGAGGCCGGGCTCGTCAAGCTGCCGAAACCGGCGCCGCAGACGCTGTGGGTGCCGGCGTTGTGGGAGTTGTGCCGGGAGGCTGGGGAGCGCGGCTAACCTCGCCGTTTGATACCGTCAAGGCCGGCAGCGCTAAGGCGACTCGAAGATCCGCTCAAAGGAGATTTGACACGTCAGCCGGAACTCCTCCGGATCAAGGCAGCCCGGATATCGCCTTCCAGCGGTGCCTGATTGGCAAATGCCAGGTCGCTGTCCTTGGTGAAAACCGCCTGGTAGTCCAGCAGATTTGCCCGCGGGTCGAGGCGGTGCACGCGATGGGCCCAGCCACCGATGAAGATCAGGTGGGCGCGCCACGGGTCCAGTGCCTGCACCAGCGTCGCAAATGCGACCAAGTCATTCATTCAGCGCGTTCCGTCAAGGAGATGAGGTCGAAGGATCTGGTTGTAGATCACCGCCGCTTGCTCTTCGCCGCGCGCCGGGTGGCTGGCGACGTCCAACCACGTCTGCAGGACATCGGCACAAGCCACCCCGTCGCGCATGACGGCACCGCGGAACGTCGATTGTGGTGCGGCCGTCTCCCTCACGATGAGATCAGGCGCGCCGGAAGCCACGGGGACGAGGCCGCGCCATGTCTTGTCGTCGAGGCGCGATAGGCTGGGGACGATCACATGCGGGGGAACGCCGCTGACATGGCCCACGCGCAATGCATCGGCTGCCGAGAACAAGCCAAGACAGACCTGCGCAGGGTGCGCGACCAGAAGCTGGTGCAACTGCTTCTCTACTGACGTCTTGAGGACGAAGCGCATAGGCCTCTGAATCGGACTTTTCATCGAAGCTGCCTGCCATCGACGCAGCAGTTCTTCGCGGCGGACCAGCCTGAGCGTGGTCGAGGAATCGTCCAGGTGGCCTTCCTGTCGCAATTGCTGCAGCAGCCTGGAAGCGCTCATCGTGGACACGCCAGCGGCCTGCGCAAAGTCGGCGCCGGTGCGGAACTGATCCCGTGGCGCCTTCATCAGTTCGGGCGGCAGGTCAGGCGCCAGAAGAACCTTGAGCATCCATTGGTTCAGGTCCGAGAACAGATTGACCGGCGTCCTAGCGGAAGTCGTGCGGCGTCGTGAGGAGGCGGATCGGCCCGCGTTGAGCGCTTCGAGTTCGAGGTTGGGGTCGCGGAAGTAGCGCACACCGCTCTTTGTCACGAGGCCGACGGCGGTACCGGGCGCATAGGTGTCGACAAAGCGGCCGACCTGGCCGATCAGCGCGTCCGATGCGTCTTCCAAGTAGAGGACTGCCAGCGGTTGTGCGCCGGCGTCGGCTTTCGCATAGGTCTGGGCCTGCAGGATGGCTTGCGCGAGCAACGGGATGGCGCGATCAGTCCGTCCTTCCGCAGGCGCCTTGATGTCCACGGTCAGATGTCGCGCGCGACGTTTGATACGCAGATCCGGCCCCCGATCTTGCCCGGGCGCTTCGATCTGGACTTGCCATCCGCCGGCCTCAAAAAGGGCCGATAAATCGGCAGTGGCTGCTTGGCCGCGGTTCTTCCGTAGCAGGGTAGACATGGCTGGCCGTTTGAATGGATAACGCGGCTACTGTATGTAAAGTGGCCGCGATATCTAACATGTCCATGATATTGGCGCGGAGACGATGAAGCGTTGCTCCCGGCTGCGCATCAATCCATTCCCAAAACGCATAACCCCGACAGGCGTTGGAGTTACGGCGTGATTACATTGGAACCAGTGTTCGGCGAAGCACCACGCTGAGGCGCGGCATTGGGTCAGCTCCGCGGTCTCCTCCTCTGAAAGAAGGGGTCGGGAGCCACCGGAACGGAGCTGACCCAATTCCGCTTTTCATATCCTCAAATTGGAAACCGCCATGAATCAACCTGTGATGGAAGGCTTGCGCCTGAACGTACCGGCCTACGTCAAACACCAGCGACTCGTCGCCTGGGTCGCGGAGATCGCTGCCCTCACCGAGGCCAAGGACGTCTACTGGTGCGACGGCAGCCAGGCCGAGTACGACCGCCTGTGCCAGCAGCTCGTCGACGCCGGCACCTTCCAGAAGCTGAACCCGGCCAAGCGTCCCGGCAGCTTCCTCGCCTGGAGCGATCCGACCGACGTCGCCCGCGTCGAGGACCGGACCTTCATCTGCACGAAGAACAAGCTCGACGCCGGTCCGACCAACAACTGGATGGAACCGGCGGAGATGCGCGCCCTGCTGCAGACCGGCGACAAGGCCCTGTTCCGCGGCGCCATGCGCGGCCGCACGCTGTATGTCGTGCCGTTCTCGATGGGCCCGATCGGCTCCCCGATCGCCCACATCGGCGTCGAACTGTCCGACAGCCCCTACGTCGCCGTGAACATGCGCATCATGACCCGCATGGGTCGCGCGGTCCTGGACACGCTCGGCGACAACGGCGAGTTCGTGCCCTGCGTCCACACCGTGGGCGCGCCGCTCGAAGCCGGCCAAGCCGACGTCAAGTGGCCCTGCAACAAGACGAAGTACATCGTCCATTACCCCGAGACCCGCGAGATCTGGTCCTACGGCTCCGGCTACGGCGGCAACGCGCTGCTGGGCAAGAAATGCTTCGCGCTGCGCATCGCCTCCACCATGGGCCGCGACCAGGGCTGGCTGGCCGAACACATGCTCGTCCTGGGCGTGACCTCGCCCGAAGGCAAGAAGCACCACGTCGCCGCCGCCTTCCCCAGCGCCTGCGGCAAGACCAACTTCGCGATGCTGATCCCGCCCGCCGGCTTCGAAGGCTGGAAAGTCACCACCATCGGCGACGACATCGCCTGGATCAAGCCCGGCAAGGACGGCCGCCTCTACGCGATCAACCCGGAAGCCGGCTACTTCGGCGTCGCCCCGGGCACGAACGTGAAGACCAACCCGAACTGCATGGCCAGCCTGGACAAGGACGTCATCTTCACCAACGTCGCGCTGACCGACGACGGCGACGTCTGGTGGGAAGGCATGACCGACACGCCGCCGGCCCATCTGGTCGACTGGCAAGGCAAGGACTGGACCCCGGAGATCGCCAAGGAGACCGGCGCCAAAGCCGCTCATCCGAACGCCCGCTTCACCGTCGCCGCGACCAACAACCCGGCGCTGGATGCGGAGTGGGACAACCCCGCCGGCGTGGCCATCGATGCGTTCATCTTCGGCGGCCGCCGCTCGACGACCGTGCCGCTGGTGACCGAGGCCCGCGACTGGACCGAAGGCGTCTACATGGCCGCGACCATGGGCTCCGAGACCACCGCCGCGGCCGCCGGCCAGCAGGGCGTCGTCCGTCGCGACCCGTTCGCGATGCTGCCCTTCATGGGCTACAACATGGCGGACTACTTCCAGCACTGGCTGACCCTGGGCGCCAAGCTGGCCCAGTCCGGCGCCAAGCTGCCGGCGATCTTCTGCGTCAACTGGTTCCGCAAGGGCGCCGACGGCAAGTTCGTGTGGCCCGGCTACGGCGAGAACATGCGCGTCCTGAAGTGGATGCTGGAGCGCGTTGACGGCAAGGGCCAAGGTGTGGAGCACGCCTTCGGCACCAGCCCGCGTTATGAAGACCTGAACTGGCAAGGCCTGGCCTTCACGCCGGAACAGTACAAGACCGTCACCCATATCTCGAACGACGACTGGGCGACGGAACTGAAGCTCCACGACGAGCTGTTCATCCAGCTGGCCCAGGGCCTGCCGGCGGAACTGCCCGCTACCAAGGCCAAGATCGAACAGCGCCTGGCACAGGCCTGATCGTCTCCCGGATTCCACCCGGCGACCGCCTCGAAAGAGGCGGGTCCGGGGGAGCCAGAAAAGGCAAAGCCCGCTCGAAGCGATTCGAAGCGGGCTTTTCTTTCGGTCAGTCTGGAGCGGCATTCAATGAGAGCCTGCGCTCACATCACCTGTCTCCGAACGGTGCGACCGGGCCCACACGGCGCCCGGCAGGTCGGCTGCTCAGCCGTTCGACTGTTCAGCCGTTGCGGCGGGCGTTCGCGGCGCGCAGCTCAGCGGCGAAGGAGGGCATGCTCTCTTCGTACTGGGCGGCGAGGGCCAGGATCTCGCGCTCGGCGCGAGCCATCTTGGCAGTCTCGATGCGGGCCTTGACGTTCGTGATCGTGCGGGCCCAGACGCGGGCGCCGATCGTGGCGAACGTGCCGCCGCGACGCACCGTGCGGCTCAGGGGAAGACCGAAGGTTTGGGTAGCGACGCTCATGGCGATTTCCTTTGATTGGCTTGTTTGGGTCGGCTCTGTAGAACCGATGGACTGAACTATAGGGTTTGCCCTAGGCATGCCGCCAATGAAAGATGGGCATTGAATGTATGAACGCTGTGCATATCATTGGGCGGATCGCGTTCAGCCCGTGATGCGCATCACAGCGGCTCTCGTGAAGTGCCAAGTAATGCGCAAGCCAAGTCCCGGACGACCGGTCCGAGGGCCCTCGCGGGACTGTGGCGTGGACGCCGATTCGGCTGGTTTTCCGTGGAAAAGTGCCTGAGATGAGCTTCCGGAACCTCGATCTGAACCTGCTCAAGGTGTTCGACGCCGTCATGGCCGAGCGCTTGTCGATGACGCAACCGGCCGTCAGCCATGCGCTGAAACGGCTGCGCGAGGCGCTCGGCGAGGACTTGTTCGTGCGCCAGGCCTTCGGGATGAAGCCGACGTCGCGGGCGGAAGGGCTCTGGCCGGAAGTCCGGTCGGCGCTCACCCGGCTACGAGTGGCACTGGATCCCGGCGACTACCAGCCGACGTCCGAGGAGTACACCTTCCGTCTGGCGATGGCTGACGCGACGGCAGCGCTGATCCTGCCGCCGCTGATGCAACAGCTGGAGCAGATGCGTGCCCTGGCCAACGTCCATGTGCTGCCGCTGACGACGCGCGACCCGCGCCAGTTGCTGGAGCAGGGCGAGGCGGACTTCGCGCTCGGTTATTTCCCGAACGCGGTCGCCGCGCTGAAAGGGCAGGGCGACATGGCGGCGATCCGGCAGCAGCGGCTGTACGACTCGTACTACGTCTGCGTGATGCGGCGCGGTCATCCGCTGGCCGACCAGGAGCTGACGCTGGACGTCTTCTGCCAGGCGCATCACCTGCTGGTGAGTTTCTCGGGCCGGCCTTACGGCTTCGTCGACGAGGCGTTGGCGGCGCTCAAGCGCAGCCGACGGATCGCGCTGACGGTCAACCAGTTCTTCACCGCCGGCCGGGTGGTGGCGCATTCCGACCTGCTGACGGTGCTGCCGCAGTCCTTCATCACGGCCACCGGCTACCAGGAAGCGCTGATCTACCGTCCGCTGCCGATGCCGCTGTCGCCCGTGCACGTCGACGTGCTCTGGCACCTGCGCAACGAGGACCGCAGCGCCCAGCGCTGGATGCGCGAACGGCTGATCGACGCGGTGCGTCCGCCGTCCGCCGATGCAGTCGCTCCCACGCCGGCCGACGTCAGCGGCGACAATCGCGCCCCATGAGCATTGCCCATGACCTTTCCGACGCCGAGTTCGACGAACTCGACGAACTCCTCGCCATCACGCCCGAGCCCCTCGAGCCGCTGGACGCCTCGATGCTGGACGGCTACCTGGCCGGCGTGCTGGTGCAGCCCCGCCTGATCCCGATCGAGGAATGGCTGCCGCCGATCTTCGACTACGAGGGCCGCGAGCTGCCCGACGACGTCGACCCCGCCTGGCTGGCCCGCATCCGCGCGCTGGTGGAGCGCCGCTTCGCCTCGCTGAACCACAGCATGCTGGAGCAGGGCTGGTTCTACCCGGTGGTGCTGGACCTGGAAGCGGATGAAGCGGACGCCGACGGCACCGCTGAAGACGCTGCGGAAGGCGCCGCTCCGGAAGCCGCCGCGCAAGCCGACGCCAAGGCCGACGCCAACGCCGACGAGCCCGTCGATCCGGACGCGCCGCAGCTCCCCGACGATCCGATCACCCAGGCCTTGCTGCCGTGGGTGGGCGGTTTCGAGTACGCCGCGGTGACCTTCCCCGACCTGCACGAGCAGGCCGACGACAACATCAACGCGCTGCTGGCGCGCCTGTACCGCCACCTGCCGGCCGAGACGCCGGAGGAAGTGGAGATCGTCGAGCTGCTGGACAAGGAGCATCCGCTCAAGAACATCGACGAGGCCATCGAGGACCTGATCCTGACCGTCGTCGACCTGCAGGAAGCGACGGAGCAGCAGCGGTATCACGTCGAGCAGGTGCGTCGCGACTCGCCGAAGCTGGGCCGGAACGATCCCTGCCACTGCGGTTCGGGCAAGAAGTTCAAGAACTGCCACGGCGCGGCCTGATCTCCGCCGGCCGTCACGTCGCGCCTGAGGCGCGGCGAGGGCGGTGACGCCACACGACGCCGGCCCTTGCGCCGGCGTTTTCCATGGTCAGCCGCCGGTCGTGAAGTCGGCGATCGACACGGTCCGCAGCGCCGTGTCCAAGAGCGCGACATCGCCGCCAAGCAGGCGGCTGGCCTCGCGTGCGGCGCCGAGCACGGCGCGGCAGGCGTTCAGCATGGTCTCGGGCGGCGACAGCCGCACCCGCGGCCCGGACACGGCGATCGCTCCCTGCACACGTCCGTCGACGGCGAACACCGGCGCTGCGACCGAAGCCGTGTCCGGCTCGCGTTCCCCGTAGGAGGCGCCCCATCCGCGCTCGCGGATGTCCGCGTGGGCGGCACGGTGGTCGTTCGAGAACGCGCACAGCACCTTGCCCGATGCGCCCTGGTGCAGCGCGTACTGCTGCCCCACGGCCACCGCCGCGCGCACCGAGCGCGCCGGCTCCCAGCGATGGATCGCGATCCGCGCCTCGCCGTGCCGGACGTAGAAGGACGCCGTCTCGCCGGTGTCCGAACTGAGCTGCTTGAGCAGCGGTTCCACGACCGGCCCCACATGGAAGGAGCGCTGGTAGATCGTCGCCAGCCGCAGCGGCGCCGGCCCGATGGCGTACTGCCCGTCCGGCAGCCGCCGCACGAATCCCCCGTGTTCCAGCGCGGCCAGCAACCGCAGCACGGTGCTCTTGTAGAGGCCGGTGCGCCGCGACAGCTCCGCCAACGACAGGGCGTCGTCGTCCTGGCCGAACGCGCCCAGCAGCGCGAACGCACGGTCGAGCACGGCCACGCCGCTGGATTCGGCCGTCGCCTCGGGGTTGTCGGAAGGTGCGCTGTCTGATTCGGCCACGGGTAATCCCTCGTCTAGGGCATCACGGAGACGTCCTACAGTTCTATCAAACAAACCGACGTTCTGCTAGATAGAACAAACACGGAGACGCGACATGACGAAGTCCCTGGCCCCGCAGTGCCTGATCCGAGGCGCCGCCTTCACCCTGATCGCCGCCACGAGCGCGGGCATGACCGCGACCGCGGCGCTGGCCGCCGACGCCGCCTTTCCGACCCAGCCCATCCGCCTGATCGTCCCGTTCCCGCCCGGCGGCGGCACGGACATCGTGTCGCGGCTGATCCTGGAGAAGGTGCGCGAGGACACCGGCTGGACCTTCGTCCCGGACAACAAGGCCGGCGCGGGCGGCAACATCGGGCTGGACGCCGTCGCCAAGAGCAAGGCCGACGGCTACACGCTGGGCATGGGCCAGACCGCCAACCTGGCGATCAACCCCACGCTTTATCCCAAGATGCCCTACGACGCGGCCAAGGCCTTCACGCCGGTCGCGTTGGTCGCGGGGCAGCCGGTGGTGCTGGTGGTCTCGTCGTCCTCCAGCTTCAAGGCGGTCGCCGACCTGGTCGCCGCCGCGAAGGCAAAGCCCGGCACCCTGACCATGGCCTCCGCCGGCAACGGCACGGTGGGTCATCTCACGGGGGAGCTGTTCTCGAAGCAGGCCGCCATCCAGGTGACGCACATCCCCTACAAGGGCGCCGGTCCGGCGGCGACCGACCTGCTCGGCGGTCAGGTGGACTACTACTTCGCGACGCCGCAGACGGTGGTGCCCTTCATCAAGGCCGGCAAGCTGCGGGCGCTGGCGATCAGCTCCGCCGCACGGCTGCCGGTGCTGCCCGACGTTCCCACGGTGGCCGAGAGCGGCTTCAAGGGCTTCGACACCTCGGACTGGAAGATGATCGTGGCGCCGGCCGGCACGCCGGCAGCGGTCGTGACGCGGATGAACGCGCAGGTGCAGAAGGCCTTGGCCAAGGCGGCGACGATCGGACAGCTGCAGTCCGAAGGCAGCGTCCCGATGGCCGGCACGCCGCAGCAGGCGGCGCAGTTCCTGGCGCGTGAGCAGAAGCGCTGGGGCGACGTGGTCCGCAGCGGCAACGTCAAGGTCGACTGAGTGCCACGGAGCTTCGCATGAGCCAATCCCCGCTGCGCGGCGTCCGCGTCCTCGACCTGACCAACGTGCTCGCCGGCCCCTTCGCGTGCCACCAGCTGGCGCACCTGGGCGCCGACGTCATCAAGGTCGAGGCGCGCGAGACCGGCGACCTCGCCCGCCAGCTCGGCGCCGACACGGCGCTGAACCAGGCGCACATGGGCGTGTCCTTCCTGGCGCAGAACCCGGGCAAGCGCTCGATCACCATCGATCTGAAGCGGCCGTCCGGCAAGGCGGTATTCCGCAAGCTGGTGGCGACGGCCGACGTCGTCGTCGAGAACTTCCGGCCTGGCGTGATGCAGCGGCTGGGTGTCGGTTTCGACGAGCTGCGTCAGGTCAACCCGCGGCTGGTCTATTGCGCGATCTCGGGCTTCGGCCAGGACGGGCCGCTGCGCGACCTGCCCGCCTATGACCAGATCATCCAGGGCATGTCCGGCATGATGAGCATCACCGGCGGTCCGGACTCGGCGCCGTTCCGCGTCGGTCATCCGGTGGCGGACACCATCGGTGGCCTCACGGCGGCGATGGCCATCGCCGCGGCACTGGCGGACAAGGAACGCGCCGAGGCGACCTTCATCGACGTGTCGATGCTCGAAGCCGCGATGGCGACGATGGGATGGGCGGTGTCGAACCTGCTCGTCGCAGGCCGCGAGCCGCAACCGATGGGCAACGACAACGTGACGGCCAGTCCGTCCGGCACCTTCCGCACGGGGCAGGGGTTGCTCAATATCGCGGCCAACAAGCAGGAGCAGTTCGAGGCCGTCTGCGACACGGTCGGTCATCCGGAGTGGAAGACCGATCCGCGCTTCGTCGATCGCCACGCGCGGCTGAAGCACCGGGCCGAACTCACGCATCTGCTCGAAGCCGCGATGACCGATGGCTCCGCTGCGGAGTGGTGGCAGCGTTTGAACGATGCGGGCGTGCCTGCGGGTCCGGTGTACTCCGTGAGGGAAGCGCTCGCGCATCCGCAGATCGCGGACCGAGGGATGGTTGCGAATTTCGAGGACGTGCCCGGCGTCGGACGCGATGTCCGCGTGCTGCGCACCGGCTTCAAGCTGAACGGGCAGGCGCCGTCCGTGTCGACGCCGCCGCCGCGGCTCGGCCAGGACACCGAGGCCATCCTCGAAGAACTGGGTTACGGCGCCGCCGAGCGGGCCGCGCTGAAAGAGGAGAAGGCCGTATGAGCGCCAACGAAGGCAAGCAGCCGCCGGTCGACGGACCGGTGCACGATCAACGCGTGCCGGACTGGTGGCGTACCTCGATCATCGAGATGTCGCCCGGCGTCATCCGCTACGGCGGCCATGCGATCCAGGACCTGATCGGGCAGGTCAGCTTCGCGCAGATGATCTGGCTCATGACGCGCGGCGAACTGCCCGGTTCGGAGCAGGCCAAACTGCTGGACGTCGCGCTGATGGCTGCGGTCGACCATGGCCCGCAGGCGCCGAGCATCGCCATCGCGCGCATGGCCGCGACCTGCGGCGTCGGCCTCAACAATGCGATGGCGTCGGCGATCAACGTGCTCGGCGACGTGCACGGCGGCGCGGGCGAGCAGTGCGTGGAAATGCTGCAGGCCATCGCGATGCGCATGGACGCAGGCGGCTCGCTCGAAGACGCCACCGCCGCGGGCCTGGACGAGGCGATCGAACTGCGCGGCAAGTTCGTCTCGGGCTTCGGACACCGCTTCCATCCGGTGGACCCGCGCGCGCCTCGGCTGCTGGAACTGGTGGACGAGGCGGCCCAGCTCGGCGTGGTCTCGGGTCGCTTCGCGACGATCGGTCGAGCCGTCCAGGCGGAGCTGCAGCGGCGCAAGGACGGTCGCCGCATCCCGATGAACATCGACGGCGCGACCGCCGTGATCTACGCCGAGCTTGGCTTCCCGGCGCCGCTGGCGCGGGGCCTGTTCTGTATCTCGCGCTCGGTGGGCATCCTCGCGCACGCCTGGGAGCAGACGCAGCAGGGCGGCCGCAACAAGGGTCCGATGCCGCGCGAATATCTCTGGACCTACGACGGTCCGCCGGCGAAACGCTGAAGCCTTGCTTGGCGCCGCCTGGGCTTGGTAGAGAGACGGCTCAGACTTCGATGACGAGGTCCGGCCGGTAGTCCTCCTGCTCGCCCTTGTTGGCGTAGCCCAGCGGATTGGCGACGACGCGGCACCGATGCGGAACTTCGCCGCGCGGGCCGGCAGACGACTCGACGACGTAGTCGTGGGCGCAATGCAGATGGCCGTGCAGCCACAGGTCCGCATGGGGCAGCAGGTCGTCGAGCGAGTTGCAGAAGCCGGCGGTGCCTGGTGTCAGGCCGTAGCGGGGATCGGCGCTTCGCAGCGTGGGCGCGTAGTGCGTCACCGCCACGGTCTTGCCCTCGAAAGGCCGTTCGAGCGCCTCGCGCAGCCAGGCCTGGCATTCCAGCGCCAGGTCGCGTTGCCGTTCCGCCAGCATGTGCTGACCGTCGATCAGCGTCGAGAACCGACGCAGGTAGTGATTCGCCGCGCGGAAGGCCTTTTCTCTGGCCGCCAGCTGCTTCGTCGGCGTCGACTCGCGCGCCGCCAGCGCGTCGAAGTCGGCCCACAGCGTCGTCCCGAGGAACCGGACGTCGCCGATGACGATTTGCTCGCGATCCAGCCACTCGATGCCGAGGTCCGCGCAGGTCTGCCGAAGCCGCACCTGCGCCGTGGCGAAATCGATGCCGTCGTACTCGTGGTTGCCAGGCACGTAGAGCACGCGCGGCCACGGCGCGCCGTCGCGCTTCGGTGAAAAGCGGCCCAGGCCGAAGTCGTCCGTCACCAGTCGCGAGCCGGTCTGGTACGAGCCGACATCGCCCGCCAGGACCAGCAGGTCGACGTCCGGCGCGGCCGTCGTCTGGAAGTCGGTCTGGCGCTCGAGATGGAGGTCGGAGATCAGTTGCAGGCGCACGGCGGGTCGGCGAAGGGCGGATGACAGAAGCCGCGATTGTCCAACGTCAAGGACGAAGCAGCCTGCGGGGTATGTGCGGCTTTCCGGAAGCAACCCTGTGACACACTGGTCAGAGGCCGGTCGTCGGCCGTCACAGAGAGGGAGCCTTTGATGAAGATCCTCGTCGCCGTCGATGGCAGCACGTATTCGAAGCGCATGCTGGCGTATCTCTCCGCCCACGACGAGTGGTTGGGCGGTTCGCACGACTACACCGTCGTGCACGTGGTCCCCGGGGTGCCGCCACGTGCGGCCGCGGTGCTCGACAAGGCCGTGCTCGCCGAGTACTACCAGGACGAGGCCGAGAAGGTCCTCAAGCCGATCCGCACCTTCATGGACAAGCGCGGCATCAAGGCGCAGTACGTCGTGAAGACCGGGCACGCGTCGGAAGCGATCACGGCCGTGGCCGAGAAGGGCCGCTTCGATCTGCTGATGATGGGCTCGCACGGCCACACGGCGCTGGGCAAGCTGGTGCTGGGCTCCGTCGCCACCAAGGTCATGGCCCACAGCGACGTGCCGGTGCTGCTCATCCGCTGATCCTGATACCCGCCGGCCCGCCGCCAAACGGGACGGCTCCGGGGACTCGCGGCTCAGGAATGCAAAAGGCGCCCACGTGGGGCGCCTTGAGCGTCAGCCGCGTCGGGCGGCCATCCAGGACAGTGGCGACTCGACCGTGGCCGGCGGCGCGGATTCTGATTCCAGCCCGTAGTCGCTGCGCCGGAAGTCCTCGTACTCGCTCTCGTCGCCGAAGCTCGCTTCCATGCCGAATGCCGTGCCCATGTCGGCCGGTTCTGGCTCACGGCCGGCGGGCGAGTCGCGACGGAAGAGGCGAAGGGCGGAGGTGATGCGCATGATGGACCTCGTCGGAAAGCACGGGGTGAGGGCGCCGCTCGACGACGATGCTGCGTCTTGCGGTGAAGCACAGTTTGCGCGCCTTTGTCTTCAGGCAAATCCCCAGATCGCGGGTGCGCGAGAATCGCGCTGACAAATACACACAGATTGGGGCTTGCCCACCACAGGTGCGGCGAAATAACCACGTGCCCCACTTAGGTGTGATGCCCCCCTCATTCAGGGGTGACTATGCTTCGCGACTTCCCTAATTCGTGGAAGCCATTGCTTTCTCATGTCTCCACTGATTCACAAATCAATGACCTGGGCGATCGTCGGCAGCGTCGTGCTGACTTCCGCCTGGCTGGCCAATTCCGTGCAGGACAAGCACGAGCGCGGCGGGTTCAGGATGCGCCTGGTCGAGCAGGGGGCCGCGCCCGCCTCGGCCACGCCCGGCGTGGCACAGGCGCCTCTGCAGACGCAGACCAAGGTGCAGGTCGCCGCCCTCAAGCGTTGATCAGGCACTGATCAAGGCGTCCCTGGCTCCCCGGGCCAGCGCCTCCCCAATCTGATCCAGCAACGCCGGAGGCGCCCCGCCTTCCGGCGTTGTCGCTTTTCTTGCAACCGCGGCACCCTTGGCGACCCTGCTGCCCGGTACGCCCTCCACACCCGACGCGCGGGCCATGCTCTCGCCGCCCAGCTTCCACTGGTGCCAGTACAGGGCGACCTCGACCTGGACCTCCGGCCGCAGCGCCACCAGTTCGCCGCTCGCGAGCAGCGGCCGGACCTGGAGCTCCGGCGCCACGCCCACGCCCCAGCCCATCCGCACCGCGTTGACGTAGCCTTCGCTGGACGGCACGTAGCGGGCGTTCAGCCGAGCGGAGCGCAGCCCCATCGCCTGGCGGACCCACTGCTGCTGGGCATCGTCCTTGCGGTTGAACACCAGGAACGGCACCTGCGCGAAATTGGCCGCCCCCAGGCCGTTGGGCAGCATCCGGGCAACGAAGTCCGGACTCGCCACGGCGATGTAACGCATCACGCCCAGCGGCTGGGCAATGCATCCGCGCAGCGCCTGCGGCACGGTCGTGACGCAACCCAAGACCTCGCCCTGGCGCAGCCAGTCGTGGGTGAAGTCCTGGTCGTCCACCACCAGTTCCAGGCCGAAGCCCTCCCGCATCCCGCGTTGCACCAGCGGATCCAGCGCCGGGAGCACCCAGGTCGCCAGGCTGTCGGCGTTGACGGCGATCGGGAGCCGTTCGGCCTGCGCCGATTGCACGCCCAGTTCCCGCACGACGTCCGAGCGGAGCGCCGCGAGCTGACGGGCGTAACGCAGCAGCCGCTTGCCCGGTTCGGTGAGCCGCAGGGGACGCGAGCGCACCACCAGCAGCTGGCCGACCTGCGCTTCCAGGCTGCGCAGGCGCTGGGACACGGCGCTCTGCGTGATCGCCAGCGTCTCGGCGGCACGTTCGAAGCTGCGTTCGTCGGCGAGCGCGGCCAAGCAATCCAAGCCGGCGGCGTCCAGGTCTTTCATAAGCGTTCCTAATGGAGTCGCTGAGATATTAATCCCGCTTCATCAAAGCAGGTCGTCTCCTCACAATCCCGCCTACTACGCCCTCGACGGCGTGGCGACGCTCGTCCTGAAATCCGCCCTCCGCTCTCCGCTCTCGACCCACCGGCCATCGATCCATGTCGTCCCCCAGCGCAGCCCTGTTGCAAGGTTGGCTCACCGGAGCCGGCCTGATCGTCGCCATCGGCGCGCAGAACGCGCTGGTGCTTCGCCAGGGCCTGATGCGCCAGCACGTGGCGCCGGTGGTGGTGGTCTGCGCCCTGTCGGACATGCTGCTGATCTGGCTGGGCGTGTTCGGACTGGGCCGGTTGATCGCGGCGAGTCCGCTGCTGATGGAAGTCTTCCGCTGGGGCGGCGCCGCGTTCCTGATGGCCTACGGTGTGAAGGCGGCCCTGCGCGCGTTGTCTCCCCGGGCCGGCCTGCAGGCGCAGGCGGGCACCGCCTCGCTGTCGACGGTGCTGGGCAGCACGCTGGCCATGACGTATCTGAACCCCCATGTCTACCTGGACACGGTGGTGCTGCTGGGCACCGTCGGCGCGCAGCAGCCGGCCGGCCTGCAATGGCCGTTCGCGGCGGGCGCCTCGGTGGCGTCCTGGATGTGGTTCTCGCTGCTGGGCTTCGGCGCGGCGGCGGTGGCGCCGGCGTTGCGCCGGCCGGCGGTCTGGCGCAGCATCGATGCCTTGATCGCCCTCGTGATGGCCTTGCTGGGACTGCAGCTGATCCTGCGCCCGCTGGCCTGAAGCCTGCCTGTCCCACGCTGAACCGCAGCGGAACCACAAGTTCACCTGGAGCTCTCCATGAAGGTCATCGTCCTCGGCGCCGGCATCATCGGCATCCACACCGCCTGGTACCTGCTGGACCAGGGTCACGAGGTCGTGGTCGTCGACCGGCAGCCCGATGCGGCGCTGGAGACCAGCTTCGCCAACGGCGCGCAGATCTCGGTCTGCTTCTGCGAACCCTGGGCCAACGCCGGCGCGCCGTTCAAGGTCGCGAAGTGGCTGCTGAAGGACGACGCGCCGCTGCTGTTCCGTCCGCGTCTGGATCCGGCGCAGTGGCGCTGGGGTCTGTCCTTCCTGGGCCAGTGCACGACGGCGGCGTTCGAACGCAACGTCGAGCAGCTCGTGCGCCTGGGCCGCTACAGCCACGAGTCGCTGCAGTCGCTGGTCGCCGACACGGGCATCGAGTACAACCGCCTGCAGAAGGGCATCCTCCACTTCTTCGGCAGCGAGGCCGATTTCGAAGCCGGCGCGCAGGGCGCCGAGATCATGCGCCGCCATGGCGTCGACCGCCGCGTGCTGAGCCGCGACGAGGTCCTGGCGATCGAACCCGCGCTGCGCTCGGCGCAGCACGCGGTGTTCGGCGGCACCTACACGCCGAGCGACGAATCCGGCGACGCGCGTGTGTTCACGCAGGCGCTGGCGAAGCTGGCGGAAAAGCGTGGCGCGCAGTTCCTCTGGAACCACGACATCGTCGCGCTGCAGCCGCAAGGCGGCGCGCAGGGCAACGAGATCGCCGGCGTGCAGATCCAGTCGCGCGAGACCGGCCAGACGCAGTGGCTCAAGGGCGACGCCTACGTCGTGGCGCTGGCGTCCTACGCGCCGGCCCTGACGAAGTCGCTGGGCGAGCATCTCAACATCTACCCCGCCAAGGGCTACTCGGCCACGCTGCGATTGAAGAAGCCGGAGCAGGCCAGCACGGTCAGCCTGCTGGACGACGCACGCAAGATCGCGATCTCGCGCCTGGGCGACTTCGTCCGCATCGCCGGCACGGCGGAACTGGTGGGCCTGGACACGAGCCTGGACAGCCCGACCTCCAAGGTCCGCTGCGAGTCGCTGGTGCGCCGCTACGAGGAACTGTTCCCTGGCGTCGCCGACCTGTCCGAGCCCAACTACTGGACCGGCCTGCGTCCGAGTACGCCGACCAACGTGCCCTACATCGGCCGCAGCCAGAAGGCGTCCAACCTGTGGATCAACGCCGGCCACGGCACCCTGGGCTGGACGCACGGCGCCGGCTCCGGCCGCGCGCTGGCGGAACTGATGAGCGGCAAACGTCCGGAACTGGACTTCGGCTTCTACGGCGACGCGCTGCCGGCGAAGTCGGTGCGCAGCCTGCAGCCCGCCTGATCCGGCCGGACCCCTGAGGCGTCATCCGGGCGCCCGAACCCCCGAAACCTGGGCGCGGCTAGAATCCGCGCCCTTTTCGCATTTCCTCCGCGCCGCCATGTCCTCTTCGCTTTCCGACCTGCCGCGGGATTTCTGCGCCATCGACTTCGGTACCTCCAACTCGGCGGTCGCCGTCCCTGACGCCGGCCGCCCGGGCGCGATGCGCCTGGTGCCGCTCGAGGGCGACAAGGTGACCATGCCGACGGCGGTCTTCTACTTCGCCGAAGGCCGCCACGATGCCGACGGCCCGCCGCGCGCCTTCGGCCGCGCGGCCATGAGCGCCTACGTCGAGGGCACCGATGGGCGTCTGATGCGCTCGATGAAGAGCATCCTCGGCTCCAGCCTGATCGACCAGGTCACGGACGTGGGCGGCGGCCGCGGCGTGAAGTACATCGACATGCTCAGCGGCTACCTCAAGCGCCTGCGCAAGCAGGCCGGCGCGTCCGACGCCGGCGGCCACGAGCCGCGCCGGGTCGTGCTCGGCCGGCCGGTCTACTTCGTCGACGGCGAGCCCGAGCGCGACGCGGCGGCACAGGCCTCGCTGGCGGCGGCGGCGAGGGCGGTCGGCTTCGAGGACGTGCATTTCCAGTTCGAGCCGATCGCGGCCGCGTTCGACTTCGAGCAGCAGGCCGATCGGGAGCAGCTGGTGCTGGTGGCCGACATCGGCGGCGGCACCTCGGACTTCTCCATCGTGCGGGTCGGCCCCGACCGCGTGAAGCGTCTGGACCGCCGTGACGACATCCTCGCCAGCCACGGCGTGCACATCGCCGGCACCGACTTCGACCGCCACATCGAGCTGACCGGCATCCTGCGCGAGTTCGGCTACCGCGCGCTCGGCCCGGCCAAGCCGGGCCAGACGCCCCGCGAGGTCCCCAGCGGTGTCTACTTCGATCTCGCGACCTGGCACCTGATCAACACCTGCTACAGCCCGCAGCGCGTGCTGGAGCTGCGCAACATGAAGGGCTTCTACGGCGATCCGCGCCACCATCAACGGCTGATGACGGTGCTGGACGAGCGGCTCGGCCACGAGCTCGCGAATCGCGCGGAAGACGCCAAGATCGAAGTCGCCGGCGGCGGCGACTGCGTGATCGACCTGCAGCTGATCGAGTCCGGCCTGACCGTGCCGCTTTCGGAAACCGTCGCGCTGGATGCCCTGCGTGGCGACATCGAACGCATCGCCCAGGCGGGCCGTGAGACGGTGGAACGGGCGGGCCTGAAGCCGTCGGACATCGACGCGCTGTACTTCACCGGCGGCTCGACCGGCCTGACCGTGCTGGCCGACCGCATCGCGGCGGACTACCCGGACGCCAAGACGGTGCGCGGCGACCGTTTCGCATCGGTCGCGACGGGATTGGGCCTCCATGCGGCGCGTCTGTTCGCTGCGTGATGCGGACGTGAACGCCAGGGCCTGAAACCTCGGGATCACCCGGGGGGCTGACGTCGGACATCGGGGGAGGGCGCTGCTAGATTGCCGCCTTCCTCTGCTTCACGGTGCCGACACATGTCCCAGCCTCGCGCCTCGTCGTTGATCCCGCTGACCCTGTCCCTGTCCGCCGCGTTCGGCGGTCTCTCCGCGATCGCGGCACCGGCCGACGAGGCCGCGTCGAGTTCGGTCCAGACCGCGGCGCTGACGTCCGCCGCGACCCTCGCGCAGATCTATCAGCAACCGTCCGAGGCGATCCGCGCGGTGCTCGACGCCAAGGCGCTGCCGGTCTATCAGGTATCGCCGGACCAGCGCACGCTGGCGATCGTCGTCAACCGCAAATCGCGCGCGATCGCGGAACTCGCCCGCCCCGTGCTGCGCCAGGCCGGCCTGCGTTACGACCCGGCCACCGACAGCCCGCAGCTGATCGTCGCGATCGAGTCGCTCTCGCTGCGCCCGCTCCAGAACGGCGCGGAAGGCAGCGCGAAGCCGGTCGCGCTGCCGGCCGGCGGCGCCTTCCATCTGCTGCGCTTCTCGCCGGACGGCAAGCGCTTCCTGCTGAACCGTCGCACCGACACGGCCGTCGAGCTGTGGGTCGGCGACGTCGCGACGGGCAAGCTCAAGGCGGTGCCCAGGCTCAAGCTGCACACGATGCTCGAGAACGACGTCGTGTGGCTCAGCGACCATGAACTCGTCACGCTGACGGTGCCCGCGCGGCGCGGTCCGGCGCCGACCTTCGCCGCGCCGTCGGGTCCGTCGATCCAGGAATCCATCGCGCGCAACTCGCCGGAGCGTACCCAGCAGGATCTGTTGATGAACGCGCAGGATGCGGCCGTCTTCGCGCATCACGCGACCTCGCAGCTGGCGCGTATCGACCTCAACACGGGGACGGTGCGGCCGATCGGCGAGCCGGGGATCTTCAGCCACCTCGAAGCGCTCGGGACACCGGGTCAGGTCTTGACCATGCGGCTGCTGCCGCCCTTCAGCTACCAGGTCGGCTGGGACGACTTCGCGGCCCAGGCCGAGGTGCGCGGCGTCGACGGCAAGGCGGTGCGGATCGGACAGGTCAAGCTCAAGGAAGGCGTGCCGGTCGAAGGCGTGATCACCGGCCCGCGCAACTTCTTCGCCTCGCCCGGCGCGGACGGCGCGGTGTACTGGGTCGAGGCGCTGGACGGCGGCGACAACCGCGCCCAGGTGCCCCATCGCGACCGGCTGATGCGCCTGGACGCGCCCTACACCGGCGAGGCGCGCGAAGTGCACCGCGTGCCGCAGCGGTTGTCGCGGCTCGAATTCGTCGAGGGCGGCAAGCAGGCGCTGGTGCAGGACTTCGACCTGACGAAGATGCGCACGTCGACGGAGCTGGTGGCGATGGACGGCGCGTCGCCGGCGCAGCGGCTGATCGAGCGCTCGGTGCGCGACCGCTACCGCGATCCCGGCACGCCGGTGCATCGCATGCAGCCGACGGGACGCCCGGTCGTGCGCCTGGACGGCGACGCGATCTGGTACTTCGGCACCGGCGCGAGCCCGGAAGGCGACAGGCCCTTCATCGACCGGCTGGTGCTCGCGGGCAACAGGAAGACGCGCGTGTTCCAGTCGGGTTCCGAGGCCAACGGCGGGGACAGCGCGCACTACGAGCGACCGCTGGCCGTGCTCGACACCGAGGGCGCCCGCGTCCTGACGGTGCGGGAGAGTGTCGGCGAGCCCGGCAACGTGATGCTGCGCGGCGGCGCGGCGCTGGCGACGGCGCAGCCGCTGACCGATGCGAAGGACCCGTCGCCGCAGCTGCGCGACATCCAGCGCGAGTTCGTCCGCTTCAAGCGCGCGGACGGCGTGGAGCTGTCCTTCTGGCTCTACAAGCCGCCGGGCTACAAGGCCGGCGAGCGTCGTCCGACCTTCGTCTGGGCCTATCCGCTGGAGTACACCGACGCGTCGACCGCGGGCCAGGTGAGCGGCTCCGGCAACCGCTTCAACAGCTTCGCGCCGACGAGCCCGCTGATGCTGCTGCTGGACGGCTACGTCGTGCTGATGGACGCGACGATGCCGGTGGTCGGCGATCCGAAGACGGTGAACGACAGCTTCATCGCGCAGATCACGGCCAACGCGCAGGCGGTCATCGACAAGGCGGTGGAACTGGGCGTCAGCGACCGCGATCACATGGTCGTCGGCGGGCACAGCTACGGCGCGTTCATGACGGCGAACCTGCTGGCGCACACCCACCTGTTCAAGGCGGGCATCGCGCGCAGCGGCGCCTACAACCGCAGCCTGACGCCCTTCGGTTTCCAGAGCGAGCGCCGCACCTACTGGGACGCGCAGGAGGTCTACCAGAAGCTCTCGCCGTTCAACTACGCCGACAAGCTGAAGGAACCGCTGCTGCTGATCCACGGCGAGGCGGACAACAACTCCGGCACCTTCCCGATCCAGAGCGCGCGGCTGTACCAGGCGCTGGCGGGCACCGGCGGTTCGGTGCGTTACGTGACGCTGCCGTTCGAGTCGCACGGCTACTCGGCGCGCGAGTCGGTGGGTCACACGCTCTGGGAGATGAGCGAGTGGATGAAGCGCCAGGTCGGACCTGGCGCTGCGATTCCGGAGCCCTGAGCGCGGTCGACGGATCGCCGAGCGTTCAGCGCTCAGCGCTGACGATGTCAGCGCGGGCGCCGGGGCGGCGGTCCGCCGCGGCCGCCCGGGCCACCGCGGTGGCCGCCGGACCGCTGCGGCTTGGGAGCCGGAATCGGCCGGGACACGTCGGCCAACAGCAGACTGGCGCGGACGAGGCTCTCGACCGCGTCGTCGAGTTCCTCCGGCGGCTCCAGGCTCTCGATCTCCTCGAGCAGCGCATCGGCGTCCTCGAGGTCCTCGGGATCCAGGTGCATGTAGAGCTGGGCGAGCGGCTCGGTGAGTTCGGTCTCGTCCAGGTTCATCAGCCCCGGGAACAGGTCCGCGGCGAGCGCGAAGCCGGCGACCCACGGCAGCACGGTCTCGGAGGCGGAGGCGTCCTCGTCGAGCTCGAAGACCCAGGGATCGAACCACTGGCGATCATTGATCGCGAGCCGCAGGTCGTGCTCGCGGCGCTGGACGAGCTGCAGCAGCGGTCGCGCGTCGTAGCGGGCGGGCGCGGGCCGGCCTTCCTCGGAATCGAGCACCCAGCGCCACCAATCGGACAGCGGCACGGGCTTGGGCTGCAGGATCACCGCGACGAGAAAGCCGTCGAGCATGGAGACGTCGAGCGGCTCCAGCGGCGCGGGGACCTCGTCGAGCAGCGATTGCAGCTCTTCGAGATCGGCGTCGCTCCAGGCTTCGGGCGGCGCGGCGGGGGCTGGCGCTGCGGGTTGCGCGTAAGGCGAGTTCGTCGAGTTCGGCGCGGACGGGCCCGACGGTCCGAATCCCTGCTGCGGCCGCGGACCGCGCTGCGGCGTGCCGGTCTTCGCGGAGCCGCCGGACGACTTGGGAGCGGGCCGGCGAGGCGCGGACTTGTTGGGGTGCTTGGGCGCGGTCATGGGTCGCGATTATCCGGGCGGGCCGTGCGCCACGCGTGCGAGCGCGCCTTCTGTGCGCTACCGAACGGTAGTCAGAGTCCGAACGAGTCGATCCAGGTGCAGTTTTCCGTAATGCGGAGTCGCTCTTACGCCTGCTAACCATTTCGCGCATGTATCCCACCTTGAGGGGATGCCGCCCGCTCAGGGTTCGCCCTAGAGTCCATCTACGCCCTCCAACGGCGCGGCCGCCAGGCCCCGATGGACGGCACCGATCCCAACGACGTCCTTTCTAGGACTTGCAACGCCCGGTCAGCTCTGCTGGTCGGGCGTCCTTTTTTTGCACGCCGAAGAGGGGCATGACGGGGCGGTCGACCTCGGCGATGAGATGGCGTCGACTTCATGCTGACCTCACGCGTCGTCTTCACAGTCCGGGACTTCTCCTTTTCCTGGAACGCTCATGTTGGTCCGTATCGCTCCGGTGCTGTTGACGCTCGCAGGGCTCGTCGTTTTCGGCTTCGGCTGGCTCCTCTCCGGATTGCCGGATGCCTGTGACAACGACGTCGTGGCGGAGGTCTGGTCGCCACAGGGCGGCCATCGTGTGGTGGTGTTCGTCCGCGGCTGCGGCGCGACGACCTCGAACTCCACGCAGGTGGCGCTACTGTCGGCTGGTGAGCCGCTGACCAACGAAGGGGGCAACGTGCTCATCCTGGACGACAACCGAGGGGCGGCGCCGGTCGCTGCGCACGGCGGTCCTGTCGTGGAGGCGACGTGGATCGATGAGCACACGGTGCTGCTCCGGCATCACGGGTCGGCGAGGGTTTTCAAGAAGAAGGAGCGTGTCGGCGGCGTGCGGGCAAGTTATAGGCTCTTGACTTCCTGATCCGCCGTCCGGGACCGCTACGATCCCGCATCATGTCGACCTCGATGACTTCGTCCCAGCAAGTGCATCTGGCGCTGGCGAGCGCAGACGACGCTGAGGCATTGGTGGCCCTGCGCATCGCCGCCATGCGCGAGAGCCTGGAGCGCATCGGCCGCTTCGATCCCCAGCGCGCCCGCGAGCGCTTTCTTTCGAGCTTCGATCCGGCGCGCACGCGGCACATCGTGGTCGACGGACATCGCGTCGGCTTCGTCGTCACGACGCCGCAGGCGGAGTGGCTGTCGCTTGATCACCTCTACATCGATCCGGCGAGCCAAGGCCGCGGGCTGGGTGCGGCAGTGCTGGCGGACGTTTTCGAAGAAGCGAAGCGGCTCGGCCTGCCGGTGCGCGTCGGTGCGCTGAAGCAGAGCGACTCGAATCGCTTCTACCAGCGGCATGGGTTCGAGCTCGTCGAGGAAGGCGAGTTCGACCGTTACTACGCCAGGCCCGCCGGACGCTGAGTCGCGGCTCGCGTGGCGATTAAAGAATCGGATCCATCGGGTCGCCTTCAAGTCCATGAGCGCCCGGCACACGCATCGGTCGCCGCCGTGATCCCTTCGGCTCACGGACCTGATTGGGAACCGACATGGACACGACCTTCGACGACGCGGCCGTCACCACTGCGGCCGCGACTTCCGCCGCCTCCGCTGCCACGAGCACTTTTCGCGACGCGCGCCACCTGATGGAGGACGTTGCCGAGCGCCTGCGCGACAGCCTCGCGCGGACCGAGACAGACCTCGCCGCCTTGCTGCATCTGAACGAGCGCGCGGAATCCGAGCGCGACGAGCTGCAGTCGCATCTGGACCAGGTCGCCGCCGCTCGCGATGAGGCGCTCTCCCACGTCGCCGAACGCGACGCCAGCATCGAGCGCCTCACCGTCGAGCTGCGCCATGCGCGCGACATCGCCTCCGATGCGCTCGTCGGCAAGGCCAAGGACCAGCTGGCGATCGCCGGGAAGGATGCGCAGCTCGTCGACCTCCGACAACAGCTGGAACGTCAGGTCGCGACCTCCGCCGCGGAGTCGGACAAGCGCCTCGCCGCCGAGATGGAGCTCGTCGGCGCCACAACCGCCCGGGACAATTTCGCTTCCGAGATCGCGGATCTTCGTGCGCGGCTGGATGCCCTCTCGGGGATTGGCGCTGCCGTCAATACCCCTCGCGCATGACGTCCTTGAGGTGGTCGATCAGCAGACGCACTCCCTGCGGGGTGTGACTGCTCCACGGGTGGATCGCGTAGATCGCATCGCCGAAGAAGCCGACCGCTCGCCAATCGGGCAGCACCTCGACCAAGCCGCCTTCCCGCATCGCGTCCCGCGCGCTGAAGTCCGGCAGCAGTGCGATGCCCAGCCCCGACAGCGCGCCGTCCCGCAGCACCTCGCTGTTGCTCGCACGGAAGTTGCCCTGCACGGGAACGCGGATGCGCTCGCGTTCCGCTTCGCCCGCGCCGCGCTCGAAGAACCACTGCGCCGGGCCCGGTCGCAGGTACGGCAGGCAGCGGTGCTGCGCCAATTCCGCCGGATGCTGCGGGACGCCGGCCCGCGCCAGGTACGCAGGGCTCGCCGTCAGCAGCGCCCGGGAGGCGCAGAGCTTGAACGCCACATGCGTCTCCGGCGGCGCGCTCGTGTGGCGGATCGCCAGGTCGAAGCCCTCCTGCGCCAGCGGCACCAACCGGTCCGACAGGTCGAGCTCGATCCGCAATTCCGGATAGCGATCGAAGAACGCCGGCAGCGCCGGGGCCACGTGTTGCCTGCCCAGCGCCACCGGCGCTGTGACGCGCAGCAGGCCGCGCGGCGCACCCGCCGCGTCACGCGCTTCGCTCAGGCTGCGGCTCAGCAGGGCAAGACCCGGCTCCGCCTGCTCGACGAGACGCGACCCCGCCTCGCTCAGGCGCACCGAGCGCGTCGTGCGCTGCACCAACTGCTGGTCGAGGTGGCGTTCCAGCTCCGCCACCCGCTGGCTGATCGCCGCCTTCGACAGACCCAGCCGTTGAGCCGCCTTGGTGAAGCTGCCGAGCCGGGCCACGGCGATCAGGGCCTGCAGCTGCGACCACAACAGCTCGTCGCGCACCTCCCCCCGCAGGGACAAGGCCTCGACTTCCGAGGGAATGGAGGGGGCGGACGCGCCAGCCAACCGGGCGTCGGCGGGCGTCGGGGTGGGGGAGCGGCGGGCCATGATTGTTCAGTCTATCGAACAATGTGGTTGGTGATCTGGGCTAGGCAGGTGGGGGCGCGGTGCCTAGACTCGTTCCCATCCCCATAGGTCCGCGCGGCAGCTCGGGCCCCGAGAAACAGGAGACCCGCCGTGACCTCGTCCACCCACGCCCCCGTCGCCTTCACCGACGGCGCCGACATCACCCACTTCATCGCGGGCGAGCGCCGTCCGGCCACGTCGGGGCGCAGCCAGGCGGTCTTCAATCCCGCCACAGGGCAGGTCGCGCGTCAGCTGCAGCTCGGCAACGTCGAGGACGTCAACACCGCCGTCGCCGCCGCGCAGGCTGCGTTCCCCGCCTGGGCCGACGCACCGCCGCTGCGCCGAGCGCGCGTGATGTTCAAGTTCCTCGACCTGCTGAACCAGCACCGCGATCGTCTCGCCGCGATGATCACCGCCGAGCACGGCAAGGTCTTCACCGACGCGCAGGGCGAGGTCAGCCGCGGCATCGACGTGGTCGAATTCGCCTGCGGCGTGCCGCAGCTGCTGAAGGGCGACTACACCGAGCAGGTCTCCACCGGCATCGACAACTGGACCACGCGTCAGGCGCTGGGCGTCGTCGCCGGCATCACGCCGTTCAACTTCCCCTTCATGGTCCCGATGTGGATGGCACCGCTGGCCATCGCCACCGGCAACGCCTTCATCCTCAAGCCCAGCGAGCGGGATCCGTCGCCGAGTCTCGCCATCGCCGAACTCTTCCAGCAGGCCGGCCTGCCCGACGGCATCTTCCAGGTGGTGCAGGGCGACAAGCAGGTCGTCGACGCGCTGCTGCACCATCCCGACGTCCGGGCGCTCAGCTTCGTCGGCTCCACGCCGATCGCGCAGTACATCTACGAGACCGGCGCCCGCAACGGCAAGCGCGTGCAGGCACTCGGCGGGGCGAAGAACCATATGGTCGTCATGCCCGACGTCGACATCGACCAGGCCGTCGATGCGCTGATCGGCGCGGCCTACGGCTCGGCGGGCGAGCGCTGCATGGCGATCTCGGTGGCGGTGCTGGTGGGCGACGTCGCCGACCGCATCGTGCCGCTGCTGGCCGAGCGCGCCAAGGCGCTCAAGATCAAGAACGGCATGGCGCTCGACGCCGAGATGGGGCCCATCGTCACGCGGGAGGCGCGCGACCGCATCGAGGGCTACATCGCCCATGGCGTCGAGGAAGGCGCGTCGCTGGTGGTCGACGGCCGCGGTCACCGCGTCGACGGCCTGCCCGACGGTTTCTTCACCGGCGGCACGCTGTTCGATCACGTGACGCCGGCGATGCGCATCTACAAGGAAGAGATCTTCGGCCCGGTCCTCGCCTGCGTGCGGGTCAAGGATTTCGGCGAGGCGCTGGACCTCGTCAACGCCCATGAGTTCGGCAACGGCGTCGCCTGCTTCACCAGCGACGGCAACGTCGCCCGCGAATTCGCGCGCCGCGTGCAGGTCGGCATGGTCGGCATCAACGTGCCCATCCCCGTGCCGATGGCGTGGCACGGCTTCGGCGGCTGGAAGAAGAGCCTGTTCGGCGACATGCACGCCTACGGCGAGGAGGGCGTCCGCTTCTACACGAAGCAGAAGAGCGTCATGCAGCGCTGGCCCGCCAGCATCGCCAAGGGCGCCGAGTTCGTCATGCCCACGAGCAAGTAAGCCGCCGGAACTCCCTCTTCCGCACCGCGGGAGAGGTGGGGGTGAGGGCCAGCGGCCGTCGCACGCCGCTGATCGGCTAACCTTGCCGGATGTTTCCGACCGGCGATCCCTCTTCCGACCCGATCCTGCCCGAGGCGCTCGACGGCGTGCCGCTGGGCGAGCTGCTCGAGCGCGCGCGCCTCGCGCAGCAGCAGGCGCGGCTGGACGACGGCGTCGCGCTGGCCGACCTGATCTGGGATCGCGCCGATGCCGAGGGCTTCATCAACGAGCAGGCCGAGGCCGGCAAGCTGCGCAGTTTCTTCCGTCTGCGCATGGGCGATCTCCCCGGCATGCTCGACGTCGGCGAGCGCGCGCTGCGCCTGATGCGGCCGCTCGGCGCCAGCCCCGCGATGTGCGAGCTGCTGCGCTGGATGAGCCTCGCGGCCTGCGAGCTCGGCGCCTACGAACAGGGCCTGGCCTGCGCGCATGAGGCCTTGAAGCTCGCCGGCGAACTCGGCGACGTGCGGCTGCACGCGGTCGCGCTCAACGGCCTCGGCGCCTGCTTCGAGCGCATGGGCGATCCCTGGCAGGCGGAACGCCTGATGAGCGAGGCGGCCGGACTGCTCCGCACCAACGCCACGCCCTTCGAGCGCGTGGTCACGCTGACCAACCTGTGCACCGTCTCCATCGGCGCCTACCACCTGCAACGCGACGGCGCCGCGCCCGAGCAGGCGACGCGCACGCTCGACCGCGCGCTCGAACTCGCCCGCGAGGCGCGCCCGCATTCGCTGCAGCTCGGCGACCGCTACGGCATCGCGCTGACCGCGTCGAACTTCGGCGAGGTGCTCCTGCTGATGGGCCGCCTCGACGAAGCCGAACCGCTGCTGATCGAGTCCCGCGACGAATGCGAACGCGCCGGCTTCCGGCTGCTGGACTGGCGCCTGCGCTGCATGCTCGCCGAATTGCAGCTCGCGCGCGGGCAGTCGACCGCGGCGTGGGAGCAGCTGCAGGCGCTGAGCGCGGAAACCGAGCATGTCATGCCCGGCGACGTGCCCCTGTTCCTGCGCGTGCGCCTGCACCAGGCCAGCTACCGCGCCGCGAAGGCGCTGGCGCTGCTGGGGCCGTCGCTGTTCCATCTCGAACAGGCGCGCACGCTGGAGCGCCGTCGCGCGGTCTCGCAGCTGATGGCGCAATCGCAGTATTTCGTCTCGCGCATGGAGGCCGAATTCGCCACCGATCCGGCCAGCCTCGCCGCGCGCGATGCCGCCGAGTTCAAGGATCCGTTGACGGGTCTCGGCAACCGCCGCTGCCTGGAAGCCCGGCTGCCGCCGCTGCTGCGCACGGCGGAGCAGGAGGACCGGCCGCTGACCGTCGCCCTCATCGATGCCGACGGCTTGCGCAACATCAACGAGCGTCACGGCAGCGATATCGGCGACCGCGTGTTGCAGGAACTGGCCGAGCTGCTGCGCGAGAACACCCGCGGTTCCGACCTGCTGCTGCGATGGAGCGGCGAGGAGTTCCTCGTCGTCTTCCCCGACACCATCGCGGATCGCGGCTTCGAGGTCTGCGAGCGCATCCGGGCCAGCGTCTCGGTGCATCCCTGGCACGAACTCGCCCCGGGCCTGGACGTGACGCTCAGCATGGGCCTCGCGAGCGCGCCGCCCTACGCGACCGACCTGCTCATCGCGCGCGCCAATGACGCCGTCGAACGCGCCAAACATCTGGGACGCAATCGCGTTGCCCTGGCCTGAAGACCGCACAAGGTGACAGGTTTTGCCTGAGGCCATCACCCGACTGTTTCTACAATGAGAACAGTTCTCATCTGACAGGTAAACCCTGACCGATGGGCCTCCCGCCAGCCTGATCTCCCGCTCCCTCGCGCCCGGCAACGCCCGTTGCCTACGCCGCGCGATCCTGGAGCCGATCCCGCAAGCCTCCGTCCTCCACCTCCCTCCCCGGGGCTGGTGCGCCCGCGCGCGCCGGTATGCGGGCTCGCGCCTGCTCGATGCAGTTCTTCCACATGTCACGCTCCTCCCGAACCCCTGTCGCGGCTGCCGTCGCGTTCCTGCTGTCCGCCGGTGCCGCCGTGGCCCAATCGACGCCGTCGTCCCCACCCGACGCCGACGGGCCGCAGGCCGATGCCGCGCCAGCGGCCGAGTCCGCTGCCGACGCCGCCGGCGAGGGCGCCACCCGCGCCGACCGCCGCCGCGCGCTGGACCGTGTGACCATCAGCGCCGCACGCAAGAAGCTCGAAGGCGCGAGCACGCGCCTGCCGCTGACCGCGCGCGAGACGCCGCAGTCGATGAGCAGCATCGACGCGAGCCGCCTCGAGAACGAGACGCTCATCAGCATCAACGACGTGATGCAGAACATCACCGGCGTCAACGTGTCGTTCTACGACACGCAGCGGCCGCTGTACTTCGCGCGCGGTTTCCAGATCACCGATTTCCAGATCGACGGCGTGCCCACCTACAGCGGCGGCACGCAGCAGGAGTACGACACCGTCTTCTACTCCCGCATCGATGTCGTGCGCGGCGCCAACGGCCTGACCACCGGCGCCGGCATCCCGTCGGCGACCGTCAACATGATCCGCAAGCGGCCGGAGAAGATCTTCTCCGCCTACGGCGGCCTGGTGATGGGCTCGGAGGACTTCCACCGCGTCGAGGCCGACCTCAACACCCCGATCACGCGCGACGGCAGCGTGCGCGCCCGCCTGATCGCCTCGGCGCAGGAAAAGGACGGCTACCGCGACCGCCACAGCGAGACCAAGACCGCGTTCATGGCCACGGTCGAGGCCGACCTGACCGCCAGCACGACGCTGACCGTCGGCTACCAGGACCAGAACAACGTGCCCAAGGGTCCCATCTGGGGCACGATCCCGCGCTTCGCGTCGGACGGCTCGCTGGCCGGCCTGCCGCGCGAGACCAGCTTCTCGCCGCCGTGGACGCGCTGGTCGCGCCAGAACGGCACGTTCTACGCGCAGCTGGAGCAGAAGCTCGGCGAGGACTGGACGCTCAAGGCCATCGCCAACCACAGCGAGGGCAACACCTTCAGCCTGCGCACCTACGCCAGCGGTTATCCGGATCCGAAGACCGGCGCCGGCCTCAAGCTGCTCGCCGCCGTCGGCAAGAGCTGGGAGAAGCGCGACAGCCTCGATCTCTACGCCTCCGGCACGCTGGATCTGTTCGGTCGCAAGCACGACCTGGTGATCGGCGCCAACGGCGTGAAGACGACCACCACCACGCCCACGCTGACCTCGGTCGCCTCGTGGAGCTACGACATCCCCGACATCCGCAGCTGGGACGGCAATGCCCCGGCGCCGGTCTTCAGCGCCACGGGTGCGAAGCGTGTGGCCGAGACCCAGCAGAGCGGCATCTTCGCGATGGGTCGCTGGAAGGTGCTGGAACCGCTGTCGGTGATCACCGGCGCGCGCCTGAGTTCCTGGAAGACCGGCACCGACGCCTTCAACACCGCGGGCAAGTTCACGGCCCGGACCGGTGCCTACCAGGTGTCCGACGAGGTGTCGCCGTATGTCGGCGTCGTCTACGACATCAACGACGCCGTGTCGCTCTACGCGAGCTACACCGACCTGTTCAAGCCGCAGAACAACAAGGACAAGAACGACCACCTGCTCGCGCCGGTCCGCGGCAGCAACACCGAGTTCGGTCTCAAGGGCGAGTTCCTGGACAAGCGGCTGGCGGTGTCCGCGGCCGTCTTCGAGGCCAAGCAGGACAACTACGCGGTGAAGGACACCTCGGTGCCCGACGGCTCGCTGCCGGACGGCAGCAACGCCTTCATCGGCGTGGACGGCACCAAGACCAAGGGCTTCGAGCTGGATGTCTCCGGCCAGCTGGCGCCGGGCTGGACCTTGAACGCGGGCTACGCCAACACGCGCATCACGCGGCACCCGTCCGACCTGATCTACGCCAACCTCCCCAAGCACACGCTGCAGCTGAACACGAGCTACCGCCTGGGCGGCGGATGGGAACGGCTGACGGTCGGCGGCGGCTTGAACTACCAGAGCACGGTCACCGGCTTCGGCATCCCGCATCCGACGCTGGTCACGACGACGGTCACGCAAGGCGCCTTCGTGCTGCTGAACCTGCACGCCAACTATCAGTTGAACGACCGCTTCAGCCTCGGCCTGTCGATCCGCAATGCGCTCGACAAGACCTACTGGGCCAACCTCGACTACCCCAACTACGGCGATCCGCGCAGCGTGATGCTGAGCCTGCGCGGGAGGTTCTGAGAGAGGTTCTGGGGGAGGTCGTCAGGGCGCAGGCTTGGTCGCCGGCTCAAGCTCCACCGCCTGCACCACGTTGCGGCCCTGGCCCTTCGCGCCGTAGAGCGCCTGGTCGGCGCGCCTGAGCACCTCGGCGGCGCTGGCGTCCTCGCGCGCGGACTCGGCGATGCCGAAGCTCGCCGTGAGGGGCCAGGTCTGTCCCTCCCACGTGAACGGATGCTCCTCGAGCAGCGTCCGCATCCGTTCCGCCACCAGCGCGGCGCCGGCGATGCCGGTGTCGGGCAGCAACGCGCAGAACTCCTCGCCGCCCAGCCGCGCGAACCGGTCCACCTCGCGCAGGCACGGCCGCAGCAGCGTCACGAGCGCCTTCAACGCCGCATCGCCCGCCGCGTGGCCCAGGGTGTCGTTCAACTGCTTGAAGCGGTCCAGATCCAGCATCACCAGCGCGTAGCCGTGTCCGCGCATCAGGCGGGCGTGCTCGAGGTCGACGGCCTCGGACAGCGCGCGACGGTTCAGCGCGTCGGTCAGCGGGTCGCGCTCGGTCAGCCGGCGGATCTCCAGCACCAGCTTCATCAGCAGCAGGAAGGCGATCCAGCCGTTGATCAGCAGCGCCAGCACCAGCGAGGCCCACAGCCACGCGAGGTTGAAGGCGCTGACGACGTCGAGGTCGCCGGTGCGGCCCGGCGCGAGCGCCGCCTCCAGCGGTCGAGAGAGCAGCAGCAGGCCGACGACGACCAGCGGCGAGGCCAGCATGAGCGCCGCGCGCACGTGAAGCCCGCGCGAGCGCATGAGCCGCCAGGCGTCGACGGCCGCCAGCAGCGCCAGCACGCACATCGTGCTGAAGAGGATCAGCTTGTGCGGCAGCCCCAGCGGTCCGTCGGTGAAGCGGGCGGTGAGGAGGCTGACGCCGACCACCACCAGCAGGGTCGTGCGCCACGGCGCGGGGCGGTCGCCGATCAGCGGGACCGTGAGGCGGATCAGGCCGAATGCCGCCACCGACAGGAAATCCGGCCAGCCGTAATCCATCCGCGGCACCAGCCCCAGCGCTTCCTGCAGCAGGAAGGAGGCGCCGAGCGCGGCGTTCGCGCCCGCGACGCTCACGCAGGCCCAGGGCGACTCGCGCAGGCCGACGGCCATCATCAACCAGACCACGGCGGCGACGCCGAACAGCACCACCAGCGCGGCGACCAGCGAGACGGGGTCGGCGACGGGCAGCATCAGGCGAACTCCGCCTCGCCCGCGGCGCGCAGCACGCGGTTGCGCCCGCGCGCCTTGGCCGCGTACATGGCGGCGTCGGCCCGCGACAAGGCGCCGTGGCCGTTGGCGTCACCCGGACGCATCGTGGCCACGCCGAAGCTCGCGCTGATCGGCCAGAGCTTGTCGCCCCAGGCCAGCGGCTGCTTCTGCAGCAGCTCGCGCAGGCGTTCGGCGACCAGCATCGCGCCGTCGAGGTCGGTGTCGGGCAGCAGCACCGCGAACTCCTCGCCGCCCATCCGGCCGAAGCAGTCCGCGTCGCGCAGCGTCGCGCCGAGCACGGCCGACAGGTGCTGCAGCGCGGCGTCGCCGCCGGCGTGACCCAGCTCGTCGTTGATGCGCTTGAAATGGTCGACGTCCAGCATCAGCACGGCGTTCTGACGCCCGCGATCGGTCCTCGCCTGCATGCGGCCGAGGTGCTCCTCCAGGGCGCGCCGGTTGAGCAGGCCGGTCAGCGCGTCGCGGCGCATGAGGTGGCGGACCCTGGCGATCAGGCGCTGGATGACGAGCGCGATCAGGCCGGTGGCCATGGTCACGTCCACGACCAGGATCAGCATGACCAGCGGCACGTTGACGCCCGGCCCCGCCAGGACGTACGCCGGAGGCAGCCAGCCGAGCAGGGTGAAGGTCCGCCAGAAGCACACGGTGGCGAACGCGGCGAAGGGCAGCACCAGGACGCCGGTGAGCGCGATGCGGAAGCCCGCGCCGACGGCCACGTCGCGCGCCGCCATCAGCGCCAGCACGCCGACCATGAAGTTGGAGAAGGCGCGTGCGCGGGCGGGGTCCGGATCGCCTGCCGTGCAGGCGACGGCGACGAAGCCGAGTAGCACGATGGCCATGATGTCGAGGGCGTTGTCGCGATCCCGCGTGAGCGCGCGGGCGCCCGCGGTGAGGAAGCCGGCGGCGACCAGGTCCAGCGGCAGCCCGACCAGCCGCTCCAGCGAGGCCGGCAGCGCGGGCCACCAGCTCAGCGCGAGCAGGCCGTGGTGGGCGGAGATCCGCCGCGACGCGCGCGGCGCGATGCGCAGCACGTCGCCGAGCGCGAGCCACACGATACACGCGACGGCGTCGATCACGGCGATCACCATCAGCAACGTGGCGGTGTCGAGCGGCGGCATGCGAACCATCATCGCAAAGCGCTGCCGCGCGCACAATCGCGGCCATGACGAACGATGTCCCTGAATCGATCACGCTGGTCACGGGCGCCGGTCGCGGCATCGGCGCGGCGACCGCGCTGCTGCTGGCGGCGCGCGGTCACGACCTCGCCCTCAACTACCGACAGGATGCGGGCGCGGCCGAGGCCGTCGCCTCGCGCGTGCGGGCGCTCGGCCGGCGCGCGGTGACGATACGCGCCGACGTCGCCGATCCGGCCCAGGTCGCGGCGATGTTCGCGGAGATCGACGGGCGGCTCGGCCGGCTCACCGGTCTGGTGAACAACGCCGGCATGGTGGCCCGCAAGGCCTCGCTGGCGGACCTCACGCCTGAGCGCCTCCGGCGCGTCTTCGAGGTCAACGTCTTCGGGCTGATCTACTGCACACAGCAGGCCGCGGCGCGGATGAGCACCGCGCAGGGCGGACGCGGCGGCGCGATCGTCAACCTGTCGTCGCGCGCGGCGCAGCGCGGATCGCCGCATCTCTATTCGGACTACGCCGCCAGCAAGGGGGCGGTGGACACGCTGACCCTGAGCCTGGGACAGGAGCTGATCGGGGAGGGCATCCGGGTCAACGGCGTGCGCCCCGGGGTGATCGAGACCGACATCCATGCCGACAGCCTCCCCGCGGAAGCTCTGCCCGCGTTGCTGGCGGAGGCGGCAAAAGGCATTCCCATCGGCCGGCTCGGCCGGGCGGAGGAAATCGCCGAAGCGATCGCCTGGCTGATGTCCGATGCGGCCAGCTTCACCGTGGGTGCCACGCTGGACGTGGCCGGCGGCCGCTGAAACCTCAGCGCCGTTCGACCAGGATAGGCGTCAGCGCCATCGACGAGCGGACGCGATCCGCGGCCGCGCGGGCATCCTCGCGGCTCGCGAACGGGCCGGCCTGCAGGCGGTGCAGGTTCTTGTCCTTGAAGATCGTCAGCATCGGTGCGAGCTCTTCCATGCCGCGCGTGAAGCGCTCGCGCAGCTGCTCGGCGCCTTCCATGCGGGAGAACGCGCCGAACTGCAGCCAGTAGCCTTGCGCGGCGGCGGTGAGCTGGAGCGCGGGCACGGGCGCCTCGGAGTCGGTGGCGGCGATCGCGCCGGCGGTGGCCGCGGCCATCGCCTGGGCCTTGGACTGGCCCGACGGGGGCAGGTCGCTGCCGGGCGGCAGCGCGGTGATGGGAATGGGCGTCATGCCTGCGTCGGCGGGCGCCGGCAGCGGCACCTGGGCCGGCACCGGCGTGACCGGCGGACGCAGCTGCGCGGTGGTCGTCAGGTCGGGCGCGCCGCTCGGTGTGGCGGCCGCGAAGACGGGCGTGTCGGGAGCAACCTTCGGATCGGGCGACAAGGTGTCGCGGTCGCGCGTCCACGCGCCGGTGCGGATGTCCTCATAGGTGATGCGCTCGATTTCCACCGGCGCCACGCCGTTCAGCACGTCCAGCTTGAGCGCGGCGGTGTAGCTCAGGTCGATGATGCGGCCCTTGTGGAACGGGCCCCGGTCGTTGATGCGCACGATGATCTCGCGGCCGTTCTTCGGGTTGCGTACGCGGGCGTAGCTCGGGATCGGGATGGTGGCGTGCGCGGCCGTCATCGCGTACATGTTGTAGATCTCGCCGCTGGAGGTCGGCTTGCCGTGGAACTTGCGGCCGTACCAGGACGCCAGGCCTTTCTGCACCAGCGGCTTGTCCTCGGCGATGGGTTCATAACGCTCGCCGAGCACCTCATAGGGCTTGTTGGGTCCGCCCTTGCGGATGGATTCCAGCTTGGGCGTCGCGTCCGGCACCTTCTTCAGATCGGGCGGAATGACGGCGTCGGGGCCGTCGCGGTCCGGCCAGGACGAGACCTTGGGGCCGCCGGAAGAGGATCGGTTGGGGGAGGGGCCAGGGCTGGCGCAGGCGGCCAGGATCAGGGCACACGTCAGGACGGTCAGGCGCTGACCGGCGGGGCGGGCTTCAAACATGGCCGCAACCCTAGCAATGCGGCGCGGATTTGCCAAGGTTATGCTGCGCGCACCCTTCCTTCCTTTCATGATCGTTTCGATCGTTACGTCCGCACCGTCATGAGCACCTACCTCTTCCCCCCAGCGCCGCAGGCCGCCGTGGCCGTGCGCGGCACCGACGCGCGCTACGCCGTCAGCCGCATCTTCTGCGTCGGCCGCAACTACGCGGCCCACGCCCGCGAGATGGGCAGTGATCCGGATCGCGAGCCGCCGTTCTACTTCACCAAGCCGGCCAGCGCGCTGGCGCCGTCGGGCGGCACCATCCCCTACGCGCCGGGAACGAAGAACCTGCACTATGAGATGGAGCTGGTCGTCGCGATCGGCAAGCCGGTGTTCAAGGCGACGCCCGAGCAGGCCGGCGATGCGGTCTGGGGCTACGCCGCCGGACTGGACATGACGCGCCGCGACCTGCAGAACGAGGCCAAGGCCATCGGCCGGCCCTGGGACCTGGGCAAGGGCTTCGAGCACTCGGCGGTGATCACCGAGCTGGTGCCGCGTTCCGAGCAGGGCGACCTGACGACCGGCGCGATCACACTGTCGGTGAACGGCGTGGAGAAGCAGCGCGGCGACCTGTCGGACATGATCTGGAGCATTCCGGAGCTGGTGGCCAACCTGTCGCAGTTCTATCACCTGGAGCCGGGCGACCTGATCTACACGGGCACGCCGGAAGGTGTCGGTCCGGTGAAGCCGGGCGACAAGATCACCGGCGTGATCGAAGGCTTCGGCGAACTGTCGATCACGATCGGCGAGGCCGAGTAAACAGGCGCCGCGAGCGCGAGGCAGAGACCCGAGACGATGTTCGACCACAACGAGACCCTGGACGAGGCCCGCGCGCGCAACATCCGCGATGCGCTATTCGAGGACATCGGCGTCAGCGACTGGACCGCGCGGCTGGTGCCGGCGGGCCGGCGCGTGACGGCGCATGTCCGCGTGCGCGAAGCGGCGGTGCTGTGCGGGCGCGACTGGTTCGAGGGCGTGTTCCTCGCGCTGGACGGGTCGTCGCGGATCGAGTGGTCGTATGAAGAGGGCGCCGACATGGCGTCCGACACGGTGGTCTGCCGCATCGAGGCCGAAGGCCGGTCGCTGCTCTCGGCCGAGCGGCCGGCGCTGAACTTCCTGCAGCTGCTGTCGGGCACGGCGACGACGACGCGCGCGCACGCGCGGGCGATCGAGGGCGCGAGCCCGAACCCGCGCGGCTGCGCGGTGCTGGACACGCGCAAGACGCTGCCCGGCCTGCGGCTGGCGCAGAAGTACGCGGTGCGCGTGGGCGGCGGGGCGAATCAACGCCTGGCCCTCTACGACGGGATCCTGATCAAGGAGAACCACATCGCCGCGGCCGGCGGTGTGACGCAGGCGCTGCAGCAGGCGCAGGCGCTGGAGGCCGGCGTGACCATCCAGGTCGAGGTCGAGACCCTCGAGCAGCTGCGCGAGGCCTTGAAGGCCGGTGCGGTCAGCGTGCTGCTGGACAACTTCAGCGAGCCGATGATGCGCGAGGCGGTGGCGATCGCCGGGGGTCAGGCCTTGCTCGAAGTGTCCGGCGGCGTGGCCATCGACCAGCTGCGCTGGATCGCGGCGACGGGCGTCGACCGCATCTCGGTCGGACGCCTGACCAAGGACGCGAAGGCGGTTGACTACTCGATGCGGGTCGACGGCTGACGCTGACTTCGATATCAGCGACTCCTGCAATTCGGCGCCATATTCGGCGCCGAAGTTCTTTCTGACACTGGCTGTCTTCCCAACCGAAGGAGACAGCAAGTATGGAGGCATTCCACCTGCAGCGGCTGCTGATGACGTTGGAGCACTCGACGTCGCGATTCGGTCTGCTGGAGGTGCTCGATCGGTGTGAATCATCTGACTACGACCAGCGTCACCACCTTCTGTCGAGGTGGAGTGCGAGTTCAGAGAAGGTCGTTCTGGATGAGATCGAACAGCGACTAGCGCTCATCAATGAGCTGAGGCAACGAGTCGCGAAGGTGGGGGTGGACGAGCTGAAGACGACGGACGTCGCCATCGGCGGCAAGGATGCTCACGCGGGCAGAGACGCGGATGCTGGGCCTTCACCGGCATCTCCGCCATGCGCCTGACTGAACGCCACATGGGGCGGGCACCTTGCCAGTGCCCGCCACACCAAGCTTGTGCGCAACGGCGGTGCGCGGGTGCCGTTCTGGCTTGCATACAAGACAGATGAGCCTGGGAAGGCAGGGTGGACCCGCATTGGCACGGAAGCTGCAAAGCCCCGTGCATGGGCATCACCGCCACCGACATCAGCCAGCGCATCATCGATGCCGTGCTCGCGCAGAAGCTGGCGCCGGGCACGCGCCTCGGCGAGCAGCAGCTGGCGCTGCTCTTCGACTGCAGCCGCACCATCGTCCGCGAGGCGCTGACGCGTCTCGCCGCGCGCGGCATCGTCACCGTCAGCGCTCGCCGCGGCTGGTACCTGATCGCCCCCTCGCGGGACGAAGCCCGTGAAGCCTTCGAAGCGCGCCGCGTCATCGAGCTCGGCCTGCTTCGCGGCCGGCGCCCGCTCGACAAACCTGCGCTCACGCGCCTGAAGAAGCACCTCGCGCAGGAGAAGGCCGCCCTGCGCGGCGACGACGTCGGCGCGCGCAGCTTCCTGCTCGGCGACTTCCACGTCTGCCTGGCCGAGTGTCTCGGCAACAGCCTGCTCGCCGACACGCTGCGCGACTACACCGCGCGCACCACGCTGATCGCGATGCTCTACCAGTCGTCGCACGACGCCGCGCAGTCCTGCCAGGAGCACGTCGCCATCGTCGCCGCGCTCGAACAGGGCGACGCCGTCCGCGCCGAGGCGCTGATGGCCGAACACCTCGCCAGCGTGCAGGCCGGACTGCAGCTGGAGACGCAGACCGACGACCCGCTGCATCACCTGCGCCAGGCGCTCTCGCCGTTGGCGTCGAGCGCCTCTGCATCGACTTCCGCCTCATCGTCTTCCGCCTCGCCGACGCGCCGCTCGCGCGCACGCACGGCCGCGGCCGACGTCTCCGATTCCGCCCCCGCCCCCTACCTAGGATCCCTGTTATGAGCCACGCCGTCCGTCCCTCCGTCCGCGCTTTCCTGCCGCGTCGCCTGCTGCTGGCGGCGGGCTTCGGCCTCGGCCTGGGCGTCCTCTCGCTGGGCGCGCAGGCGCAGACCGCGCTGGACACCATCACCAAGTCCAAGACCATCAAGATCGCGATCCCGACCGACTACCCGCCCTACGGCTTCGTCGGCCCCGACATGAAGCCGCAAGGCCTGGACGTCGCGATGGCCGAACTGATCGCCGCCAAACTCGGCGTGAAGGTCGAGCTGGTGCCGGTCACCAGCGCCAACCGCATCCCGTATCTGCAGACCAAGAAGGCCGACCTGGTCATCTCCACGCTTGGCAAGAACCCGGAGCGCGAGAAGGTCATCTCGTTCAGCTCGGCCTACGCGCCGTTCTATCAAGCGGTCTTCGCGCCCAAGAGCCTGACGATCAAGAGCTTCGCCGACCTTGGCGGCAAGACCGTCGCCGTCACGCGCGGCGCGATGGAGGACCAGGAGCTCGCCAAGGTCGCGCCGGCGACGCTGGAGTTCAAGCGCTTCGAGGATAACAACGCGACCATCGCCGCGTTCGCCGCCGGCCAGACCCAGGTGGTCGCCACCAGCGCCGCCGTCGCCGGCAACCTGATGCAGCGCCAGCCCGGCCTGAACATCGAATACAAGCTGCTGCTCAAGGACAGCCCGTGTTTCATCGGCGTGGCCAAGGGTGAGGACGCCCTGCTCGCGAAGGTCAACGCGATCGTCGCCGCGGCCAAGCAGGGCGGGGAGCTCGAGGCGCTCTCCAAGAAGTGGCTGGGCCGCGGTGCGGGCGAACTGCCGCTCTGAACGTCCCATGATCGAGTTCGACTTCGGCGCCGTCCTCGCCGAGTGGCCGCTGCTGCTGCGCGGCCTCGCGTGGACGGTCGGCCTCACGGTGATCGCCGTGCCGCTCGGCCTGCTGATCGCGACGCTGGGCGCGTGGGCCCGCGCCTGCGGCTCGACGGCGCTGCGCCGCGGCGTCGGCGTCTACGTCGAGCTGCTGCGCAACACGCCCTTCATCGTGCAGCTGTTCTTCGTGTTCTTCGGCCTGCCGGCACTGGGCGTCAAGCTGTCGCCGGAGGCCGCCTCGCTGATCGCGATGACGCTGAACCTCGGCGCCTACGGCACCGAGATCCTGCGCGCCGGCATCCAGGCCGCGCCCAAGGGTCAGTGGGAGGCGGCGCAAAGCCTGGCCCTCAGCCAGACGCAGGTCTTCACCCGCGTGATCCTGCCGCCGGCGTTCAAGCGCGTGTGGCCCGCGATGACCAGCCAGATCGTCATCGTGATGCTGGGCACGGCCGTGTGCGGCCAGATCTCCACCGAGGAGCTGAGCTACGCCGCCAACCTGATCCACAGCCGCAACTTCCGCGCCTTCGAGGCGACCTTCGTCGCGCTGGCGATCTACCTGGCGCTGTCGCTGATCACGCGGCGCTTCCTGCTCTGGGCGGGGCCGAAGTGGTTCTTCGGTGGCGGGAGACGCTCATGATCGAGTTCACCCTCTGGGACATCCTGCGCAACCTCGCGCTCGCCCTGCGCTGGACCGTGGCGCTGTCGCTGATCGCCTTCATCGGCGGCGGCCTGGTCGGCGCGACGCTGCTGTGCCTGCGCATCGGACTGGGCCGCAAGACGCAGCACGTGATCGGCGCGTACGTCGGCATCTTCCAGGGCACGCCCCTGCTGATGCAGCTGTTCCTGGCCTACTTCGGCGTGTCGCTGCTGGGCATCGACGTGTCGGCGTGGACGGCGGCCTCGCTGGCGCTCACGCTCTACACGAGCGCCTACCTCGTCGAGATCTGGCGCGGCTGCGTCGAAGCCGTGCCGCGCGGCCAGTGGGAGGCTGCGCGCAGCCTCGCGATGAGCTTCGGCGAGCAGCTGCGCCACGTGATCCTCCCGCAGGCGGCGCGTCTGGCGATTGCGCCCACGGTCGGCTTCCTGGTGCAGGTCATCAAGGGCACCGCGCTGGCCTCGGTGATCGGTTTCGTGGAACTGACCAAGGCCGGCGGGATGATCGCCAACGCGAGCTTCAAGCCTTTCCTGGTCTTCGGCTGCGTGGCCCTGTTCTATTTTGCGCTGTGCTTCCCCGTGAGCCTGGCCGCCCAACACCTGGAAAGGAAGCAGCATGGCCGCACTGCCTGACAAGACGATCGATCACGAGATCGATCCCGTGGTCGACCAGGCGCTCATGCCGACGACGATGCCTGCGCCAGGTGTGCCGATCGTGCGCATCACCGCGCTGCGCAAGTCCTACGGCACGAACGAGGTGCTCAAGGGCATCGACCTCGACGTGATGCGCGGCGAGGTGATCGCGTTGATCGGCAAGAGCGGCTCGGGCAAGAGCACGCTGCTGCGTTGCATCAACGGACTGGAGCAGTTCCAGGACGGCTCGCTGCGCGTGGCCGACAAGCCGCTGCTGCACGAGAGCGCCATGGCGATGCGCGCGCTGCGACAGCAGGTCGGGATGATCTTCCAGAGCTTCAACCTGTTTCCGCACATGAGCGTGGGACGCAACGTGATGCTGGCGCCGACGCTGGTGAAGCGACGCTCCGACAAGGATGCCGCCGAGCAGGCGCGCGCGCTGCTGGCGCGCGTGGGCCTGGCCGAGAAGTTCGATGCGATGCCCGATCAGCTGTCGGGCGGCCAGCAGCAGCGCGTGGCGATCGCGCGCGCGCTGGCGATGGAGCCGCAGGTGCTGCTGTGCGACGAGATCACCTCGGCATTGGATCCGGAGCTGGTCGGCGAGGTGCTGCGCGTCGTCGAATCGTTGGCCGACGAAGGCATGACGCTGCTGATGGTCACGCACGAGATGAACTTCGCTCGCAAGGTCGCGGACCGGGTGATCTTCATGCATCAAGGCCGCGTGCACGAGATCGGCACGCCCGCCGATGTCTTCGGCTCGCCGAGGACGCCGGAGCTGAAACAGTTCCTGAAGTCGCTCGACGATTGAACTCCCACTGAAGGGGGCGCCGGCCCCTGATAGTCAGCGGCCTCTTGCGCATGCCAATTCAGGGAGACTGAAGAGCTTCAAGCGCCTCGAGTTCACACGAAGACTGTCGACTTGCCGCTGCCAGTCGGACCCAACAGGACAGTGGAAGGCGTGAGGTCCTTGAACTCGACGTCTCTGAGCGCTCGAAAGTTCTGGACCTTCAAGTACACGATGCGGGCCGGCGCAGCGATTGCGAAGAACCGACGGCCCCAAAGGCCGCCGCGGTCCGCTCACGCGAACCAGTCGTCGTCCGGCAGCTGCTCGAACACCCGCTTCAAGCCGCCGCCCCAGCCCTGGCTGATGGTCTTGAAATACGGATCGTCCTTGGTGATGCGGTGCGGCTCGGCCGGCGCGAAGCTGTCGGTCTTGTAGAGCAGCATGTCGATCGGCAGCCCCACGGACAGGTTGCTGCGGATCGTCGAGTCGAACGAGATCAGCGCGCACTTGGTCGCTTCGGCCAGCGAGCTGTCGAAGTCGATGACGCGGTCGATGATGGGCTTGCCGTACTTGGACTCGCCGATCTGCACGTAGGGCGTGTCCTCGGTCGCCTCGATGAAGTTGCCCTGCGGATAGACGTGGAAGACGCGCGGCGCCTCGCCCCGGATCTGCCCGCCGACGATGAAGTTGGCGCCGAAGTCCACGCCCTGGTTCAGCTGGCCGACGCCGTCGCTGTCGCGCGCGACGACTTCCTTGAGCGTCTTGCCCACGAGCTCCGCGACGTCGTACATCGACGTCAGGCTCATCAGATGGCGGCCATTGACGGTCGCACGCTGGCGCAGCAGGCTCACCACGCTCTGCGTGGTGGCCAGATTGCCGGCCGTGAGCAGCGTGACGAGGCGCTCGCCCGGCTGCTCGAAGAGGTTCATCTTGCGGAACGTGGCAATGTGATCCACGCCCGCGTTCGTGCGGGAGTCCGACGCGAACAGCAGGCCGGCGCGCAGCCGCATGGCAACACAGTAAGTCATGGGCAGAAGGTTAGCGCATCAGGCTTGCAGCGCGCCGTCGTGGTGCACGCTCATTGCTGGTCGGACGTGCCGGGCTTCACGAGCACTTCCGCCCGCATCGTTTCCAGGCCGCCGCCTGTTCGGACACCGCGCACCGGGCAGGCGTCCAGGTAGTCCGCACCGGTCGCCAGCTTCACGTAACGCCCGTCCGCCAGACACTGGTTGCTGATGTCGTAACCCAGCCAGCCGCCCGCCATGCCGTGCGCGGGGCCCGCGTCGCCAGCCGCGGGCAGGCGCACCTCCGCCCAGGCGTGGCTGGCCACATGCTCGAAGTCCGTCGCCAGGTACCCTGACACGTAACGCGCCGGCAGACCCAGCAATCGCGCGCAGCAGACGAAGACCTGCGCATGGTCCTGGCACACGCCGTGGCCGGTCTCGAAGGCCTCCGCCGCGGGCGTTGCCGCGTCGGTGTAGCCTCGCACGTAGGGCATGCGTTCGCCGATGGCCGCCATCATCGCGAGCAGCGCGCCGTGCGCATCGGCCTTCGCCGCCTCCGCGAAACCGCCCGCGAACTGTCGCAGCCGTTCGTCCGCGCGCGTCAGCGCGCTGTCCCGCAGGAACAGCGGGGAGGGCAGCTCCTCTTCAGGGTCCGGCGTGGGCGGCGCATCGTCGGTGTCGACCTCGCCGATCGCGCGCAACACGATGTCGCGCCGCGGACCGTCCAGGCTCAGCACATGCATCGTGTTGCCGAAGGCGTCCTTGCAGGCGCTGGCGGGCGAGGGCAGTTCCAGCTGCCAATGCAGCACGCGCAGGCCGCGCGCGGGCCGTGGCGTCAGCCGCAGGTACTGGGTGCTGCGCGCCACCGGTGAGTCGTAGCCGTAGACGGTTTCGTGCGAGATGTGCAGATGCATGGCGCTGTCCCTGGTTTCACTGCGCCTCGAAGTAGGCCTGCTGGATGTCGCGGCCCAGCCGGGCCGAGTCCTGCAGGAAGCCCGTCAGCCAGGGGTGCAGTCCCTGGTCGAGGATCTCGTCCACCGCACCATACTCCAGCCGCAGCGCCAGCCGGCCGGCGCTCTGCTTGACCTTGCGCCCCGCGTCCTCGTCGCCGCCGCGCGCCTCGATCTGCGGCAGCACCATGCGGATCTCGTCGCAGCAGGCGCGCAGCGAGCGCGGCACGTCCGGCCGCAGGATCAGCAGCTCCGTCACCCGCCGGCCGTTGAGGCTGTCGCGATAGGCCGCGTGGTACGCCTCGAAGGCCGACAGCGAGCGCAGCAGCGCGTTCCACGCATAGAAGTCGGGCGCGCTCTCGCTCGGCGCGTCGACTGGCGCGAGCGTGTCCACCGCCGGCGCGATCAGCTGCGACTTCACATCCAGCAGCCGCGCGGTGTTGTCCGCGCGTTCGACGAAGGTGCCCAGCCGGATGAAGCAGTAGGCGTCGTTGCGCTGCAGCGTTCCATAGGTCGCGCCGCGGAACAGGTGGGAGCGCTCCTTGACCCAGTCGAAGAACGACGAGGGCTCGGCCACGCCTTTTCGCGCGAGCTCACGGGCCTCCAGCCAGCTGGTGTTGATGGCTTCCCACATCTCGGCGGTGATCTGGCCGCGCACGGCGTGCGCGTTCTCGCGCGCCTGCCGGATGCAGGACAGCACCGAGGCCGGGTTCTCCAGGTCGATCCCCATGAAGCGGAAGAGCTGCTCCGCGCTCAGACGCGGATGGCGCGCCTGGTAGGCTTCCAACGTGCCGGTCACGGCCAGCGGCGCGGCAAGTTCCGTCGCGGCGCCGCGCGACTGCGGCAGCAGCGACAGCGAATGCGTGACGTCGAGCATGCGCACCAGGTTCTCGGCGCGCTCCATGTAACGGCTCATCCAGTAGAGCTGTGCGGCGGTACGGGACAGCATGTCAGTTCTCCAGGATCCAGGTGTCTTTGGTCCCGCCGCCCTGCGACGAGTTCACGACCAGCGAGCCCGCCTTCAGCGCCACGCGCGTCAGGCCGCCGGCGACCATGTTCACTTCGCGCCCCGAGAGCACGAAGGGCCGCAGATCGATGTGGCGCGGCGCGATGCCGCGCTCGACGAAGGTCGGGCAGCTCGACAGGCACAGCGTGGGCTGGGCGATGTAGTTCGAGGGATTGGCTTTCACGCGTTCCTTGAAGTCCGCGACCTCCGCCGCCGTCGAGGCCGGTCCGACCAGCATCCCGTAGCCGCCGGCGCCATGCACTTCCTTCACCACCAGCTCGGCCATGTTGTTCAGCACGTGGTCCAGGTCCTGCGGCTTGCGGCACTGCCAGGTCGGCACGTTGTGCAGGATGGGCTCCTCGCCCAGGTAGAAGCGGACCATGTCCGGCACGTAGGGGTAGATGGACTTGTCGTCGGCGACGCCGGTGCCGACCGCGTTGGCCAGCACCACGTGACCCTGCTTGTAGACCGACAGCAGCCCCGGGACGCCCAGCATGGAGTCGGACCGGAAGGCCAGCGGGTCGAGGAAGGCGTCGTCGATGCGGCGGTAGATGACGTCGACGCGCTTCGGTCCCACGGTGGTCCGCATGAAGACGAAGCCGTCCTTGACGAACAGGTCCTGGCCCTCGACCAGCTCCACGCCCATCTGCTGGGCGAGGAAGGCGTGCTCGAAATAGGCCGAGTTGAACGGTCCCGGCGTCAGCACCACCACGGTCGGGTTGTCCGCCAGGCTGGCCTGGCGCAAGGTGTTCAGCAGCAGCGCCGGGTAGTGCGCGACCGGCGCGATCGAGTACTTCGCGAACAGCTCCGGGAAGAGCCGCATCATCATCTTGCGGTTCTCCAGCATGTAGCTGACGCCGGAGGGGACCCGCAAGTTGTCCTCGAGCACGTAATAACCGCCGTCGGAATGTCGGATCAGGTCGACCCCGGTGATGTGGGCGTACACGCCCAGCGGCAGGTCCAGGCCCTGCATCGCCGGCTGGTACTGCGCGTTGGCGAAGACCTGCTCGGCGGGGATCAGGCCGGCCTTCACGATCTCATGGTCGTGGTAGATGTCCCACAGGAAGCGGTTGAGCGCGGTGACGCGCTGGCGCAGGCCGCGCTCCAGCATGCGCCAGTCGTCGGCGGGGACGATGCGGGGCACGGTGTCGAAGGGGATCAGGCGTTCGGCGCCGGCCTCGTCGCCGTAGACGGCGAAGGTGATGCCGACCTTGTGGAAGAGCAGGTCGGCCTCGGACCGTTTCTTGGCCAGGGCGTCGGGCGTCTGCGCGTGAAGCCAGTCCGCGAAGGCCTGGTAGCTGGGCCGGATCGCGCCGCTTTGCAGCAGCATCTCGTCGTAGTGGCCAGCGGCCGGAAGGGTCAGCGCATGCATGAGGTCTCCAGGGACGGACCGCCTCCGGATGGCGGTCGGGAGGGGCAGGTTGCAAGCGCCGTGCCCACCCCCGTCCGGCGGACGGGCGGAACAGGCCCCCAGCATGATCGATTCTGGTGCGCCTGCGACGTCCGCCCCGCGGCGGTGCCCACGCAGGGTCGGTGATCGCCCGGCGCTGGTGCAGTGGCACTATCCCGTGTTGCATACGCGCGCCGCTCTCGCTACAACTGCCGCGATGCATGACAACACCCAGGTCCTGTCGCCTCCTCCGGCCCCCGGCAACCCCAACAACGCGAACGGCGCGAACGGCGCGAACTGCGCGGGCGCCGACGGCTTCGTCCCGCCGCGCGGCTCGCGCGCATCGCTCGGCCGCTGGCTGACGGCCATGGTGCTGGCGGCCGTGGCGGCGGCGCTGCTGATCTCCGCCCTGCTGATCGAAAACTTCGCCCGCGCCCATGCGGAGCGCCGCGCGGTCGAGTCGCTGCGGCAGGTCGCGGTCGATTTCCGCGACGCACTGGACCGCGGCATGGCGCAGCAGTTCAAGGAAGTGCGGGTACTGGCGCAGCTGGAACCCTTCCGCCGCTTCGACGATCCCGAGGCGATGCGGCGCGCGCTGGACCAGGTGCAGATCGGTTTCGACCATTTCGCGTGGCTGGGCGTGACCGACGGTCAGGGCAAGGTGCTGGCCGCGGCCGGCGGGCTGCTGGACGGCGTCGACGTCTCCAAGCGACCGTGGTGGCAAGGCGCGAAGGGCGGTCAGCCCTTCGTCGGCGACGTGCACGCGGCCTTGCTGCTGGAAAAGCTGCTGCCGCGCCAGAACGAGCCCTGGCGCTTCGTCGATTTCGCGATCCCGCTGCTGGATCAGCGCGGGCAGCTGCAGGGCGTCTTCGGCGTGCATCTGAGCTGGGGCTGGGCGCGCCAGATCAAGAGCGAGCTGATCGACGCGACGATGTCGTCCCATCAGGCCGACGCGCTGGTCCTGGGCAAGGACGGCTTGGTGATCCTGGGACCGTCGGACCTCGAGGGCAAGAAGATGCCGATCGGCGACGAGCACGGCCAGGGTCTGCGACATCACGAAGCCGATGGCGTCGACTATTTCGCCGTCAGTGTGCCGAGCCAGGGTTACGGCCTCTACCCCGGCCTGGGGTGGACCGTGCTGGTACGGCAGCCGGTGGCGGTGGCGCTGTCGGACTATTACGGGCTGCGCCGTCAGATCATCCTCAGCGCCATCCTGCTGCTGGCGGCGGCGGTGCCGCTGAGCTGGTGGCTGGCGCGTCGCATGAGCCGCCCGCTGAACGAACTGGCCAACGCCATCGCACAGCGGCGCCACCTGAGCGAGGACGCGCTTCCCAGCGTCGGCGGCTACCGCGAGGCCGCGATGCTGTCGCACGCGCTGAACGACCTGGCGCACCGGCAGGCCGAGCAGGACCGCTCGCTCGCTGAGCTCAACGCGTCGCTGGAGCTGCGCGTCCAGGCGCGGACGCTGGAGCTGCATGAGGCGCTGCAGCTCCAGGAATCGAGCGAGCGCCGCCTGCGCACCATCGCGGACAACCTGCCGGTGCTGATCTCCTACATCGACGCGGAGGAGCGGCTGCAGTTCCTCAACGCGACTTTCCGGACCTGGCTGGGCATGGAGCCGGACGCCGCGTTGGGCCGGCCGCTGCTGGAGGTGATCGGCCCGGTGCTGCATGCGCAGCGGCTGCCGTTCCTGAAGGGGGCCCTGGCGGGCGTGCGGCAGCGCTTCGAGACGCGCTCGGAGACCAACGGCGTCGCGCGCGACATGCTCGCCGAGTACGTGCCCGACCTGCGCCCCGACGGCAGCGTGGCAGGCGTCTACACGCTGGCGACCGACATCACGCCGTTCAAGCAGGTCGAGCGTGAGCTGGACCAGCTCAGCCGCGTCGACCCGCTGACCGGCTTGCCGAACCGGCGCCAGTTCGAGTCCCGCCTCTCCGAGTCGATCGCGCGCACGCGGCGCAACCAGCGGACGATGGCGCTGATGTTCATGGACCTGGACCACTTCAAGGCGATCAACGACACGCTGGGCCATGCGGCCGGGGATGTGGTGCTGCGCGCCTTCGCCGACCGCGTGCGCGGGGCGATCCGCGAGACCGACCAGCTCTGCCGGCTGGCGGGCGACGAGTTCGTGCTGATCCTGGAAAATCTGCACGAGCCGCAGGCGGCGACGCTGGTCGCTGAGAAGGTGCTGGAGGTGGTGAAAGTGCCGCTGACCTTGCAAGGCCGAGAGCTCCAGCTGTCGACCAGCATCGGCATCGCCTGCCATGACGGCGGGGCGGAAAGCGATGTGGCGCTGCTGGGCCGCGCGGACGATGCGCTTTACGCCGCGAAGTCGGCCGGGCGAGGGTGCTGGCGGTTGGCGGACTGAGACGCGAGGAGTGCAGCGCGCACCCCGGCATCGGGTGTAATGCGCGCATGGTTGCCCGATCGACTCCCGCTCCCGCCACGCCCCAGCCGGCGCTCAAACCCGCGCTCAAGCCCGCGCTCAAGCTCCGCATGCGCGTCACCGTCGGTGACGTCATCGCCATCGGGCCGGGCAAGATCGCTTTGCTGGAGGCGCTCGATGCGACCGGCTCCATCACCGCAGCAGCGAAGTCGCTGGACATGTCCTATCGCCGCGCGTGGCTGCTCATCGATGAAACCAACCGCGCCCTCAAGCAACCCGCCGTCGCCACCGCCGCCGGCGGTGCGAAGGGCGGCGGGAGCGCACTCACCGATTCTGGACGGGCGCTGATCTCGCTCTATCGGCAGATCGAGGAGACGGCGCTACAAGCCTGCAAACCCGAGATCAAGCAGCTTCTGAAGCTCCTCGACTCCTGAAGGCAGCGCGGACGCCGGCAGCGCCGGTGCCCCTTTCCGCTCAATCTCCTCCTCGCCGCTCGGAATTCGCTCCAAGGGGCACCGGCGCCGCCGGCGTCGAGACACCGAGGTGTTCGGATCGCGCAATATCCTGGGATATATTGCGAGCCTCCTCTTCGTGTCCACCCTTCGAGGGACTCGCCATGCGCTCGATTCGCCCCATCCTGATCGCCCGCCGCGCCGCCGCGCTGACCCTCGCACTGTTGGCCACCGGGATCGCGCACGCCGCCGACGTGACCGTCTCCGCCGCCGCCAGCCTGACCAACGCGTTCAAGGAACTGGCCCCGGCCTTTGAAGCAGCGCATCCCGGGACCAAGGTGCAATTCAACTTCGCCGCTTCGGACGCGCTGCTCGCACAGATCGCCAAGGGCGCTCCGGTCGACGTCTTCGCCTCCGCCGACCAGGAAACCATGGACAAGGCCCAGCAGCAGAAGCTGCTGGTCGACGGCTCGCGCCGCAACTTCGTCAGCAACGCGCTGGTGGTGATCACGCCGGCGCAGAACGGCGTGCCGGTGAAGTCGCTGGCCGAGCTGCAGCAGCCCACCGTCAAGCGCATCGCCATCGGCAGGCCGGAAGGCGTGCCGGCCGGCCGCTACGCGAAGGCCGCGCTGGAGAAAGCCAACCTGTGGACCGCCCTCGAACCCAAGGCCGTCTTCGCGCAGAACGTGCGCCAGGCGCTGGACTACGTCGCGCGCGGCGAGACCGAGGCCGGTTTCGTCTACGCGACCGACGCCTTCGTGATGAAGGACAAGGTCCGCATCCTGTTCAGCGTGCCGACCGAAACGCCGATCTCGTATCCCATCGCCGTCACCAACGGCGGCACGAACGCCGACGGCGGCAAGCAGTTCCTGGACTTCGTCGCCTCGGCACCAGGTCAGGCAGTGCTGGCCAAATTCGGCTTCCAGAAGCCTTGATCGTTGCCCGCCCAGCGGCCCACAGCCGTCTGAACATCGGCCGCGACTGAGCCACGACATCGCATGGAATCCGCCTGGATCGCGCTCGCGCTGTCGCTGAAGGTCGCCGGTTGGGCGACGGCGCTCAACCTGGTGCTCGGCGTCGCCGCCGGCTTCGCGCTCGCACGGCTGCGTTTCCCGGGCCGGGAGCTGCTCGACGCCGTGCTGACGCTGCCGATGGTGCTGCCGCCGACGGTGCTCGGCTATTACCTGCTGGTCGTCATCGGCAAGCGCGGCTGGCTGGGCGCCTGGCTGTGGGACACCTTCGGCGTCAACCTGATCTTCACCTGGCAGGGCGCGGTGATCGCGGCGACCATCGTCGCCTTCCCGCTGGTCATGAAGTCCGCGCGCGCCGCGTTCGAGGGCGTCGATCCGCAGCTGGAGCGCGCCGGTCGGGTGCTGGGACTCAACGAATGGGCGCTGTTCTTCCGCGTGACGCTGCCGATGGCCTGGCGCGGCGTGCTGGCGGGCGTGCTGCTGGCCTTCGCCCGCGCGCTGGGCGAGTTCGGCGCAACCTTGATGGTCGCCGGCAGCATCCCGGGCAAGACCCAGACGCTGTCGGTCGCCGTCTACGAGGCGGTGCAGGCCGGTCAGGACGACACGGCCAACCTGCTGGTGCTGATCGTGTCGCTGACCTGCATCGTGGTGCTGCTGGCCGCGGGCCGGTTGGCCGGCCCGAGGAGCACGACATGAGCTTCGAGGTCCGCATCCGCAAGCAGGTCGAGGGCGGCGGTCGTCGTTTCGAGCTCGATGTCGCCTTCAGCACCGACGCGCGCCGCACGGTGATCTACGGCCCGTCGGGCGCCGGCAAGAGCCTGACGCTGCAGGCGATCGCCGGGCTGCTGAAACCCGACGAGGGCACGATCTACGTCGACGGCCATCCGGTCTTCGACAGCGGGTCGCGCATCGACGTGCCCGCCCGCGAGCGGCGTCTCGGCTACCTGTTCCAGGACTACGCGCTGTTTCCGCAGCTGACGGTGCGGCAGAACATCGCCTTCGCGCTGAAGCGCGGATGGCTGAATCCGTCGCGCCATGAGGGCGGCGAGGCGGTCGATCGCTGGATCCAGGCTTTCGAGCTGGAACGCGTGGCGCAGCAGCGGCCGCACCAGCTGTCCGGCGGCCAGCGCCAGCGCACCGCGCTGGCCCGCGCGCTGGTGAACGAGCCGCGCGCGCTGCTGCTCGACGAGCCGTTCTCCGCGCTGGATCCTGAGCTGCGCGGCCGCATGCGGACGGAACTCGACACGCTGCTGGAGCGCATCGGCATGCCGATGCTGATGATCACGCACGACCCCGAGGACCTGGCGCGCTTCGGCGATCACCGCGTGATGCTGCGCGACGGCAGGGTGCGAGACGCCGAGCAGGAAAGATCCTGACAGCGGTTGTCGCCCGGACCCTGAGAATCAGGCGTCATGGAGGGCGACGACATGCAGCAGTCGGAGACGGAAGGGGTCAGTCATTGCGACCTCGTCATGAAGGGCGGCGTCACCAGCGGGGTGATCTATCCGCGGCTGGTGGCCGGGCTCTCCGATCGCTACCGGTTCAAGAACATCGGCGGGACGTCGGCGGGCGCGATCGCGGCCGGGGCCAGCGCCGCGGCGGAACTCGGCCGCCAGCGCGGCCATGCCGGCGCGTTCGAACGCCTGGCCCGACTGCCGGAGGAGCTCGGAGACCCACTGCCGGGCGCAAGACCTGGCACCGGCCGCAGCCGGCTATTGACTCTCTTCCAGCCGGTCCCGGCGCTGCGACGCCATTTCGAGGTCCTGACGCGGGCGCTCGGCAAACCGGCGGGTGCGGCGGCGGCATCGGTCCTCGGCGGGATGGTGGCGATGCACGGTGCCGCGGCCTTGGCGATCACCGGCGTCGGCGTGGCGCTGCTGGTGCCGTACTTCCGACTGCTCGCCTCCGATGCGACTACCGGACCGTGGCAGAAGCTGCTCGCGGTCATGGGGCTGGCGATCATCGTTGCGCTGGTGACAGCGGCGCTGGTCGGGACGGTGCTGGCGCTCTTCACCCGCAGCCTGCTGCGCGGGCTCAAGGACAACGGCTACGGGCTGTGCAGCGGTCTGACGCAACCGGAGCAGGGCGGAGCTGGTCGGCCTGGAAAGCCTGGCGGGTCAGGCGGGCCGGGCGGATCAGGCGGGTCGGGCGCGTCGGGTGAGCAGACCGCGCTCACCGACTGGCTCCACGTCTACTTCAACGAACTCGCGGGGAAGAGCGTCGACGGACCGCCGCTGAGCTTCGGCGATCTGTGGGGACCGGACCCGGCGACGCGCCGGATCAACCTGGAGGTGATCACCAGCGCGGTCAGCCAGCAGATGGTCTACAGCATCCCGTTCCGACCCGGAACACCGATGTTCTATTACGACCCGCTGGAATGGTCGCGGCTGTTTCCGCAGGCGGTGATGGCGGCCCTGGCGGCGCCTTTCAGCGGCGGCCACGACGGTCCGGTGATCGAGAGCGCCCAGGGTCGCGAGTTGCGTCCGCTGCCGCGCCACGGCGACCTGCCCGTGGTGGTGGCGATCCGCATGAGCCTGAGCTTCCCGCTGCTGCTGTCGGCGGTGCCGCTGTATGCGGTGGACTGGTCGCGCACGGCCAACCAGCGCACGCAGACGGCCGTCCGCGCCGCCGCGACAGCCGAGGAGCGCCGCCGCCTGCGCCTGCGGGCGACGCGGATCTGGTTCTCCGACGGTGGCATCGGCAGCAACATGCCGCTGCACCTGTTCGACGCGATGCTGCCGCGGCATCCCACCTTTGCGGTGAATCTGAAGCGCCCGCATCCGGACCACGTCATCCGACCCGAGCATCCGGGCAACGACGGCGGACGGATCTACCTGCCCGAGGACGATCGCGGCGGTCGCCTGCGCTACTGGCCGGAACCCGATCTGGTCGACGACTGGGAGCGGCAGGCGCCGGGCGCACGAGAGAAGACACCGCTGGCGGCACTGGCCGGTTTCCTGTGGAGCATCGTGGGCACCATGCAGAACTGGCGCGACGAGATCCTGTTCCCGACACCGGGCTTCCGCGACCGCATCGTCCAGATCAGCCAGAAGCCTGACGAGGGCGGGCTGAACCTGACGATGCCCGCCGGCACGATCGCCGCGCTGGCGGAGGCCGGCGGGATGGCGGCACAACGCCTGATCGCGCGCTTCCATCCGGCGGGGGCCGAAGGCGGCGCGGGCTGGGACAGCCACCGGCGCGCACGGCTGACGACCTTTCTCGGCGTGATGCAGCCGGCGACGGTCGGGCTGGCCTCGGCAATGGGGATGGCGATGGGGACAGCGATGGGGGCGGCGGCAAGGACTGGCCCCGGCCCCGGCGGGAAAACGGACGCGCGAACGCCGGCCGATTGGCTGGTGCTGCTCGCCACCGATGCGCGCTACCAGCGTTCCTCGGGGCTGCGGGCCGAGGCGGCGCGTTTCCTCACCGGTCTGGACGAACTGGGCGCCGCCACCCCGCGCAAGCTGTCAGGGCAGGCACGCACGCTGGATGTGGGCTCGCTCAAGCCGATCCCTCAAGTGCGGTTGACGCCGCGGATCTGACGATCGCCCACCTCTGGTGCTCGAGGGCGAAGCGGCTCTTCGGCGATCGCGGTGTTCAGGCTGGATTGATCAGGTGGACCTGAGGTGGCCGGCGCCGCCCGGGCCGCTCGGGCGGTCGGTGGCGGAACGGCCGGCGAGGATCTCGGCCTCGCGCTCCGGCGCCAGCGTGGCGACGAGCTTGCTGGCGTCCCAGTCCGGTTCACGCGGGGTTATTGCCCAGGCGAGCGTGTCGGCCGCCGTTTCCTGGATGGCTCGGGTCGTGAGGCCCGCTGCCGTCGCGCGGGAGGCGTCACCGAGCAGCATGCCTCCGACCGCCGGATCCTCTTCGGGCAGCCAGAGAGGCAGCCCGGTCCACGGCGCCACGCCGAGCACAAGCAGCATGGCGTCCGGCTTCCAGCTGAAGCGGGCGTCGCTGCCCGGTACGGCCTGCACGCAGGCGTCCAGCAATTCCTTCATGGGTAGACGAGGGCCGACGGCGTTGAACGTGCCGGTCGTGCGCGACTCCGCAAGCGTCACGCAGAACGCGGCGAGGTCGCGCACATCGATGACCTGCACAGGCCGCTCCGGCCGTCCGGGGGCGAGGATCTCGCCGCCGCGGGCGACGCGTGTCGGCCAATAGGTGAATCGACCCGTCGGGTCATGCGGTCCGACGATCAATCCGGGCCTCACGACCGCCTGCCGGCCGGGCAGGGCGCGGGCGAGCGCCTCTTCAGCCCGGGCTTTCAATGGCCCGTACCCTTCGTTGCCTTCAGCGAGGGGCGTCGATTCGTCGAAGACGCGATGCGGCGGGAACACGCCGTACGCCGAGATCGAGGACACGAGCACCACATGCGGCGTCCCCGTGTCGAGCGCGGCGACGGTGCGCTCGACCTGCGCGGGGTTGAACGCGCTGCAATCGATCACCGCATCGAACGCACGACCGCGCAGCGCGCTCATGTCGCCGTCGCGATCACCGATGAGGCGTTCGACCTCGGGGAACAGACCCGGGCCGTGCCGCCCGCGATTCAGCATCGAGACCGTGTGACCGCGCGCCAGCGCGGCATCGATGACGTGGCGACCGAGAAAGACGGTGCCGCCGAGAATGAGGAGGCGCATGGCGCGATTCTGACCGCTGACCCAGCGCCATGCCGGGCCGGAATGAAAGAAGCCGGTTGCCACTCTCGTGACAACCGGCTTCTCGTGATTCTGGTGCGACCGGCAAGAATCGAACTTGCGACTAAGCCTTCGGAGGGCCCAATGATATCCACTTCACCACGGTCGCCGCGGGAAGCGGGCATTCTAGCCTCGTTCTGAGGCTCCCCGAGCCAAGCACACGCTTCCCGTCAAAACGGCACCACCGCGAACACCTGCGCGACCCTCGCGCAACACCTGCCCCACAGACGTGCCGACCTTGACGAAAGCCCCAGGGTGGGGCGACAGGGGGCTGGCTATACTGCCCTCGCTTCTGCTGTATCCGATTCGATTCGATCCACGAGGAATTCATGAGCGGAACCCAGGACCACGCCAACGCCCAGGACACGCACGCCGAAGGACACGACGCCCACGAGGGCCCGATCAAGACCCCCAAGCAACTGATCGTTGCCGTCTTCTTCGCCTTCGTCATTCCGATCGTGATCATCGTGATGCTCGCGAACTACGTGTCCAGCGAGATCAAGCCCGGCGCCGGGGGCTCCGGCCTCGAGGCCGAGGCCGTCGCCGCCCGCATCCAGCCCGTGGGCTCGATCGAGCTCAAGGACCTGAGCAACCCCGCCGCCATGAAGTCCGGCGAACAGGTCTTCCAGGCCCAGTGCTCGGCCTGCCACGCCACCGGCGCGGCCGGCGCCCCCAAGCTCGGCGACCATGACGCCTGGGGCCCGCGCCTGAAGTCCGGCTTCGACACCCTCGTGCACTCCGCCCTCAAGGGCAAGGGCAACATGGGCCCGCAAGGCGGCGGCGACTTCAGCGACTTCGAGATCTCCCGCGCCGTCGTCTACATGGCCAACCAGGGCGGCGCCAAGTTCGACGACCCCAAGCTCCCCGCCGCGGCCGCCTCGGGCGCCGATGCAGGCGCTTCGGCACCTGCCGCGCCCGCCTCTGGCGCTTCGCAGTAAACAGCCGCCGAACGAGCCGCGCGCTCCGGAGACACGAAAGCCGACCCATGGGTCGGCTTTTTCATGGGGATCGGTGGACCGGGCCGCTTCGCCAGGGTCAGGTCTTGCCCAGGTTCCCCCTCGGGTCGACAGGCGCCAGCACCACCCCGTGACGGGCGATGAGCTCGGCATGCGTGGCGTTCGACATCGTCCACTGGCCGGCTTCGAGCGTATCCGCCGCGGGGCCCATGTCCTGCGTATGGACCAGGCCCAAGCCCAGATCGGTCTCCAGGAACAGCCGATCCTGCTCGTCCAGCACCGCAGCGGCGACCTGCACTTCGCGTCCGGTGTGACTCAGCACGCGACCGTCCGGTTGCAGGCGCCAGATCCAGGGGGCAAGTTCGAGTTGCACGTAGACCCGTTGCGGCCCGTTCTGGAAGAACCAGGCCCCCTGATCGTCCGAGGCGTAGTTGCGATCGATGAAGCCGATCAGCTTGTCGTGCACGATGCGGCTGCCCTTCACCGTCGGAAACGGGCCGGCGGCCTGGATGCGCTCGTCGCGCATGTACCAGTCGCCTCGCGCGTCCAGCGCCAGCCAGCCGTAGCAGTGCGGCACGTTGGGCCACTTCTTCAGTGCCGCTTCGACGATGGCATCCATGCGAATCCTTTCCGTGCGGCTCAGAGCCGCGTCGCCAGCCAGTCGGTCACGCGCTCCGGCATCGTGCGCACGTGGCCGGGCGGCCGGCCCGACGGGAAACCGACATGCCCGCCCTCGCGCGGCTGCCACAGCGTCACATGCGCGCCGACATGGCTCTGCTCCGGCAGGCTGTGTGCCGGCACGAAGGGATCGTTGCGCGCGTTCAGCACCAGCGCCGGGATGCGGATCCGCGCCAGGTGCGGCTTGGCCGACGCGCGCAGCCAGTAATCGTCGACGTCCCGGAAGCCGTGCACCGGGCCGGTGAAGATGTTGTCGAACTCGTAGAGGTTGCGCACGCGCCGCATCCGCTCGGCATCGAAGAGGCCGGGATGCTGCTTCAGCTTGTTCATGGCCTTGGGCATCATGGTCTTCAGGAACATGCGCGTGTAGACCAGCTTGTTGAAGCCCTTGCCGATCGCGTGGCCGGCGGCCGTCAGGTCGACCGGAGAACAGACCGAGCACACGGCCTGGACCGTCGATGCGGCGCTCTCGCCGGCCTCCTGCGCCCAGCGCAGCAGGGCGTTCCCGCCGAGCGAGATGCCGACGGCGATCATCGGACCGCGATGCGAGGCGCGCAGCTGCTCCAGCATCCAGCCGATCTCGAGGTAATCGCCCGAGTGATACGCGCGCGGCGCGAGGTTGAGCTCGCCCGAGCACCCTCGGAAGTAGGGCATCGCGAAGGCCCAGCCGCGATGCTGCGCAACTGCGGCGAAGGCCTGCACGTACTGGCTCTCGACCGAGCCTTCGAGACCGTGGAAGAGCACGAGCAAGGGCCGTCCGGCCGGAGACGCCGCAGGATCCGTCGAGGGCGTCGCGGCGGGATCGACCAGATGTTCGACGTCCACGAAGTCACCGTCGGGCGTCAACCAGCGTTCGCGCCGGAACTGCGGCGGGGGGCCTTCGTAGCGCCGCGAGAACAGCACGGGCCAGATCGTCTGGGCATGGCCTCCGGGCAACCAGGGAGGTGCCTGGTACTGCATGGACAACCCTCTCAATGCAGCGTCGTGGGCGCGCCGGCGGACACGATGGCCAGCTCCTGCTTCACGTCCTGCGAGGTGCCCGGACTGGCATGGTGCGCGACCATGCGCCAGCCCAGCGCCGTCTTCAGGTAGACATTCGTCGCGACGACCCACGCGCTCTGCACGCCGTCCTCGTCGGTGATCTCGACGCGCTCGAGCACCTGGTGGATCGCCGTCTCGCCGTTGACCAGCTTGCGCTGGCACTCCGGATGCACGGGGATAGCACCTCTGGCGAAGATCTGCTCGAAGCTCGCCCGGATCGCCGCCGCGCCGACGACACGCGGCCCGCCCGGATGCACGCAGCAGACCTCGTCCTCGTCGCCCCAGACGGCCATCAGCCGTTCCAGGTCGCCGGCCTGCAGGGCCTCGTAGAACTGCGCTTCGGTGTCCTCGGGAGAGGCCAGCAGCAGGGCGGTCTGAGGCTTGCGCACCATGGGGCTCGTTCCTTGTTCAAGGGAGCGGGAAGGCCGGTCGCGGGGCGGCCGGCCGTCGTGGCTCAGTGACCGGAGGGCAGGTGCTCGCCGGCCTTCAGCTTGTACAGCGTGCCGCAGTACGGGCAGGCGCCTTCGCCGGTGTGGCTCAGGTCGATGAAGACGCGCGGGTGGTTGCTCCACAGCGGCATCTTGGGATTCGGGCAGAAGACGACGCCGGGACCTTGCAGGTCCTGGGCGGTGACTTCGACGGTGGCCTTGGGCGTGGTGGTGTTGGCGCTCATGATCTTGTTCTTGAAGGCTTGCGGAGGCTGGCGACCCGTTGCGGTACGACGGCAGAAAAGGCGGCGGAGACCGGGCCGGTCAGACCACGCTCAGCCAGTGGGCGTACTTGGGATTGCGGCCGTTGACGATGTCGAAGAAGGCCGACTGGATCTTCTCGGTGATCGGGCCGCGGCTGCCGCTGCCCAGTTCGATGCGGTCCAGCTCGCGGATGGGCGTCACTTCGGCGGCGGTGCCGGTGAAGAAGGCCTCGTCCGAAATGTAGACCTCGTCGCGGGTGATGCGCTTCTCGACCAGCTTCAGGCCCAGGTCCTCGCAGATCGCGAAGATGGTGTTGCGGGTGATGCCGTTGAGCGCGCCCGCCGACAGGTCGGGCGTGTAGACGACGCCGTTCTTGATGATGAAGAGGTTCTCGCCCGCGCCCTCGGACACGAAGCCCGAGGCGTCCAGCAGCAGCGCCTCGTCGTAGCCGTCCTCGGTCGCTTCCATGTTGGCCAGGATCGAGTTGGTGTAGTTGGACACCGTCTTGGCCTGCGTCATCGTGATGTTGACGTGGTGGCGGGTATAGCTGCTGGTCTTGACGCGGATGCCGCGCTTGAGGCCTTCCTCGCCCAGGTAGGCGCCCCAGGCCCAGGCGGCGACCATCAGGTGGATCTTGTTGCCCTTGGGGCTGACGCCCAGCTTCTCGCTGCCGATCCAGGTCAGCGGACGCAGGTAGCCGCTGGCCAGCTTGTTCTCGCGGACGACCGCCTTCTGCGCTTCCTCGACCTGCTCGATCGAGAACGGGATCTTCATGCGCAGGATCTTGGCGCTGTTGAACAGGCGCTCGGTGTGCTCGCGCAGCCGGAAGATCGCAGTGCCCTTGTCGGTCGGGTAGGCCCGCACGCCCTCGAAGGCGCCGCAACCGTAGTGCAGGGTGTGGGTCAGCACGTGGATCTTGGCGTCGCGCCAGTCCACCAGCTCGCCGTCCATCCAGATCTTGCCGTCGCGATCGTCCAGGGACATGGGTCTTCCTTTTGCGGTTCTGCCGCCGCGGACGGACCGCGGCGCTGCGAAGTCGGGGATTTTATGCGGCCGGTGTGTCGGCGGGGGGCGCCGATGCGGGCTCCGGGGCGCGGACCAGCGTCCATCGCGTGACCACGCTGTTTTCCATGACCACGTCCACCGCGTCGCCGCCGGTGTCGGTCCAGCGGTAGGTGTTCTCCTGGACCTTCACGCCCAGCGACTTGCACAGGCGGATCAGGTCGATCAGCTTCATGCCGGCGTGCAGCTTCGAGTTCAGCATGATCGCGCTGGAGACGTGGCCCAGCGGCGACTTCTGGGCCGTGCGCATGACGCGCATCAGCTGCGAGAACTGCAGCAGCAGATAGAAGATGACGGCGGAAGTGCCCAGGATGGCGCCCTTCCAGCCGAAGTAATAGATGCCGACGACGATGGCGGCAATGGCGAGAAGGATGCCGACTAGGCGGTTCATGCGGGGGAACTCCGAAGGGGGTAGGGCCGGATCCCGGAGGGATGGAGCCGAACCCGCGATTGTCGTCGGGCCGCGTCGGCGGCGGGTGTGGCGATTGCGGATGCCGGCGTCGTGGATCCCGACGCCGGCGCCGACATCGTTCCCGACGCCGCCGACGTCACAACCCGCGCAGGATCTCGATGGCGTCCTCGATGCGGGCGACCGGGTGAACGGTCAGGCCGTCGATAGGCTTCTTGGGTGCGTTGGCCTGCGGCACGACCGCGATCGAGAAGCCCAGCTTGGCGGCTTCCTTCAGCCGTTCCTGGCCGCGCGGCGCGGGCCGCACCTCGCCGGCCAGACCGACTTCCCCGAAGGCGAAGAAGCCCTTGGGCAGCGGCTTGCCGCGCAGCGAGCTCTGGATGGCGAGCAGCACGGCCAGGTCGGCCGCCGGCTCGCTGATGCGCACGCCGCCGACGGCGTTGACGAAGACGTCCTGGTCCATGGTCGCCACGCCCGCGTGCCGGTGCAGCACCGCCAGCAGCATGGCGAGGCGGTCGCGCTCCAGGCCCACCGACAGCCGGCGCGGGCTGGGGCCGCCGCCGTCGACCAGCGCCTGCAGCTCCACCAGCAGCGGCCGCGTGCCTTCCAGCGTGACCAGCACGCAGGAGCCGGGCACCGGCTCGCCGTGCGTGGACAGGAAGATCGCGCTCGGATTGGTGACGCCCTTCAGGCCCTTCTCGGTCATCGCGAAGACGCCGATCTCGTTGACCGCGCCGAAGCGGTTCTTGATCGCGCGGACCAGCCGGTAGCTGCTGTGGGTGTCGCCCTCGAAGTAGAGGACGGTGTCGACGATGTGCTCCAGCACGCGTGGCCCGGCCAGCGCGCCCTCCTTGGTCACGTGGCCGACCAGCACCATCGCGCAGCCGCCCGACTTGGCGGTGCGGGTCAGCTGCGCGGCGCATTCGCGGACCTGCGCGACCGAGCCCGGCGCCGAGGACAGCTGCTCGGAGTACATGGTCTGGATGGAGTCGATGACGCAGAAGTCGGGTTTCTCGACCTCGATCGTGGCGAGGATTTTCTCCAGGCCGATCTCGGCCAGCACGCGCACCTGGGAGCCGTCCAGGCTCAGGCGCCGGGCGCGCATCGCGACCTGCGCGCCGGATTCCTCGCCGGTGACGTAGAGGACCTTCATCTGGCGGGACAGCGCGTCGACCGCCTGCAGCAGCAGCGTGGACTTGCCGATGCCCGGGTCGCCGCCGATCAGCACCACGCCGCCGGTAACGATGCCGCCGCCCAGCACGCGGTCCAGTTCCTCCAGCGAGGTGGGGGTGCGCTCGAAGTCGCGGGCCTCGATCTCGGACAGGGTGGCGACGGGCTGGCTGCGGGCCAGCGCCTGGAAGCGGTTCTTGCCGCCCGTGGGCTCGGCGGCGGTCTCGACCAGGGTGTTCCAGGCACTGCAGGACGGGCAGCGGCCCAGCCACTTGGCGCTCGTGGCGCCGCATTCGGAGCAGACGTATTGGGATTTCTGGGTGGCCATGGGGCGCGATTGTCGCCGCCCGCGCTGTGGACAACCCTGTTGAGAAGCCTGTGGATGGGCGGTGATCCGGCTGTGGACCTGTTGTGCGCAGGTTGTGGGCCGGCTGTGGGTTGATCGTAGTCAACCCCGCAGCCCAGCTGTGGGAGACCTGTGCGCAAGCTGTGGGTCGGGTGTGTGCAACGGCCGTCCTGGACCCGGATCGGGGGTTGTTTCTTCCTCGTGAAACACCATCTGAAGAGCCCGATCTGCCGACCGCAGGCCCTCTGACATCCACACCTTCAGCACAACGACCGATGACCCTGCCTCACGTCGACCGCGTCCTGGAACGATTCAAGCGGATCCGGGCCGTGTTCTCGGAATCGTTCGCCAATACGCGTCCGCACTCGACGTCTTACGACTGGTTTTCGGAGAGCGAGGTGGCCAGCCTCGACCGCGCGAAGGACGTCGACGCGCCGGAGCACGTCGACGACCAGTCGTGGCGGGACCTGGACATGCCGGCGTATCTCAGGCGCATCGGCCAGCACGCAAGCCTGTGCGCCCGCCAGGCGACCTATCGACGCCTCAGGCGGGGGGCGATCGCCCAGCGTGTCGTCGCCGACCTGCTCCGGGCGCATTCCCCCGCTGAGCTCACCGCGTTGATCGAACCCGCCGGGCCGATCCGGGATGCCCTGCGCTGCGCCAGGGACGACATCACGCCGCATCTGTTCCACGGCGCCAGGATCGTCACCCCGGGCTGGACTGAATGTCTGTGGCTGGCGCCCTGGGGACTGGCCCTCATCTGGACCTTGCAATGGTTGTTCGCCTGGCCCGCGGTCGTCGGGATCGGTGCGACGCTGGCCTACGTGGGTCTCGTCGGCTTCGTGCAGATCCGGCTGTTCCCGCGCCTTCAGGAATGGAAGAAGCTCCGAGCCGGGCTGCTGCTGGTTCTCGCATCGGCCCGATCGTTCGGAGAGCTGGGCGTCACCCGCCGCGGCCGCCTGTACGGGGCGCTGACAGATGATCTGGCCGAGACGGACCGGCTCGCCGCGCTGATCTCGGGGCGTCTGTATGACCGCTTCGCGGCGATCGCGGAATACGCCAACCTGCTGGCGATGAGCGAGTACGCGACGCTGCGCGCGTCGGTGGAACGGTTCGAAGCCGCCCTTCCGTCGCTGCGCCGAGTCTATGAGCGAGTGGCGGAATGCGAGGCGGATCTGTGCTTCCTTGAGCACGCGCTCTCCGCCGGCCAGCTCTGCGTCGCCAGGCTGGAGACGGACGGGGATGTCGTCTTCACGGATCTGAAGAGTCCGCTCTTCGACGACTGCCAGCCGCTCAGCCTCAGGATGGGCGACAGGAGCCTGCTGCTCAGCGGGCAGAACGGCATCGGAAAGAGCACGCTGCTCCGGGCCATCGGCATCAACCTGCTGGTCGCGCGCGCCTTCGGCGTCTGCTATGCCGCCCAGGCGCGGGTGCCTCCGGTGACCGTCTGGGTGAGCATCGAGAACAAGGATTCGATCGAGGACCGCCAGAGCCTTTACATGGCTGAACTGCTGCGCGCCCAGACCCTGGTCAAGGCCGCCGAATCGGAGGGCCGGACGGCCTTCTTCATCATCGACGAGGTCTTCCGCGGCACCAACAACATCGAATCCGTGGCGGCCGGGGCCGCCGTGCTGCAGCACCTTGCCGCGCATGCGCGCGTCGTTGTCACCTCGCACAACCTCGCGCTGGGGAAGATCCTGCGGCGAAGCTACCGGCCGCTCCATCTGGTCAGGATGCAGGGGAAGGGACTGATCCTCGAGGACGGGCTGCTGCCCGACACCAACGGGATCGCGCTGATGGGCCGCTACGACTTTCCGCCGTCCGTCCTGCGGGAGGCGGACCGGGTGCGGGCCTGGTATGCCGACTACGTCCTTCAGCCCGGCGACTTCCCGCTGGAGGACGGCGCGGGCCGCGAACCGGCCCACAGCCCGCCGAAGGTCAGCGCGGCATTCACCAGCAGCAGCTCCAACCCCATCCGGTAGTTCCCGAAGAGGGTGGCCTGGTGGGCGTCGATCACCCAGCACAACGCCGGGGCCGCCAGTGCGACCCAGGGCAGCACGCCTGCGCGCAAGGTCCGCGTCGTCAGGATGCCGAAGGCGAACAGCCCCAGCAGCGGACCGTAGGTGTAGCCCGCCAGCTTCAGGATCACGGAGACCATGCTCGGATCGTCCAGCCAGCGGAAGCCCAGCGTCAGCAGCAGGAAGACGAGCGCGTAGCCCAGGTGCACCGCCTTGCGGATGCGGCGCTTGCGGGCCTCGTCCCAGTCGCGGCGTTCCTGCAGGCCGATCAGGTCGATGCAGGTGCTGGAGGTGAGCGCGGTGATGGCGCCGTCGGCGCTCGGGAACAGCGCCGAGATCAGCGCGACCACGAAGATCAGCTGCACCCAGGCCGGCAGGTGGCCCATCACGACGGCGGGGAAGAGCCGGTCGCCGTGGGCGGCGATGCCCTGCTGCTGCGCATACATCGTCAGCAGGCCGCCGAGGAACAGGAACAGCAGCACGACGGCGGTCATGATGGCCGCCATCACCATCATGTTCTTCTGCGCGTCGGCCAGGCGCCTGACCGAGATGTTCTTCTGCATCATCTCCTGGTCCAGGCCGGTCATGGCGACGGCGATGGCCGCGCCGGCGAGCAACTGCTTGGCCCAGTGCGAGGCGCTCATCGGATCGGTGACGAAGACGTCGGCGAGGCCGGCCGCGCGCATCGACTGCCAGCCCGACGCCAGGTCCAGCCCCAGCGCGTGGAGCAGGAACACGACGCAGATCACCAGGCCGCCGAGCATGCCGGTGGTCTGGAGCGTGTCGGTCCAGACGATGGTCTTGACGCCGCCTTCCAGCGTGTAGAGCAGGATCATCACGAGCACCAGCAGCGCGCTGAGCCAGAACGGCATGCCGAACTGGGCCAGCACCAGGTCCTGCAGGATGCGCACGACGAGGTAGAGGCGGGCGGTCGCGCCCAGGGTGCGGGACAGGATGAAGAAGCCCGCGCCGGTGCGGTGGGCGGCGACACCCAGCCGCGCGCCGAGGTAGCGGTAGATGGAGCTGAGGTTCAGCCGGTAGTAGAGCGGCAGCAGCACGAAGGCCACGACGGCGTAGCCGGCGAACTGGCCGATCATGATCTGGAAGTAGCCGAAGGCGCCGGCGCCGACCGAGCCCGGCACGCTGATGAAGGTCACGCCGGAGAGCGACGTGCCGATCATCCCGAAGGCGACCAGGCCCCAGTGGCTGTTGCGGTTGCCGATGAAGAAGCTGTCGTTGTCCGCGCGTCGGGATGTCCACCAGGCCACCGCCAGCAGCAGCGAGAAGTAGACGACGACGACGGCGAGCAGGACGGAGGCGGACATGGCGCGGGATTATTGGAGCGCCGGCGCGCGCGCTGCATTCCGAAATTGGCAGCAGGCATAACCGGGCCCCCCGCCGCCCATGCCCTGACCTTCGTCGTCGCCTGGGGCGCCGTGCTACAACTCCGCTCCTTCGAAGGAGTTGATCATGGAGTTGTCAGTCTGGCTGGGGTTTTTCGCGGCCTCCTGGGCCATCAGCCTGTCGCCGGGCGCTGGGGCCATCGCGGCGATGAGCGCCGGGCTGAATCACGGCTTCCAGCGCGGCTACTTCATGACGATGGGCCTGATCCTGGGCATCCTGACCCAGATCGTGGTGGTCGGCGCCGGGCTGGGCGCGCTGATCGCGGCCTCCGAACAGGCCTTCGCGGTGGTCAAGTGGGCCGGCGTGGCCTACCTCGTGTACCTGGGCATCCAGCAATGGCGCTCGCCGGCCAGGCCGCTGGTGGCTGAACAGGCCGAGGGCCGGCAGGTCTCGCGTCGCGACCTGGTGCTGCGCGGCTGGGGCATCAACGCGGTGAACCCCAAAGGCACGGTCTTCCTGCTGGCCGTGGTGCCGCAGTTCCTGAACCTGCATCACAGCCTGACGCAGCAGTACGCGGTGATCGGCGCGACGCTGGCCTTCACCGACGCCGTCGTGATGGCCGGCTACACGCTGCTGGCCGCCCGTGTGCTGCGGGCGCTGAAGTCGGAATCGCACCTGAAGGCGATGAACCGGATCTTCGGATCGCTGTTCGTCGGCGCCGGCGCGCTGCTGGCCACCTTCAAGAAGGCGGCTGACTGAGGCGCATGTCCACCGTTTCCACCTCCCACGCTTCCAATCGCTGGTTGTTCTGGGGCCCGACGCTGATCTGGGCCAGCACGTGGCACGTCATCCTCTACCAGCTCGCCTCGGGCGTACCGGTGCTCAATTCGGTAGGGTGGCGGTTTGGCATGGCCGCGCTGATGCTGGCCGGTTTCGCGCGCTGGCAGAAGCTGTCGCTGAAGCTGCCGCTTTCCGCGCACGGGCTGATGCTGGCGACGGGAATCGTCCAGTACAGCGGCAACTACTACTCCGTCTACGAGGCTGAACGCCACATCCCGAGCGGCCTGGTCGCGGTGCTGTTCTGTCTGATGGTGTTCGGCAACGCGCTGTCGGGGCGGATCTTCTTCGCCCAGCGGGTGACGGGCCGTTTCCTGGCGGCGTCGGCGGGCGCGGTGGCGGGGGTGGTGATGATCTTCTGGCCGGAGATCGCGTCGACGGGCGCCCGCCCGACGGCGGCCTACGGGCTCGCCATCGGCCTGGCGGCCGTGCTGGCGGCCTGCATCGGCAACGTGCTCACGCTGACCCTGACCCGCCGCGGCTTGGCCTTGGTGCCGGTGCTGGCGTGGAGCATGGGGTATGGCGCGGCATTCCTGCTGATCACGTCGGTGGCATCCGGGCAGGGCCTGCACTTCGCGTGGACGCCGGAATACGTGTTCAGCCTGCTGTACCTGGCGGTGTTCGGCTCGGTGATCGCCTTCGTCCTGTACTTCAAGCTCGCCCAGCGTGACGGCACGGCGCGCGCGGCGCTGACCGGCGTGGTGATCCCGGTCATCGCGCTGGGGATCTCGGCGATCTTCGAAGGCTGGCGACCCACGCTGCTGGCGCTCGCCGGCATGGTGCTGTGCCTGGGGAGCATCTATGTGGCGACACGGCCGCAGCGGTGAGCGGCACGTCGCTTCCGGTTCGCACTCTCTCCCTGAGCTCTTGCTGATGGGCTCCCACTGAGGCGGGAACCGGGGTCGAGTCTTGCGTAATAGCAAGGTCGCCCGCTTCATTCGACCAGACGCTTCGTCCTCGATGACGGAGCGCCTCTTGAGCAATTCCGTCGTTAACCAACTAGGTTAATATTCGATGGAAAAGAACAAGGCACATTACCCACTCAGCACGGTCAAGCAGTTGGTCTCCCAAGGCGGTATTCGAGCGACGCTCTCGGCGTCCCTGGGAGCGGAAGCGTTGGGCGTCGACGAAGAGGCAAGGGTCAGGGTGGTCCTGGCGTTGAGCCAGGGAGACTTCTACAAGAGCATGACCACGTATCACGACCATCGCGAGTGGCAAGACGTCTATCGGCCCACGACATCACGAGGTCGGCTCTATCTCAAACTCACCGTGGTGGAGGAGGTTGTGCTTGTTTCGTTCAAGGAGCTGTGAGATGAAATGTCCGGCTTGCGGATTCGCGAAGACGGTGCACGACACCCGTGATATCGAACATGTCTACAAAGGCATGTCCACGACCATCCCCGCAGTGACCGGAGACTTCTGCCCAGTCTGCGATGAGGTGACGATGAGCATGGACGAATCGGGTCGCGTCATGCGCGCTGTGCGGGCGTTCTCCAAGCAGGTGAACGCCACGCAGGTCGATCCGTCGTTCATCGCGGAGGTCCGCAAGAGGCTTGCGCTGGATCAACGCGAAGCCGGAGAAATCTTCGGCGGTGGCGTGAACGCCTTCTCCCGCTACGAGACCGGCAAGACGCAGCCGCCGCTCGCGTTGATCAAGCTGCTGCGGCTGCTCGATCGCCACCCGGACCTGCTGGAAGAGATCAGGACTTGATCGCTCCTGCCGCGCGGCGACGCCGAGCCGCGAATCCGACCGCTGCCACGCCGGCCAGCATCAGCGCGTAGGTTGACGGCTCCGGCACCACGGCGCTGAGCGATCGCATGCTGAATCCGGACACGGTCCCGGCATAGGTGAACATCGTCATCCCGCCGTCCGCGCGGTTGTGCGTCATCAGGTCCACCGAGAAGGAGTTCCTGCAGCCGGCGCACCAGAAGTCCTGGTTCATGCGGTCGATGAACTGGCTGGTCGTGAACGACTCGCCGACGTTGGCCGACGTGACCGCAAAGGGCGCCCAGTTGAACAACTGCACGTTGGCCCACAACGGCGAGCCGTCGGCCTGATTCCACGCGCCGCTTCGGGTCATGCCCCAGATGTCCGTCTTGTCTTCGGGAGGGCGCATTCCCGCGTAGGAGTTGCTCTCCCGGTAGTGCAGGGCGTCCTTCTGTCCCTGGACGGGATCGGTGGGCGCCGCCACGTTGGCCCATGCCAGGAGGCCCGACGGCAGCAGGAGCGGTTCCGTCGAGGCGTTCAGCGACTGTCTGCCCATCGTCTGGCTGCTGAACTCGGCCTGAACCGGCCGCCCGTCGGCATCCGTTGCGGGATAGCTGAAGACCATGGGGTCGTCCATCCCGGCCGCCTTGCCGATGTCGACGACCCATTTCTGCGAGAACGACAGCGGTGCGAGCGGGGTCACCGTCAAGACGCCCTCCGAGCATGTGCCGCAGAACTCGTAGGTGTAGGACGAGGTGAACGTGCCCGTGAAGGTCACCTCGATGCGCTCCGCGTGCGCGGGCGCCGCAGCCATGCTCGTGACAGCCGCCAGGGCGAGCGTCAGCCCGCCGATCTTCTTGTTCATGGAAATCCTTCCCTCTTCGGGCGGAATTCTCTCCGTGTCAGCTTTGCAAAGCGCCGCGCAGCCCCCTCGAACGGAGGGGGTGGAACGATCCCTTACCTCTTCAGCGTGTCACTTCACCCAACCGATTTCCGCGGCGGTCGCCGGACCGACGAGCGTCTCGCTGAGACCCGCGGGGACCCGCAGTTCCCCCTCCCGGACCGGGACGCGGCCGGCCATCAGCTCGGCCGCTGTCTGCGGGTAGCGCGGCTCCTGCCGCGGCGCCGCATAACCGTCGGGGAAGACCGGTGCCAGCGTCGCCCGGTCGTACTTGTCGCTCGCGCCGAAGGTGTGCAGCGCCTCGTGCGCGATGACGACCTCGTTCTGCGCCTGCTGCGACTTCATCGCGAACAGGTGCACCAGGCCGAGCCGGCCTTTTTCCAGCCCGATCGAATGCGGCAGCGCGCCGGCGAAGTCCGGCGGGTGGTACATCAGGAAGAGCTTCACGTCCGGCACCGGCGAGCTCGGCGGCGTCTGGCGCCACGCCCACCAGCGCATCCGCAGGCTCCAGGAGATCGCCGACAGCGGCCCCGCGTCGCGCGGCGGCGTCGGCGGCACGACCCGGACCCTGCCGCCCAGCACGAGGCGGACCGGCTCGGCCAGCGACACGCCGTAGCGGGCCGCTTCCTGCCGGAAGTAGGGCGCCAGGCCCGCGAAGGCGGACTCGTCCAGGCGTTCCAGATAGAGGTCGGTCACCGCGTCGCCGGAGGCGTTGATCGGATACAGCGTCACGACCTGCGGTCGCTTCCAGGATTGGGCCTGCCAGCGGCCGATCAGCGTCGTGCCCGCCACCGTCACCAGGATCCCGAGCAGGATCAGGATGCGGAATGCCTTGAACATGGGGTCTCCCTCGAAAGTCCTCGGGTCGGGGCGCTCACTCGCCGCGGACCTTGCCGCGCCCGGCCTTGATGTCGCCGCGCTGGCTCTTGGCTTCCAGCCGGCGCTTCTGCGAGCCGTAGGTCGGCTTGGTCGCCCGGCGTGCCTTGGGCGTGTGCGCCACGCTCTGCGCCAGCGCGATCAGCCGCGCAATTGCGTCGGCGCGGTTCTGCTCCTGGCTCCGCGACTCCTGCGCCTTGATCACCACGACGCCCTCGGCCGTGATGCGCTGGTCGCTGAGCGCCAGCAGGCGTTCCTTGATCAGCGCCGGCAGCGTCGAGCGCCGGATGTCGAAACGCAGGTGCACCGCGCTGCTGACCTTGTTGACGTTCTGCCCGCCCGGACCGCTGGCCCGGATCGCGGAGATCTCCAGTTCCCAGTCGGCCGGCGTCCAGTCCAGGTGCATGACGCCGACGGAGGCAGTCCGAGGCGAAGGTCGGCGCGCCGGGCCTCAGCCCAGCGTCTCGACGTGCACCGGCACGCGCTTCGTCACCGCGCACATCAGCTCGTAGCCGATCGTGCCGGCGGCGCGCGCCACCTCGTCGATCGGCAGCACCGAGCCGTGCGGGCCCTGGCCCCAGAGCGTGACCTCGCTGCCGATCCCCTCGTTCGGCAGGTCGCTCAGGTCCACCGCGAGCATGTCCATGGACACGCGTCCGATGGTCGCGCTGCGCCGGCCGCCGACCAGCACCGGCGTGCCGTGCGCGGCGTGGCGCGGATAGCCGTCCGCGTAGCCGCAGGCCACCGTGCCGATGCGCATCTCGCGCTGGGCCACGAAGCTGCTGCCGTACCCGACGCTGTCGCCTTCCTTCAGATGCTGGACCGCCAGGACCTTGGCCCGCAGCGTCATGGTCGGCTTCAGATCCCAGTGGGTGATGTCGTGTTCCGGGAAGTCCGGCGCGCTGCCGTAGGTCATGATCCCCGAGCGCACCCAGTCGGCCCGCACCTCCGGGTCCGTGCTGTGACGCAGGATCGCGGCGCTGTTGCTCAACGTGCGCGAGCCCGGCAGGTCGGCGGTCGCCTCCTTGAAGACGGCGGTCTGGTGCGCGATGCCGCGCGGGCCGTCGGCGTCCGAGAAATGCGTCATCAGCGAGATCTCGTCGACCTGCGGTAGTGCGTTCAGCCGTGTCCAGGCGCCGCGGAACGCGCTCGGCGTGAAGCCCAGCCGGTTCATGCCGCTGTTGAGCTTCAGGAACACCCGGTGCGGCTCGTGCGTCTTGTGCATGGCCAGCCAGTCGACCTGCTGCTCATGGTGCACCGCGTGCCAGAGCTTCAGCCGCGAACAGAGTTCCAGGTCGCGCGATTCGAAGCAGCCCTCCAGCAGCAGGATCGGACCGCGCCAGCCCAGGTCGCGCACGCGCTGGGCCTCGTCCAGGTCCAGCATCGCGAAGCCGTCGGCGCTGCGCAGTGCGTCGAAGGCGCGCTCGATGCCGTGACCGTAGGCGTTGGCCTTCACGACCGCGAACACCTGCGCGTCGGGCGCGCAGGCGCGGGCGCGGGCGATGTTGTGAGCCAGCGCGGGCTGGTGGATGAGGGCTTCGATCGGACGCGGCATGGGCACACATTGTGCCGCGCCACGAACAGGTTCGCGCCCTCGGGCGGTGCGACGGGGCGGCCCCGCGCGGCCTCCGGGACGGCGGAAAAGCGGGACCGGATAGCACAGAGACACTGTCCCGTGAAGCGCTGTTACGAAAACGAGCGCGTGCTATAAACCCGCCGCAGCGCTGCCCTTTCCCCACCCCGTGGACCCAGCGTGATCACCGCAGTTCCAGGTATGCCGGGTCGATGAAAAAAGGCTTCTACACCATCATGTCAGCGCAGTTCTTCAGCTCGCTGGCTGATAACGCGCTGTTCGTGGCCGCCGTTGAACTGCTCCGCACCAGCGGTGCCGCCGAATGGCAACGCGCCGCCCTGGTGCCGATGTTCGCGCTGTTCTACGTCGTGCTCGCCCCCTTCGTCGGCGCCTTCGCGGACGCGGTGCCCAAAGGCAAGGTCATGTTCTTCTCCAACACCATCAAGGTGCTGGGATGCCTGAGCATGCTGGTGGGGGTGCATCCGCTGATCGCCTACGCGATCGTCGGCCTCGGCGCCGCCGCCTACTCGCCGGCCAAGTACGGCATCCTGACCGAACTCCTGCCGCCTTCCCAGCTGGTGAAGGCCAACGGCTGGATCGAGGGGCTGACCATCGCGTCCATCATCCTGGGCGCCGTCTTCGGCGGACAACTGATCGGCGACAGGGCGTCCGCCTGGCTGCTGGCCATCGACGTCCCGTTCATCGACACCGGCATCGACACCGCGCCCGAGGCGGCCATCGCCTTCATGGTGGTGCTGTATTTCATCGCGGCGCTCTTCAACCTGCGCATCCCGCGCACCGATTCGCCGCTGCAGCCGATTTCGCACAACGCGGCCGACCTGGTGCGCGAGTTCGCCGCCTGCAATTCGCGGCTGTGGCAGGACAAGCTGGGCCAGATCTCGCTGGGCATGACGACGCTGTTCTGGGGCGTGTCCGGGAACATGCGCTACATCGTCTTCGCCTGGGCCGCCGCGGCGCTGAGCTACGGCACGACGCAGGCATCGGCGCTGGCCGGCGTGGTGGCGATCGGCACCGCCGTCGGCGCGATCGTGGCTTCCGCGGTCGTGCGCCTGGACAAGGCCACCAGCGTCATCCCGCTGGGCATCGGCCTGGGCCTGTTGATGCTGGTGCTGAACTTCATCAACAACCTGTGGGTGGCGATTCCCTTCCTGATCCTGCTGGGCGGGATCGGCGGCTACCTGGTCGTGCCGATGAACGCGCTGCTCCAGCATCGCGGCCACAACCTGATGGGCGCGGGCCGCTCCATCGCCGTGCAGAACTTCAACGAGCAGGCCTGCATCCTGGGGCTGGGCGCGCTGTACACGATGCTGACCCGCTTCGGCACCTCGGCCTTCGGCTCGATCACCATCCTCGGCCTGCTGGTCGCCGGCACGATGTGGGTGGTCGGACGCTGGCACGAGCACAACAAGCGCCAGCATCCCGAAGAGCTGGAGCGGCTGCTGGCCATCGCGCGCAGCGACAAGCACTGAGCGGAGCTTCCGCTGAAACGAAGACGGCCCCTCGCGGGGCCGTCTTCGTTTGGGGGGGCCTCAGCGCCGCGCGCGTCCCCGCCCGGTGGGCGGCGTCGCCACGACGATGCCGCCGGTGGTCAGCACCTCGTCGATGTGGGCCGACCAGGCGCTGCCGATCTTCAGGCAGCCGCTGTGGTTGAGGTGGATCTCGTTGTGCCAGTCGCCGCTGATGCCGCTGGCGCCCGGCGTGGCGGAGGCCAGCGGGACCGCGGTGGAATCGAACACGAACAGCCCCGGGAACTGCTCCTTGTCCGCCATCAGCGTCTTCAGGAACTGCGCCAGGTGCATCACCATGAGGCGGCTGACCGCTGCCCAGTCCGCGGCGGGAATGGAATAAGCCTTCAGCGCCGGATACAGCCAGGGACCATGGCCAGCGTCCTCGGCGCCGGCCGGACGCGGCATCGGCACCGCATAGCAGTGCATGAAGACCGGCTTGCCCGCCGAGGCGCCCTGATCGCGCAAGGTCAGCAGATGCCGCAGGTTGGCCTTCAGGTAGTCGGCGTAGGTCTCCCAGCCGGGTTCCGAGAAGTAGCGGCCGACCCCCGCGGAAGGCGGACCCCATTCGGTCTGGTTGCGCAGCAGGCGCAGGTGCAGCGGCACTTCCACGCCGTCGATCTGCGTCGGCGTCTGCGCCGCCTTGATCAGGTCGTTGCCGCCGACGGACATGAGGATGCCGTCCCAGACGGGGGCGTCCGGCGCGGTGAGCAGGCGGACGAAGTCGGGCGAAGACGCCAGTTCCACGACCTTGGACAGGCTCTCGCGCTGTCCGGCGCAGTTGATCGCGACGGCCGGCTTGGTCAGCACCAGTTCCTGGAGCAGGTTCGCATGCGCGCTGAGCTTGGCCTGGGCGGTCGAAAACCAGGAGTCCCCTTGAGCCAGCAGGCGCCAGTGATAGCCCTGCAGGTCGGGCCCGGGCTGGGACTGCAAATCCTCGGGGGCAAAACAGGCCAGGTGATCCAAGAAGCTCTCCCTACTTTGGTGGACGGGTCACACGCGACAGGGTAGGCCGCGTGCATGACAGGCGCACGGCGCCCCGATTGGAGGTCAGGGTCAGTCCTTGCGCCATGCTACAAACCCTGGGCATTGTTGGCCGGTCCGCAGGCCGGTTCCAAGCCCTGTCGGGGGGACTGTTGCACAAGCCCCACCCCTTGTGCGCATCTGTCGTGCCTCCTGTCCCCTCCTCTGTCCCTCCCTCTGCCGCTTTCCGTCTCCAGTTTCCGAATGCCGATCCTCGCCTTGATGCTCAACGCCACCATCTGGGGGCTGTCCTGGTGGCCGTTCCGACAATTCGAGGGGGCCGGCATGCACCCCTTGTGGACCACGGTGATCCTGTACGTCCTGTCCCTGGCCGTGGTGCTGGGGAGTCAGCGGGGCGCCATGGCGGAATGGCTGCGCTCCCCCGGGCTCTGGGTGGTGACGCTGGCGGCTGGCATGACCAATACGGCGTTCAACTGGGGCGTGTCGACCGGCGATGTGGTCCGGGTCGTGCTGCTGTTCTATCTCATGCCGCTGTGGGCGGTGCTGCTGGCTCGGATTGTCCTGGGCGAGCCGCTCACGGTGTCGGCCGGACTGCGCATCGCCCTGGCGCTGGGAGGCGCCCTGGCGGTGCTGGCGCCGGCGGACGGCGGCTGGCCGCTGCCGTCCAGCCTGCCGGACGTGCTGGGGCTGGTCGGCGGCATGACCTTCGCGTTCAACAACGTGATGCTGCGCCGCGAGGCCGCCCGCAGCCCCGGCGCGCGGGCGCTGGCGATGTTCGCCGGTGGCGTGCTGGTGGCGGGACTATCCGCCTCGGCCATGGCCGGCCGGGGCCTGGCGCCGTGGCCGTCGCTGCCGGGCGCGGCCTGGCTGCTGCCGCTGGCGGGCATGGCGTTGTTGTTCTTCATCTCCAACCTGTCGCTGCAATACGGGGCGGCGCGCCTGCCGGCCAACGTCACGGCGGTGGTCATGCTGACGGAGGTGCCGGTCGCGGCGATCTCCGCGCTGCTGCTGGGCGGCGGCACGCTGGACGGGAAGACTGCTGTCGGCGGCGCGGCCATCCTGGGCGCGGCGATGCTGGCGGCGCTGGAGCGGCGTCGCGCCTGAACCCTGTCGCCGCGCTAGGATGCACCCCGGGCCACCCGGGCCGCCACGAGCCCCCGGGCCGTCACCACGATCACGAGGAGGTCCCCCATGAGCGCCAATGGCAAGACTGCCTTCGACTTCGACGCTGTCACCATCGCCGGTGAGCCGGTCGAGCTGTCCCAATACCGCGGCCGCGTGCTGCTGGTCGTCAACACCGCCAGCGAGTGCGGCTTCACGCCGCAGTTCAAGGGTCTGGAGGACCTGTGGCGCGATTTCCAGGCGCGCGGACTGGTGGTGGTCGGCTTCCCGAGCAATGAATTCGGCGGCCAGGATCCCGGCAGCAACGAGGAGATCTCGTCGTTCTGCCAACTGAACTACGGCGTGAGCTTCCCGATGATGGCCAAGGTCAAGGTCAACGGCGGGGAAGCGCACCCGCTGTGGCAATGGCTCAAGGGCGAGAAGCCCGGCATCCTGGGCACGCAGGCGATCAAGTGGAACTTCACCAAGTTCCTGATCGGCCGCGACGGACAGGTGCTGAAGCGCTTCGCGCCGAACGACGCCCCGGCCGCCATCCGCGGCGAGATCGAGGCGGCGCTGGCGGAGTGATGGCGGAGTTGGGGCACGTCGCCCAGCACTTCACGCGGTTTGCGCAGACCGACGGTGCGGACGATGGGCTGTATCAGGCGCTCGCGGGCATCATCGCCGCCGATCCGGCGCTCATGGCGCTGCTGCTCGACGCTCCGGCAACGCAACGCAAGCCGGTGCTGCTGCTGGCCGCGCTGCACGATCGGATCCTGGCCGGCGAGCCGCATCCGCTCGCCGCGTACTACGCCAGCGTCGGCGGCACGCGGGCGCCGGACGGCGAGCTGGCGGCGCTGCTGAGGGACTTCATCCGCCGCGAGGACGCCGCGCTGCGCGCGCTGATCCGCATGCGCACCACGCAGACCAACGAGACGGGGCGCTGTGCCGTGCTCCGACCCGTCCTGCAGGCGCTCGCCACGCGACTCGGAGGCACCGAGGACCAACCGGTCGAGCTGGCCCTGTTCGAGTTCGGCTGCAGCGCCGGCCTGCTTCTGGGTGTCGATCGCCATGCCTACGACGACGGGGTCGAGACGACGGCCGGTGAGCGTCCCGATGCGCCGTTGATCGCCACCACCTGGCGTGGCGAGCGCCCGGCCGCGCTGCTCGGTGCGCCGCGCTGGCGGGCGAGCCGGCGCATGGGCGTCGACCTGCAACCGATCGATCCGGCCGACGAGGCGGGCGCCCGCTGGCTGCGCGCCTGCCTCTGGCCCGGCGACGCCGCGCGGCGGGAGCGCCTGGACCGGGCGTTGGCCGACGCCCGTCGACACCCGGTGCCGCTGCTGCGCACCGAGGACGGTCTGGCGGCGCTTGAGCGGTGGATGGACGAGCTGCCCGCCGGCGTCACGCCCGTGATCTTCAACGTCTGGGTGCTGGCCTACTTCGAGCCCGAGGCGTTCAAGGTCCACGTCGCGCGCATCGAACGCCTGGTGCGCGAGCGCGGCCTAGCCTGGATCAGCGGCGAGGTCGGCAAGTTGGCGCCGATGGACTCGCCGCCGGCGTGTCCCGCGGGCGCATCACCTGGCAGCGGTACGCTGTGGACGCTTCAATGGCGCGATGGCGCCGAGCTTCGCACCGAAGCGCTGGCGTGGTCGCACCCGCACGGGCGATGGATCGAGTGGCTCAGGCCAGCGGCGTCAGCTTGATCAACTGAAGCGGAGCGCCCAGCAGCGCCGGTGCCTTCTTCGCGAAGGCCTGGAAGTGCGGCATCGCGCGGTGCGCCTCCAGCGCGGCTTCGTCGTCGAACTGCTCGTGCATCTGGAAGGTGCCGGGCGACTCCTCCAGCTCGAACAGACGGTAGTCGCGGCAGCCGGGTTCCTGGCGGGTCGGCGCGACCAGCGCGGTCAGTTCGGCGCGCAGGTCCTCGCGACGGCCGGGCGCGGCGACGATCACCGCGATCATCGTCACGGTGCGGGAAGAGGTGGGAACAGGGGAACTCATGGGTGGGTCCATGCAAGTGCTGTGGAGCGTCGGATGCTAGGCGCCCCGGGCACGTCGCGACAGCCCCTCGCACACGAAACACTTTCAACCCGGCCGCAAGGACGCCGCCCCGATAGGATGGCCGCTTCCTTCGCTCCCGAGGGGGCGGTTCCTTCAAGAACGATCTGGAGACCTCGCCGATGACCGCTTCCCTTCCCACCCTGCGCCGCGCGGCGCTTGCCCTGGCCGCGATGACCGCCCTCGGTGTGACCGGCGCGCAGGCGCAGACGGTCCCCGAGCTCCACGCGCTCGCCGCCAAGGAGCAGCCCGCGCTGATGAAGACGCTGCAGCAGCTGGTCGAGATCGAGTCCGGCAGTTCCGACCGTCAGGGCCTGGACCGCATCGCCGGCGTCATCGCCCAGCGCCTGCGCGAGCTCGGCGGCCAGGTCCAGCTGGTCGATCCGGACAAGACCATCGCCGCGCCGACCTCCGACGCGGGCGACGGCCCGGCCAAGGTCGGCCAGGTCGTGCAGGCCTCGTTCAAGGGCGGCAACGCCAACGGCAAACGCGTGATGCTGATCGCGCACATGGACACCGTCTACCAGCGCGGCGGCCTGAAGCAGCAGCCCTTCCGCATCGACGGCAACCACGCCTACGGCCTGGGCATCGCCGACGACAAGCAGGGCGTCGCCACCATCCTTCATGCGCTGGCCATGCTGAAGTCGGTCGGCTTCAAGGATTACGCCGAGATCACCGTGCTGATCAACGGCGACGAGGAGATCGGGTCGCCCGGTTCCAACGCGCTGATCACGAAGCTCGGCGGCGAGCATGACGCGGTGCTGTCTTTCGAGGGCGGCGGCGGCCCGACGACGCCGGAGACGGTGCGCCTGGCCACCAGCGGCATCGCCTCGGTCGACCTGAAGGTCAAGGGGCGCTCGTCGCATGCGGGCGCTGCGCCGGAGAAGGGCATCAACGCGCTGACCGAGCTGTCGCACCAGATCCTGCAGACGCGCGATCTCTCCGATCCCAAGCGCGGCCTGCATCTGAATTGGACCTTGTCCAAGGCGGGCTCGGTCCGCAACGCGATTCCGGAACGTGCCGAGGCCCAGGGCGATGCGCGCGCGGACCGTTTCTCCGATTTCGATGCCCTGGAAGCCGAGCTGCGCAAGCGCATCCAGAACAAACTGGTCCCGGACGCGGAAGTGACCCTGAGCTTCAACCGCGGCCGTCCGCCGCTGGCGGCGACGGACGCCTCGCGCGCGCTGGGCGCGAAGGTCAAGGCCCTGGCCGACGAGCAGAAGCTGGAGCTCGTCGTGCGCGACCGTCCGACCGGCGGCGGCACGGACGCCGCCTATGCGTCGCTGGCGACCAAGGCGCCGGTCATCGAGGGCCTGGGCGTGCGCGGATTCGGCGCGCACAGCAGCGACAGCGAGTACGTCGTCGTCGATGCCATTGCGCCGAAGCTGGTCCTCGTCACACGTCTGGTGATGGCGATCGGCAGCGGCAAGGCGCTCTGATCAGGCCTTCGGGTACAGGACCATCTGCGTGCAGCGGAACAGCGCGATCGTCTTGCCGTTGTGCGTGACGGTCGCGTCCCAGACCTGCGTCGTGCGGCCCATGTGGACGGCGGTGGCGAGGCATTCGATGACGCCGTCGCGGGCGGTGCCCAGGTGGTTGGACTTGAGTTCGACCGTGGTGAAGTTCTGGGCGCCGTCGGGCAGCGACGAGATGCAGCCGTAGCCGCAGCAGGTGTCGGCCAGCGTGACGACGCTGCCGGCGTGCAGGTAACCGTTGGGGGCCATGACCTGCTGGGTGACCGGCAGGCGCGCGAAGACGCGGCCCTTCTCGACCTCGACGATCTCGATGCCCATGTGGCCGGGCAGGCAGGCGGCGCCGCGCGCGTTGAAGTCCGTGATCATGTGATTCTGTAGAGCGGGTAATGCGAAGCCCGCATTGTCGTCGGCCTGTATCGGCGCCTTGGCAGGCGGGCTGTTCCGGTGCGGGCGGGCGGGGCTGGGGATAATGGTGCGAGCCGATAGTCCAACGTGGAGTTTCCAGCATGTTCCAGCACGTCGACGCCTACGCGGGCGATCCCATCCTGAGCCTGAACGAGGCCTTCCAGAAGGATCCGCGCACGCAGAAGATCAACCTGTCCATCGGCATCTACTTCGATGATGACGGTCGCATCCCGATGCTGGACTCCGTGCGCCGGGCGGAGCTGGCCGTGGTGGAACAGGCCGGCGCGCGGCCGTACCTGCCGATGGAGGGCGCGGCCAACTTCCGCACCGAGGTGCAGAAGCTGCTCTTCGGCGCCGACAGCGAGGCGCTGCAGGGCAAGCGCGTCGCGACCATCCAGGGCGTGGGCTCGTCGGGCGGGCTGAAGGTCGGCGCGGACTTCATCAAGCGCTACTTCCCCGACAGCGCGATCTACCTGAGCGACCCGACCTGGGACAACCACCGCGCCGTCTTCGAGGGCTCGTACATCGAGTGCCGCAGCTACCCGTATTACGACGCCAAGACCGGCGGCCTGCGTTTCGACGCGATGCTGCAGGCCTTGTCGGAAGCGCCGGCGCGCAGCGTCGTGCTGCTGCACGCCTGCTGTCACAACCCGACCGGCGTGGACCTGTCGCAGTCGCAGTGGGACGCGTTGATCCTGGTGCTGAAGGAGCGCGAGCTGATCGCCTTCCTGGACCTGGCCTACCAGGGTTACGGCGACGGGCTGGAGCAGGACACCTTCGCGATCCGTGCGCTGGCCGCGGCGGGCTTGAGCTTCTTCGTCGCCAACAGTTTCTCCAAGAACATGAGCCTGTACGGCGAGCGTTGCGGCGCGCTGTCGGTCGTGTGCCCGGACGCGGCGCAGGCGGCGAACGTGCTGGGGCAGTTGAAGTTCACGATCCGCCGCAACTACTCCAATCCGCCGATGCACGGCGGTCAGGTCGTGGCCAAGGTCCTGGGCGACCCGGCGCTGCGTCCGCTGTGGGAAGGCGAGGTCGAGGAAATGCGTGAGCGCATCCTGGCGATGCGCAACGCGCTGTTCGAGGTCGTTTCGGCCAAGGTGCCGGGCCGCAACTTCGACTACTTCCTGAAGCAGCGCGGCATGTTCAGCTACACCGGCCTCACGCCGGAGCAGGTGGATCGCCTGCGCGAGGAATTCGGTGTCTACATCCTGCGCTCGGGCCGCATGTGCATCGCGGGCCTGAACACGTGCAACGTCGAGGCCACCGCGAACGCGATGGCGGCCGTCCTCGCCTGAGGGGAAGACGGGGGCGGGCACCCCCCTTGCGCGCATTCAACAAGGTTATGGGTAGCGGCACCGCTTTCATTGGCTGAGGGTGTCGTGAATCCGTAACCTTCCGGACCATTCAAGAATGAATTCGTCCGGGATGAAGCAGCTAGTCGTGATCGGTGGGGGCGTCGTGGGCGTCACCACCGCCTGGGCCCTGGCGGAGGCGGGGCATCGGGTGACGCTCGTGGAGCGCGAGGCCGCGCTGGGCACAGGCGCGAGCCGTGCGAACGGCGGGCAGCTCAGCTACCGCTATGTGTCGCCGTTGGCGGATGCCGGCGTGCCGCTGAAGGCGCTGCGCTGGCTGCTCGATCCGGACGGTCCGCTGCGCTTCAAGCCGGACGGCACCACCGCGCAATGGCGCTGGCTGGCGTCCTTCCTGGCGCATTGCCGCGGGCCGGTGAACCAGCGCACCACCGAGCGCCTGCTCGAACTGGGCGCGTTCAGCCAGCAGTGTTTCGGCGAACTGCAGCGGCATGCCGCGCTGGATGCCATCTCGCTGCGCACGCCCGGCAAGCTGGTGGTGTATCGCAAGCCCGAAGAATTCGCGCGAGTCGCCGCCCGGACGCCGAGCCGCGGGCCGGAACGGGCGTTGACCCGCGATGAATGTCTGGCGATCGAGCCGTCGCTCGGCGACGGCGGTGCGCATTGGCTGGCGGGCGGCATCTTCACGTCCGGCGAAGCGGTGGCCGACTGCCATGCGCTGAGCGTGCAACTGGGCGAACGCCTCGCGCGCCATCCGAATTTCAGGGGCCGGGTGAAGGCCAACGCCACCGGTTTCGCCGTCGAGGGCGACCGTGTCGCCGCGCTGAGGACGGACCAGGGTGATCTGGTCGCGGACGGCATCGTGCTGGCCGCCGGCCTGCAGAGCGCGGCACTGGCGGAACTCGTCGGCATACGGCTCCCGCTGTATCCGCTGAAGGGCTACAGCCTGTCCGCGCCGATCAACGGCGTGCATCGACCGCCCACGGTCAGCGTCACGGACTTCGAGCGCAAGACGCTCTACGCCCGCATCGGCGACCAGCTGCGCGTCGCCGCGATGGTGGACCTGGTCGGCGACGACACGAGCATCGACCCGAAGCGCCTGGCCGCGCTGCAGCGCAACGTCCGCGAGACCTTCCCGAAGGCGGCCGACTACGATCATGCCGTGCCCTGGGCCGGCCTGCGTCCTGCCACACCGAGCGGCGCGCCCATGCTCGGCGAGACACCGATGCGCGGGCTGTGGCTGAATGTCGGCCATGGCGCCCTGGGATTCACCTTCTCGTTCGGCTCGGCCCGCATCGTGGCCGACCTCGTGTCCGGCAAGCCCAGCCCGATCGCGCTGGACGGCCTGCAACTGCGCGCCGCCTGAGGGGCCGCAATGACGGCGGCCGCCAAGCCCGTCAAGCCCGTCAAGCCCGTCAAGCCCGTCGCGCTGGACGCCGCCTCGCTCGCGGAGGCGCTGCGCGCCGCGGTGCTCGCGCAGGACTTCGGCGCCACGCGCGATCCGCAGGACGACGGCCGGCCGATCCGGCATTTCCCCAGCATCGATCTGGCCGTCGTCGCGTTCCCGGAGGAGGGCGCGCCGGTCGCGGCCAACGTGCTGTTCTCGCGGGAGCATCCCGAGGGCCTTGTCGCCGACATCGCGGCGGATGCGGGGCCCGTGCGCAACATCCGCTACCTGGCCGATCAACGCGACGCCGACGGCCACTCGATCGCCTGGCGGCCGACGTCGGATTGGTCCGCGATGGACTGGGTCCCGCTGGCCGGCGAAAGCGGCGACCGCGTGGTGGCGCCTTATCCGGCCTCGTTGCTGAAGCTGATGCTGCTGGCGGGCGTGGGCCGACTCGTCGACCTGGGACGCGCCGGCTGGTGGCAGCCGCTGACCTACGCCGGCCGTGAACGCGCGGTGTCCGACTGGGCCTACGACATGGTCACGTGGAGCAGCAACGAGGCGACCTCCGCGCTGGTGACGCTGATGCATGCCGCCGGCGCGATCCGTCGCGACGGCGGGCGCGAGGTCCGAAACGAGCTGCACACGCTGTTCGCCTCGCTCGGTCTGACGACGCTGCGTTTCGCCAATACGACGGCGGAGGGCGGCTGGGGCAACGGATCGGGATCGGGCGTGGGCCAGATCCAGATGACCGCATGGGACACGGTGCGGCTGTTGTGGTGGCTGGACCCGGTGGCGCCGCGCGCGCCATGGCTGCGCGCCGATGCGCCGCGACTGTCGCCCGAGAGTCGCAACCAGGCGATGCACGCCTTGCAGGACCAGGCGCTGCATCAGGTGCTGTCGAGCAGCGCGCTCGGCGGCGTGCCCGGCTGGGTGCCGGGGTTGCCGGCGCGTCTGCCGGGGCGTTGGCTCATGCCGGACGGCGGGCTGCATGCAGGCGAGGTGTCCCTGCCCGGCGACCTGCGCCGTTTCGCGACCGGCGGCGAAGTCTGGTTCGCGCACAAGACCGGCAACACGGAGAACTACACGTCCGATGCGGGCATCGTGCGCGGCATCCTGCCCCGACGCCGGCATTACCTCATCGCACTGCTGAGCAACCTCGGCTCGCGCTATGCGCCGCACCCCGACTGTTCCACGACCTGGCGCATCCCGGCACTCGGCGCCGCAATCGACGCGCGGATGGCAGCGTGGCTGGAGTCCTGATCCATGGCTGACGACACCTTCCTGCTGCCTCCGCTGCCCGAGCGCGCCTGCCTCGGCGTGATTGCGCCTGCCGGTCCGCCGAGGGATGGCACGCTCGACCTCGTGGTGCCGATGATCGAGCGGCTCGGTTTCCGTGCGAAGGTTTTTCCCGGCTGCCAGGGGCCGACCTTCCTCGGCCACCTCGCCGCGGACGATGGCCGTCGCCTCGCCGATCTGCACGAGGCATTGGACGATCCCCAAGTCGATGCGGTGATCGGCCTGCGCGGCGGCTACGGCTGCCTGCGTCTGCTCGACCGCATCGACCGCGCGCTGCTGCACCGGTCGACCAAACCGTTGATCGGCTACAGCGACCTGACGGCACTGCATGCGCTGCGGCAACAGCTCGGCATGGCCGGATGGCACGCGCCGATGCCGGCCTCGGACTGGCACAAGGGCGAAGCCGGATGGACCGATGCCGTCGCGCTCGCCGAGCGCCTGCGCCGCGGCCTCCGTGCCGGCGATGCGCTCGGTCCGGCGCTCTCGCCGCATCCGCTGAATCGCGGATCGACGCCGGTGCGCGGCCTGCTGAGCGGCGGCAATCTGGCGGTGCTCGTCGCGCTGATGGGCACACCGTTCATGCCGGACCTGCGCGGCGCGATCCTCTTCCTCGAAGACATCGGCGAGGACCCCTACAAGATCGATCGTCTGCTGTGCCAGCTGCGCCTGGGCGGCGCGCTCGACGACATCGCCGGTGTGCTGCTCGGCAGCTTCACCGACGCCGACGCGCCCGACGAGGTGCTCGCCGACTACTTCGGCGAGCTCGGCATTCCGGTCCTCGCCGGCTGGCCGAGCGGCCACACGACGCCCAACGTCCCGCTGCCGACCGGCGTCGCGGTGACCTTGGATCCGGGCGAGAGAACGCTGAGGGCCTGAGCGCTGCGCCTCCCCCAACAGGGGGCCGCCTTCAGGACGAATCAGTCCTGGGCATGACCTGTCACTCAGTCGTCTCGCAACAGTGCGAAGAGGTCGAAGTGGCGAATGTCGTCTATCTGGTCGAAGGCTTTCAACCGTGGATGCGCAAGCAGGAACTGCGCAGACGCGGACCTGTGCCGCGCCGTGGCGGAAATGGAACGCGGGCTGATCGATGCAAATCTCGGTAGTGGACTCATCAAGAAACGGATCGCACGATCCGGGGCCGGCAAACGCGATGGGTATCGCGTGATCGTGGCCCATCGACAAGACGCTCCGTGGTTCTTCATCGAAGGTTACGCGAAGAACGTTCTCGCCAACATCGAAGCTTGGAGGCTCGACAGCTGCAAGCAAACGAACGCTCTCCTGAAGGAGATGGGCGCCGATCAATTGGCGAATGCCGTCGAATCAGGATTCTTGAAGGAGGTGATCTGTGATGCGCAAGCGCAAGTGCGAATCGATTGACCGAATGGTGAAAACTGGACGAGCCATGCACGCTCGCGGGTGGGTGAGCGACGAACGAATGACACGTCTGGCATGGTGCGGCATGCCACCTCCTGCGCCGCTGACGCCGGAGGAAGTCCGAGCCATCCGGGAGGCGGAGGATCTGAGCATCTACACCTTCGCCAACATGCTCAACACGACGGCACGCCTGCTTCGCCGGTATGAGCAGGGCATCACTCGCCCCACCGGGCCCGTCCTGCGCCTGTTGCACGCGATCCGGGAACAGGGCATGGGGCGCGTATTTCCATTGACTCCGCGCATTCCGGACGCCAAGACGTAAAAAGCCCGCCGGTCTCCCGGCGGGCTTCGCATCTGCGGGCCTGTCGCGAATGGCGGCAGGCGGTGCCTGATCAGAAGAACTTGTAGTCCAGGCCCAGCGTGAACGAGCGTCCGCGCGGGTCGGCCACACGCGGCTCCCACGAGCTGCCCGACCCGGTGTTCGTGTCGTAGCTGTTCGCGAACGGCGGGTCCTGGTCGAAGAGGTTCTTCACACCCACGGTGACCGTCAGGTTCTTGATGCCGCTGTAGGCCACGCTGGCGTGGTGCAGGTAGTACGGCTTGACCCACGGATCGAAGGCCGGTGCCGACGCGTTGCCGTTGGCCACGCCCGGCGGGACGTAGCCGTAGTAGCCGGTCGAATACTGCTGGCGCAGCGTCCAGGCCCAGTCGCCGTACGAGTAGCTGATGTACGCGCTGTGCTTCCAGCGGATGCCCAGCTCGCTCGACCGCGTGAACTGGCCGATCTCGCTCGGGCCGAAGGCCACGTTGTCCAGCAGCTTGGAACGCTTCTTCAGCAGGTAGGTGCCGTCCAGGCCGGCGCTCAGGCGGCCGCCGTTCATCGGCGTGCTGCCGCGCATCGACAGCTCCAGGCCACGGGTCTGCGTCTCGCCGGTATTCACCCAGCGGGTGTCCACCGTCTGCAGCGCCCCGCTGGCGTCGCGGAAGAAGGCCTGCGGGAACAGCTGGTAGTTGTTCAGGATCTGCGTCAGCGTCAGGCTCTGGATCTGGCCGTCACGACGGATGTCCCACAGGTCCACCGAGGCGCTGAAGTCCTTCACCGGCTGCCACACGAAGCCGATGTTGGACATCTTCGACTCTTCCGGCTTCAGGTCGGGACGACCGCCGAAGAGGGTGTTGAAGGTGACCGCCTGGCAGCCCGGCGCGTTGCTGACCACGTTGGTCGGGCAGGTCGCCGGATCCGGCACGCCGGCGCCGGTGTACGGCGATTCGGTCACGCCGTTGAACAGCTGGTTGAAGGTCGGCACGCGGAAGCCGGTGCTGTACGACGCGCGGAACACCAGGCTGTCGATCGGCTGATAACGGATCGAGGCCTTCGGGTTGGTCGTGCTGCCGAAGCCGGTGTACTTGTCGTAGCGCACCGAGAGGTTGAGGTCCAGGCCCTTGACCACCGGGATGATCGTCTCGCCGAAGATCGCACCCACCTTGCGCTTCACGCCGTTCAGCGCGTTCACGTTGTCGAACGGCGCGTTGAACACCCAGGTGTTGATGTCGTTGGTGTTGACCGTCTGGTTGCCGTCGAAGCGGTACTTCTCGATCCGGTAGTCCACGCCCACGGCTGCCATCACGTCGCCGGCCGGCAGCTTGAACAGCGGGCCGGAGGCGGTCGCGTCGTATTCGTCGGTCGTGTACTTGCCGCCGTAGAGCTTGGTGCCCTCCGCCGAGATCGCGTCCAGCGCCGCCAGCGCGGCCGGCGTCTGCGACTGGCCCGCCAGCAGGAAGGGGTTGAGCACGCCGGTGTTGATCAGGTTGGCCAGGCCCACCCAGTTCTGGTAGCCGGTGCCCAGCACCGAATTGCTCTTGCTGAAGGCCTGCGAGGCGCCGACCTTGTAGTCCCAGTCCTTGAGGAAGGGCAGCGGGCCGTCCATGCTCAGCAGGTAGCGGCCGGTGTCGGTGGTGGTCTCGAACTCGCGCTGGCCGCACTCCATGCAGCGCCAGCGGAAGGCCAGCGGCTTGCCGGCCTGCGACGCCAGCGACGGGAAGGTGCCGACCAGCGCGTTCCACACGGTCTGGTAGCTGGCGCCGCTGGAGGGATAGGCCAGGCTGCGGAACGGGCTGGGCACGGTGGTGCCATTGGGCAGGCCGATCGTCGCCGTGGCGCTGCCGCTGCTGATCTGGTTGGCCGAGAAGATCTTCTGCGACTCGGACTTGCCCAGCAGCACTTCGCCGGTCAGCGTGTGCTCGCCGAGCTTGAGCATGCCTCGCGTCACCAGGTTGGTGTTCTTCACCGGCTGCTGGATCACGGCGGCCTTGCCCGAGTCCCAGGCGCAACCGAACTGGTTGGCCGGCGACGCGGCGGCGGAGTTCCACAGCTTCTCCGCGTACGGGGCCATGCCCGGCTGCGAGGCGCAGCCCGCGCCGCCCGGCAGATCCAGGATGTTGGCGCTGGTGATGGTGGTGCCGTTGTAGACCGGCGCCGTGATCGTGGGCGAGAAGAAGACGGTGGCGAACGGCGTGCCGCGCGTGTCCGGGGACAGGCCGCGCTCGGGCTGGAAGCTGTTGACGAAGTCGCGCTGCGAGCCGTCCAGGCGCTTGTTGTCCGTCATGGACAGCACGGCCATGACGTTGAAGCCGTCCTTGTCGATGTTGCCGACGCCGCCGGTCACCGAGCCGCGGTAGATGTTGCCGCCGCTGTGCTGCGTCACGTCGGTGAAGCCGCTGACGGTCAGGCCGGTGTAGTCCTTGCGCAGGATGAAGTTGATGACGCCGCCGACGGCGTCGGTGCCGTAGGTCGACGAGGCGCCGTCCTTCAGCACTTCGACGCGCTCGATCGCGGCCATCGGGATCTGGTTCAGGTCGACGACGCCGCCGTTGAGGCCGTGCGCGGCGATGCGGCGGCCGTTCAGCAGGATCAGCGTGGCGTTGGCGCCCTGCAGGCGCAGGTTGGCGGAGGTCGCGCCGTTGTTGCCGCGGGACTGGCCCGACACCACGTCCGCGTTGGAGGCCAGGTTGTCCAGCCCGTTGCCGTTGGAGGAGAGGGTGGCGATCAACTGCTCGGCCGACACGATGCCCTGGCGGTCCAGGTCGCGGCGCGAGATGGTCTGCACGGGCAGCGCGCCCTCGTCCTGGATGCGCTTGATGCTCGAGCCGGTGATCTCCACCCGCTCGATCTTCTGGACTTCCTGCGACCAGGCCGCCGCGTGGGCGCCCAGTCCCACCACGACGAGGCAGCGGGCGAGTTGATTCAGTTTCACGACCTTCTCCTTGTTAACCGGTCCGGCGTCCTGGAACGCCTCCAACGACTGCGGCCGTCCGATGCGAGGGCGACCTGTGGGTGTTGCTGTTGCTTGGGGCTGTGTTGCGAGCTGTGAACGATCTTCAAGCACGAGCGGTTTTCACCGTCATAGGAACGTCACCCATTTGTTGTTTCCGTCCCGATGAATGCTTGTCTCGCGCGTATAACCTGCGGGAATGCAGCGGGGCCGGGAATATACAGTCGCTGCTCATGCGAGCCTTCCCCGCCCTCCTGCCCACCGTTCTGGTCCTGGTTGCCGCGCTGGCCACGAGCGGCTGCGCGACCCTTGTCGATACCCCGCCGGCGCCGGTCGAGACCGCGCTGCGACAGTCCGGTGTGCCGGCCTCGTCGCTGGCGGTGGTGGCCTATCCGCTGGACGCGCCCGGCACCGGGCTGCGCCTGAACGCGGACCGGCCGATGGCGCCGGCCTCGACGATGAAGACGATCACCGCGGTGGTGGCGCTGGACCGGCTCGGCCCCAACAGCCGGGGGCAGACCCAGCTGCTGGCTGCGGGCGAGGTCCGCGACGGCCGTCTCGACGGTCCGCTGGTGCTCAAGGGCGGCGGCGACGCGGATCTGGACTGGCCCGCGCTGTGGGCGATGCTGCGCGAGGTGCGCGAGCGCCACGGCGTGCGCGAACTGGCGGGCGGCATCGTGGTCGATCGCGGCCTGTTCAACCCCGCGCGCCTGGACATTGGCGCGCCGCGTTTCGACGAGCAGGCCGAGTTTCCGTACAACGTGATCCCGGACGCGCTGCACCTCAACGGCAGTCTGCTGCAGTACGACTTCTGGTCCGACGACCGCAGTCTGACGGTGCGGCCCTACCCGCAGTTCGGCGGACTGGCGATCGACACGAGCGCGGTGCTGCTGAACGACAAGCCCTGCAAGGACTGGGACGACGACTGGAAGCCGTCGCGCTTCGAGGCGCTGCCCGAGGGCGGCGGTCGGCTGGTGCTGGCGGGTGAGTTCCCGCGCGGGTGCCAGGTCTCGCAGTCGCTCAACGTGCTGGACCGCCAGTGGGAGACGGCGCAGGCGCTGCAGCAGCTGTGGGGCTCGCTCGGCGGCACGCTGTCGGGCGAGATCCGCGAGGGCGCGACGCCCGAAGGCGCCCGTGTGCTGGCGCAACACCGCGACCGCCCGCTGGCCGAGTTGCTGCGCCCGGTCATGAAGGCCTCCGACAACGCGCTGGCGCGGATGCTGTTCCTGCGGCTGGGCGCGTCGGCGGTCCAGCCCGGCGAGGACACCCGCGAGGCCGCCGCGCGCGTGGTGCGCGAGTGGTTCGCCGCGCAGAAGATCGACACGGCGGGCCTGGCGCTGGAGAACGGTTCCGGCCTGTCGCGCAGCGAGCGCGCCTCGGCCGCGCAGATGGCGGCCATGCTGCAGGCGTCGGCCCGCGGCGCGCACGGTCCGGAGCTGCTGGCCACGCTGCCGGTGGCGGGCGTCGACGGCACCTTGTCCCGGCGTTTCAAAGGCACGGCCGCCGAGGGCCGCGCGCGGATGAAGACCGGCACGCTGCGCGACGTCGTGGCGCTGGCCGGCTTCGTGCCGGACTCGACGGGCAAGACCTGGATCGTGGTGGCGATCGTCAACGACGATCAGGCGGCCAAGGCGCGTCCGGCGATCGATGCGCTGGTGGACTGGGTGGCCCGGCGCTGAACGAGCACCAGCACCTGGCGACTCGAGCTGGATCTAGAAACGTCGCAGCGGCGTCGGGGAGATCTTCAGGGCGAAGGTCTCGAGCTGGCTCAGGCACTGGACGCCCTGCCTGGGCTGGGAGCAGGTTTCCAGCTCGTCGATGAGCTGGTTGAAACGGTCTCGATCAGCCTGCGGAGCGCGGGCCAGGTGATCGAACGCGCCCTTGTCGTAGCGTTTGAAGAACTGGTTCCGATTGAGCAGGAACTCGGCGGCGAGGTCTTGCGCCTCCCGGGGGGCGCTCGTGGTCGAGTGCGACAGCCATTCCGAGCTGGCCAACTGGATGCGCTTGAATTGGTCGATCTGCTGATGGAACCCGTCGAGTTCGCCACGGCGGGCACGATCGCCGAGCTGCAAGGCCAGGGCCTGGAGCCGGTCGCCCCACCCTTGGAGGGCCGCCCGGAATGGTGCGCCGTAGAGGGGTTGAAGTTCCTTTGACGCCCAGTTGAGCACCTGCCAGTGCTTGCGCCAGACTTCGGCTTCCTGGATCGCCATGTCAGGCGTGATCGCGCAAGCCGCGCCGCTGGCGGCGCCTGGGTTCCAGGCGTCGCCCAGCCAGGAGTCGCACGCAGGTGAGGGGGTGTTGGGGAGCATCGGACAAGCCCATCGCCAGTGGAAGACGTCCTGAGTCATCCGGACGATCGGAGCATCCGACACCCATCAGCGTCGGCGACGAACTCGCAGGCCGTCGCCTCCAGCGACATCCTTCGACGCGGTCACCTCAGAGCACCGCCGCCGACAGCAGCCGCAGCGTGCCGGCCCGGGCGTCCATCTCGGCGGGCTGGCCCACCGGCACGGTGAACTTGCGCTTGATGTGGCCGATCATGGCACCGCGGTACACGGGCACATTCAAGGGCAGGAAATAGTCGTCGAAGACCTCGTCCAGGGTCAGCGTGCCGAAGCTGCCGTCGCCGGGGCCGCACTGCGTGAACTTCCCCAGCACGACGCCGGCCAGCTGGTCGAGCGCGCCGCACAGGCGCAGCGTCGACAGCATGCGGTCGACGCGGTAGATGTACTCGTTGACCTCTTCCAGGAACAGGATCGCGCCGCGCGTGTCCGGGAAGAAGGGCGAGCCCGCCAGCGAGCTCAGCACCGCCAGGTTGCCGCCGACCAGCGGTCCGCGCGCGACACCCGGTCGCAGTGTGCTGATGCGGTCCTCGCGCTGGACGAGATTCGCGCCGCGCTCGCCCTGCGGGTTCTGCAGCAGGTCCGGCTCCGCATCCATCGCGACGGCGCGGAAGTGCTGGAGGGAGAACTCGTTCCATTCCGAGCCTGCGACCGGACAGTGGAAAGTGATCAGCCCCGTCTGCTTGTGGATCGCGTTGACGAGGCTGGTCAGGTCCGAGAAGCCGCCGAAGAACTTCGGCTTGCGTCGGATCAGCGCGTAGTTCAGCTTGTCGACGATGCGGTTGCAGCCCGAGCCGCCGGTGAGCGCCAGGATCCCCGCGACCTCGTCGTCGGCGAAGAAGTCGTTGATGTCCGCCGCGCGCTGCACGTCGGTGCCGCCGAACTGGCCGTAGCGACCGCGCACGTTGGCCCCGAGCTTGACCTTGAAGCCGAGCGCTTCAAGCGTTTCGACGGCAATCTCCAGCGGCTCGCGCTCGTAGGTGGCGTTGGCGGGACTGACGAGGCCGATCGTGTCGCCGACCTTCAGCCGCCACGCGCGAAGCAGCGGCGGCGCGGCCTCGGTACGCGCGCTGCGGGCAGTGCCGGCGGGCGCGGCGGTCTGCGCCTGCGCGCCCGGCAGGGCGCCGGCCAGCGCGGCGGCGGTCGCCGAGGCGGCGCCTGTGAGCATCATCCGACGGGAGGCGGTCATGGAATCTCCGGAAGAAAGTGGCCGCGGCCGAGGGCTTGGCGGCGGTCGATCAGATCACCAGCGGCAGCTCGCGGCGGACGCGCTCCCGGTCGCCGAAGTCGAAGTGCCACCACTCGGTGCTGATGGTCTGGAAGCCGGCATGGCGCATCGCCGCGCGCAGCCAGCCGCGGTGGCGGAGCTGGTCGGCGGTCAGCCCGCCGGACGCCAGTTGCTCCGCCTCGAATTCGGGATGCGAGGCCGGCGTCATCTCGTCGAAGCCGGTGCCCATGTCGAGCTCGCGGCCCTCGGCGTCCAGCAGCGTGACGTCGACCGCCATGCCGAAGGAATGGATGGAGCGCCTCGCCGGATGCGCGAGGTACTTGGTCAGCGGCGTGCCTTCGAGCTCCGCCCACAGCGCCTCCTGCACGCGTTGCGGCCGCAGCGCGTCCAGTACGACCAGCGTCACGCCGGGGCAATGCCGGCCCAGGTAGGCGGCAGCCTCCGCCACGGCGTCCGCCGATTCGCGCCTCAGGTAGGCGCAGTCCAGGCCGCCGTAGACGGCGCGGCCGACGAAGTTGTCGGGCGTCGCGTAGCGCAGGTCCACCGCGATGCCGGGGATCGTCAGCAGCGCGCGGAACTCGGCGTGCGAGGCGATCTCCTCGCAGGGGATGGGCGGGGGAGGGGCATTGGCGACGGAGGCGTCCGGGATCATGGCGAGGCGAAGCAGGGCAAGGCGACGTGGAGCCGGAAGATCAGACGCCGGAGCGCGTCATGCCAGGCTCTCGAGGTTGGCGCGGGCGGCATCCCGCAGGTAGGTGACCAGCCGGCGCGCGGCCTGCGCCAGCGGCGCGCTGGCGGAGGTCAGCAGGTACAGCTGGACGCTCATGGCCGGCGCCAGCGGACGCACCTTCACGCGGGTGCGGTCGGCCGAGGCGGCGGTGAAGGGATCGACGGCGGTCATGCCGACGCCGGCCTCCACCAGCGCGCGGGCGAGCTGGTAGGTCTGGACGGTGATGCGGCTGTCGAGGTGACGGCCTTCGGCCTCGCTGGCGTTGTGCAGCATGTGGCCGAGCGGATCGTCCTCGGCCATCGCGATCAGCTCGGACTGGATCTCGTCCAGCGGCAGCGGACCGGTGCCTTGCGCCTCGGGGCTGTGCATCGGGCACAGCGCCATCATCGTGCCGCTGGCCAGCACCTCGGCCTTGATGCCGGGATGGCGCGGGTCCTGCAGGCTGAGCGCCAGGTCGGCTTCGCCGAGCAGCAGCGCGGAGACGATCTCGCGCGTGTGGTTGGTGCTGAGCTGGCAGCGGCTGCGCGGGAAGGCCTGCGCCCAGTGCGTCATCGCCGCGGGGATCACCGAGGCGCCCAGCGTCGGCGTGGCCATCAGGCGCAGCGATTCGGATTCGCCGCTGCGCAGGTTGGCGGCCAGGCGCCGGATCGCGACCAGGTCGCGGTTGAGCTTGTCGATCTCGACGAACAGGCGCTGCGCTTCCGGCGTCGGATAGAGCTTGCCGCGGACGCGGTCGAACAGCGGCATGCCCAACTGCAGCTCGCAGTGCTGCAGCACCTTGGTCACGGCGGGCTGGGAGATGTGGAGCAGCTGCGCCGCGCCGCTGATCGTGCCGGCCTGCATGATCGCGTGGAAGACTTCAATATGACGAAGACGCATGGTCACTCGCGGTAGACGTTCTCGAAGACAACCCCACCGTTCGGCTGCATCTTGAAGCCTCGCAAATCCTTGCTGGTGGGGATGTACACCGTCGAGTGTGCCATCGTGATCCACGGGCGTTCCCGCTTGAAGATCTCCTGGGCCTTTTCGTAGAGGGCGATGCGTTTGGCCTGATCGGCCGTCGCGCGCGCGGCATCGATGAGGCGCTCGAACTCCTGATTGCAGAACTTCACGCCCGACTTGTTGGTCGCGCAGCTCAGGTTGGGCGTCAGGAAGTCGTCGGCGTCGCCGCTTTCGCCAGACCAGCCGCTCATGTAGACCGTGTGCTCGCCGGCGTTGGCGCGCTTGAGGTACTCGCCCCATTCGTAGGTGCGGATCTGCGCGCGCACGCCGATGCGGGCCCAGTCCTGCTGGATCAACTGCGCCATCAGCTGGCCGTTCGGATTGGTGGGGCGCGTCACGGGCAACGCCCACAAGTCGAGGTCCAGTCCGTCCGGATAGCCGGCCTGCTTGAGCAGCGCCTTGGCACGGTCGGGGTTGTACTCGTTCCGGATCGACCGGTTGTAGCCGGGGATCGCGGGCGGGAAGGGATTCACCGCCTGCATCGCGTCGCCGCGCGGGAACAGCGCGCGGAAGATCGCGTCGCGGTCGACTGAGATGTCCAGCGCCTCGCGTACGAGCCGGTTGTCGGTCGGCGCCTTGCGCAGGTTGAAGGACAGGTAGGAGATGTTGAGCGCCTGGATCTTCTCCAGCTTGATGCGCTCCGGATGGCGGTCGATCGCGGCGACGTCGATGTCGCGCAGCGGCGAGGTGATCTGGCACTCGCCGGCGAGCAGCTTCTGCACGCGCACGGGTGCCTCGCGGCTGATGGTGAAGATCAGCTTCTGCGTCTTCTGCGGCTCGCCCCAGTAGTCGGGGTTGCCTTCCATGCGGACGACGTCGTCCTTGGCATAGCTGCGGAAGCGGTACGGGCCGGTGCCGATGGGCAGGCGGTTGATCTGCGCGGCCTTGCCGTCGCGCAGCAGCTGGTTGCCGTACTCCGCCGACTGGATGCCGGCGAAGGCCATCGCGAACCAGGTGACGAAGGTGACGTTGGGCTGGGTCAGCGTGAAGCGGACGGTGCGATCGTCCAGCTTCTCCATCTTCGCGATCGCCTTGGCCAGGCCGAGGTTCTGCGGATAGATGAAGTTGGCGGGGAAGGCCTTGTTGAACGGGTGCTCGCGGTCGAGGAAACGGCCGAAGGTGAAGAGCACGTCATCAGCGTTGAGCGTGCGGGTCGGCGTGAACCAGGGGCGGGTGTGGAAGCGGACGTTCTCGCGCAGCGTGAAGGTGAACTCGCGGGCGTCGGGGCTGATGGTCCAGCTCGTCGCGAGGGCCGGCTGCAGCGCGGTGCCGCCGCGCTCGAAGCGCACCAGGCCCTGGAACATCTGGTTGTTGACGTTGTTCGTGCTGGCCGAATCCCATAACCCCGGGTCGAAGCCCTCGGGGCTGGCGTCGGTGCAGTACACGAGCGGCTTGACCGCGGCGGCGCCGGCCGCATGAGCGGCGGGGAATGCGACGGACAGGAGCAGGGCCAGCGAGAGGGGGAGGACTGAGCGCATCGGGAGGAGGGCAAGCCGGCGCATTGTGGAAACGCCGCTCCCCAGGTCACAACTGAAATGGGCGGGTTGGACCATAACACTGGGTTATGTGGAGCCCGTCGCGCCTGTCGCCCCACCCTCAAAGGACATCACAAGCCACGAGCCGTCCATCCACTTCCCGCAACTCCGGCCGCACCTCCGCGCAGCGCGCGACGGCCATCGGGCAGCGTTGATGGAACGCGCATCCCGTCGGCGGCTTCAGCGGGCTGGGCAGCTCGCCGTGGATGCGGATGCGCTGGCGGCGGTCGGCCGGGCGCAGCGCCGGCGTGGCGCTGATCAGCGCCCGCGTGTACGGGTGCAGCGGGTGCGCGAAGACGCGGCGCTTGTCTCCGTGCTCGACCACGCGGCCGAGGTACATCACCATCACCTCGTCCGCCACATGCTCCACCACCGCCAGGTTGTGCGAGATGAACACGTAGCCCGTCCCGAACTCCTCCTGCAGGTCCATGAAGAGATTCAGGATCTGCGCCTGGATCGACAGGTCCAGCGCCGACGTCGGCTCGTCCGCGACGACGATGCCCGGCTGCATCACCATCGCCCGCGCGATCGCGATGCGCTGGCGTTGGCCGCCCGAGAACATGTGCGGGTACCGCTGCAGGTGCTCCTGGCGCAGACCGACCTTCGCGGCCAGCGCCTCGATGCGTTCCCGGCGCTCGGCGCGGTTCAGCGGCGTGTTGATCACCAGCGGCTCGGCCAGCGTCGACGCGATCGTCTTGCGCGGATTCAGCGCTGAATACGGGTTCTGGAACACCATCTGCACGTCGCGTCGCAAGGCCTGGCGCGCCGACGCGTCGGCGGCGTCGCGTCCGTGGATGCGCAGATCGCCGGAAGTCGGTGTCTCGATGAGCGTCAGCGCCCGCGCCAGCGTGGACTTGCCGCAGCCGGATTCGCCGACCACCGCCAGCGTCTTGCCCGGCGCGAGTGAGAAGCTGACGCCGTCCAGCGCCCGCACCGTCGCCTTCGGTGCGAACCAGCCGCGGCTCACGCGGTAATGCCGGGCGAGGTCGCGCGCCACCAGCAGCGGCGCCGTGCCGGCGCTTGCGCCCGCAGCGACAGACTTGTCTGGCGCGGCATTCATGCAACGGACCCCTTGATCAACGGATAGAAGCAGCGCACGCCTTCGACGACGTCCGGACGCGCCTCGCGGCAGTGCGGCTGCACGCGCGCGCAGCGTGGCGAGAAGAGGCACCCCGTCGGCCGGTCCAGCGCGCCCGGCACGATGCCCGGCAGCGCCTGCAGCCGACGCGCGCCGCGGTTGTGTTCCGGGATCGCCGCCATCAACGCCGCCGTGTACGGATGCTTGGGCGCCTCGAAGACTTCCGGCAAGGGGCCCGTCTCCACCACCTGGCCCGCATACATGACGGCGACGCGCTGTGCCATCTCCGCCACCACGGCCAGGTCGTGCGTGATCATCACCAGCGCCATGCCCTGCTCGCGCTGCAGGCACAGCAGCAGATCCATGATCTGGGCCTGGATCGTCACGTCGAGCGCCGTGGTCGGCTCGTCGGCGATCAGCAGCTTCGGCGAGCACGCGATCGCCAGCGCGATCATCACGCGCTGGTTCATGCCGCCGGACAGTTCGTGCGGATAGGCCCTCAGCCGGCTCGCGGCGTCGGGGATCTCGACCTGCTCGAGCAGTTCCTTGGCCCGTTGACGCGCCGCCGCCCCGCGCAGGCCGAGGTGGGTGCGCAGCACTTCCTCCAGCTGGTGGCCGACGGTGTAGCTCGGGTTGAGGCTGGCCAGCGCGTCCTGGAACACCATCGCGACGTCCTTGCCGATCAGCCGGCGCCGCTGCGACGCGCTCATGCCCAGCAAGTCCTGACCCTGGAAGCGCAACGCCGCGGCGTTCACCTGTCCGGGCGGATCGATCAAGCCCATCAACGCCATCATGCTCACGGACTTGCCGGAGCCGGACTCGCCGACGATGCCCAGCACTTCGCCGGGCGCGACGTCGAGGTCGACGCCGTCCACCGCCGGGAACGCACCGAAGCGCACGCGAAGATCGCGGATCTCCAGCATCACGAGACTTTCTTCAACCGGGGATCGAGCGCATCGCGCAGCCCGTCGCCCATCAGGTTGACGCTCAGCACCGACAGCAGGATCGCGAGACCGGGCAGCGTCACCACCCACGGCGCGCGGACGATGTAGTCGCGCGCGGACGACAGCATCGTGCCCCACTCCGCCGTCGGCGCCTGCACGCCCAGTCCGAGGAAACCGAGGCCCGCGGCTTCCAGGATCGCCGCCGAGAAGCTCAGCGAGGCGTTGACGATCAACGGCGCCAGGCAGTTCGGCAGGACCGCCGAGAACATCAGCCGCCAGGTCGACGCGCCCGCCACGCGGCTGGCGGTGACGTAGTCCTTGCCGAGCTCCGCCATCGCCGCGGCGCGCGTGAGCCGGACGTACTCCGGCAGGCTGCCGACGGCGATCGCGATCACCGTGTTGGTGAGGCCCGGGCCGAGCACGGTGATCACGCAGATCGCCAGCAGCAGACCGGGCAGCGCCAGCATCACGTCCATCACGCGCATGACGACGGGCGCTAGCAGCCGTTGGTGGAAGGCCGCCAGCAATCCCAGCAGCACCCCCGGAATCAGCGACAGCACCACCGACGCCAGGCCGATGCCGAGCGACACCCGCGCGCCGTGCAGCAGTCGCGACAGCAGGTCCCGGCCAAGTTCGTCGGTGCCGAGCAGGAAGCGCGTCTGGCCGCCGTCCATCCAGATCGGCGGCGTCAACATGTGCTCGCGGTACTGCCGCACCGGATCGTGCGGCGAAATCCAGGGCGCGAGCAGCGCCGCCACGGCCAGCAGCGTGAAGACGATCAGCGCGACCAGCGCGCCGCGGTTGGCGGAGAAGCCGTGCCAGAACTCGGCGAACGGGCCGGGCGGTGTGACCGCCACCGTGGCCGTTGAAGTGGAGGGAAGGGCGCTCATGGACGTCTCATCCCTGTTTGCGAATGCGCGGATTGACCACGCCGTAGAGCAGGTCCACCAGCAGGTTGACCGCGATGAAGGTGCAGGCCGAGATCAGGATCCCCGCCTGCACCACCGGATAGTCGCGCCGTGCGATCGCGTCGATCAGCCACTTGCCGATGCCGGGCCAGCTGAAGATGGTCTCGGTCAGCACCGCGCCGGCCAGCAGGCTGCCGACCTTCAGGCCGATCACCGTGATCACCGGGATCAGCGCGTTGCGCAGGCCGTGCACCAGCACCACCCGCGCCGGTGACAGGCCGCGTGCGCGCGCACTGCGCATGTAATCCTCGCGCAGCACTTCGAGGAGGCTGGAGCGCGTCATCCGCGCGATCACCGCCGTCGTGCTGGTGCCCAGCACCAGCGCCGGCAGCAGCAGGTGCCGCAGCGCCGAGCGCCATGCCCCCGCCTCGTCGTGCAGCGCCGCGTCGATCAGCATGAAACCGGTGACGCGCTGGACGTCGTACTCGACCGCGATGCGGCCCGACACCGGCGTCCAGCCCAGGCCCACCGAGAAGAACATGATGAGGATCAGCCCCCACCAGAACACCGGCATCGAGTAACCGACCGTCGCCACGCCCATCACGCCCTGGTCCAGCAGCGAGCCGCGCCGCAGCGCCGCGCCGGTGCCCAGCGCCATGCCGAGCACGATCGCCAGCAGCAGCGCGAACAGCGCCAGTTCCGCCGTCGCCGGGAACAGCGCGAGGAACTCGTGCGACACCGGCTCGTGCGAGACCAGCGAGCGTCCCAGGTCGCCGTGCAGCAGGCCGCCGACGTAGTCCGCGTACTGGCGCCACAGCGGCTGGTCGAGGCCGAGCTCGTGCATCAGCCGCGCGTGCGTGGTTTCGTCGAGCGCGCGCTCGCCCATCATGATCGCGATCGGATCGCCCGGCACCAGCCGGATCAGACCGAAGGCGACCAGCGTCACGCCGATCAGGGTCGGCAGCAGCGTGGCCAGGCGGCGGAGCAGGAAGTTCAGCAAGGCGGTCGGATCAGAACGCGGAGCGTGGCTGGCTGTCGGCGGGCAGCGGCTGCTTCATCAACAGGCCGCCGGGTGTCGTGACGACCTCCAGCAGCGCGGCGGTCTCGGCGTCCATGTCGCCGGTGATGTTGGTCGGCCGGTACTTCATCTGGAAGGTGCTGATCACCTCGCGCGTGGCGGTGTCCAGCATGCCGGTCTGCGGCGTCTGGTAGCCCACCTGCGCCAGACGCTTCTGGAACCACACCGCATCCGGCACCGGCGCGACCTGGTAGATCGCCTGCTTGATCTGGACCTGCGCGGGGTCGGGCCAGGCGATCAGGCCGGCGTCGGCGAGCTGTTTCCACGGGAACTCCGGACCCGGGTCCTGCTTGCGGCCCGGCGCGATGTCGTTGTGGCCCAGGATGCGGTCCGAGCGGATGCCGTGGCGCGCGACGATCTCCTTGACCAGCTTGATCACGTCGTCGATCTGCGCCTGCGGATAGGGCGCGTAGACGCGGCCCATCGGCGTCTCGGTGAAGCCGGGGTTCACGATCTCGATGCCGATCGAGGCCGAGTTGAGGTTGGTCGCACCGCCCCAGTAGCTGACGCCGCCGTGCCAGGCGCGGCGGTTCTCGTCCACCAGCTGGTAGACCTTGGAGGGGTTCTCCTGCACCAGGTAATGGGCCGAGACCTTGCCGCCGGTGGTCAGCACCTTCATCGACTTCTCGAAGTCGATCACCGTGTAGTGGATGATCAGGAACTGCGCGCGGCTGTCCTGGTTCTCGGACACATGGGTGCGGTCGATCTGCAGCGTGGACGTCGGCGTGGCGCAGGCCGCCAGCAGGGCGGCGGCGGCAAGGGTCAGCAGCTTGGTTTTCATGGGGCGAGCGCGGCCCGCCTCGCGGCGGCCAGGGCGGTGTCGGGTTGATGAACGGTGAGGGGCAGGTCTTGCGGCAAGGCGTCGCGCAGGCCTGCTTCGATCGCGGGATGGAGTTCCAGGACGCGTCCGGCGGCGCTGACCGGACGCGGGCCCAGCCGGCGCACCAGCGCCAGCGGCAGACGGGCGAGCTCGCGGCCCGCGCGGTGCAGCAGGGCCAGCGCGTCGGCGTCGCCGTCCGCGGCGGCGCGCGCGACGGCCAGCGCCAGGCGTCCGATCGAGCCGCGGCGGGCCGCGCTGTCGCCGCCGTACATGAAGGCGCGCGTCGTCGGCCAGTCGGCGCCGCCGAGCTCGTCGAAGAGATGCCGCGCAAGCGGGGAGCCGTTCCAGGCGCCCGGTGATTCGTCCTCACGGCGCCAGACCAGCGCGAGCGCTTCGCGTGCGATCCACTGGCCGCCGCCTTCGTCGCCCAGCAGCGGCCCGCGGCCGCCGGCGCGGTGCAGCGCGCCGGACTCGTCGATGAAGGCCGCGATCGCGCCGGTGCCGGCATAGACCAGGTAGCCCTCGCCGGGACGGAAAAGCGCGTGCCAGGCCTGGGCGATGTCGCTGTCGCACTGGATCTGCGCCGGCGCCAGGCCCAGCTGTTGCGCGAGCAGGGCACGCAGCTGCCGGCCGGCGGGGCCATCCGGTTCGCCAAGTCCGGTGATGCCGGCCTGCAGGCCGCGCAGCGCGCCGGGCGCCGCATGCGGCAGGACCGCGGCGGCCAGGGATTGCAGCGTCTGCGCGAGCACGACGCGTCCGGCGCTCGTCTCCAGCAGCAGCGCGCTGAAGCCGCCGACCTCGCCGCGCGCCACCAACGCGCCGTCGGGGCGCGCCAGCGCCCAGCGCGTCTGGGTGCCGCCGGCGTCCAGGCCCAGCCCGACCGTTCCGGACGAAGCGCCCGCGCGCGCCGGCGCGGCCCGGGCGGGCCTGTCAGGGGCGAGGAGATCGGCGGTGGCGGAGGGCGTGGAACTCATGGCGGCGTCGGCGCGCGGAGCTTACGAGGCGCGCCGTGCGTTCGCCATTGTCAATGCACGTGGCAGGTATGAGTTGGGCTCATGGCCGGACGAAAAAAAACCGCGCCGGGAAGGGCGCGGTTTTCTCGCGGAGCGGCCGAGGCCGCTGCGTTGCGTCGACTTAGAAGTCGGCGCTCAGGTTCATCGACACGAAGCGCGGGGCGCCCAGGTAGTAGAAGACCGTGTTGGCGTTCTGCGTGTAGGTCGTGCCGCCGAGGTTGCGGTACTGCAGCGCGTTGACCACCGTGCCCGAGCTCGGGTTGCGGTAGCTGGCGTTGCCGATGTTGCTGACGTTCAGGCGCAGCTGGATGTTCTTCAGCCAATCCTGGACGTTGCCGAAGTTGTAGCCGGCGTCGACGTCGCCGACCCAGTACGCCGGCACTTCCTCGTCGTTCATCAGCGTGCCTTGCTGCTTGCCGGTGCGCTTGACCTTCACGCGGGCGTAGAACGGGCCGTAGGTGTATTGCACCGAACCTGCCAGGATCATGTCCGGCGTCAGCGTCATTTCCTTGCCCTTGGTGGGCAGGAAGACCTGTTGACCGTTGACGACGGAGACCGGCAGGTCATCCTTCACCTTGCTCTTCTGCACGGTCAGCGAGGCGTAGGCAGAGAAGCCCTTGAACGTGCCCGTGCCGGCTTCCATTTCCAGACCGTGGGTCTTCACGCGGCCGATGTTCGTATACACGCTGTTGAGCGTGTTCGGGTCGTAGGCGTTGCCTTGGCGGTCCTTGAAGTCCACGTTGAACACCGTCGCCGACAGCGAGATGTCCTTGGTCTGGTAACGGTAGCCGAGGTCGGTGTTGATCGAGGTCTCGGCCTTGGGCGCCAGACGCAGCGTGGCGACGTTGTTGGCCACGTTCACGTTCGAGCCGGTGAACGCGAAGTTCGGCGGCGCGCGGAAGTTCTTCGCGACGTTCATGAAGACCTGCTGGCTGGGCGTGAGCTGGTAGCGCACGCCGACCTGCGGCAGGAACTCGTTGAACGACTTCTGGAAGTTGTAGTCCGCCGTCACGCCCTCGTTGGCGAAGTTCTTGACGTCACGCTTCACGTAAGGCGTGCGGAATCCCAGCATCAGCAGGCCCTTGTCTTCGGCGAACGACCAGTTGTCGTTGGCGTAGAACTGGCCGGAGGTGCTGATGGTCTGCCAGTCGCGGCCTTGATAACGGCTGCCGTCCGGACGCAGGATGTAGTCGCTGTTCAGCCAGACGCTGGACAGCTCGCCGGCATCGCTCACGCGCACGCCCGGCTGGGTCTGCTTGTGGTTGGCGCGTTCGAACCAGACACCGGCCTTCAGGGCGTGGTCGCCCAGCTGGGTGTTGATTTCGGTGGTGATGCCGGGACGCACGGTGCGGGTCACCGAGGCGCGGCCGATGATCAGGGTGTCGAGCGTGTCGCCGTCACCGTTCAGATCCTGGCTGACCTTGGTGCCGGTCGCCGGATTCAGGAAGGTGTTGGTTTCCGCCAGCGTGGTCTGCTGCACGCCGCCGTTGCCGAAGCCGTACCAGAGGTAAGGCTGGACCTTCAGGTAGGTGTTCTCAGCCACCTTGAACGAGCCCGAGACCGACACGATCGCGTTCTCGAACGGGTTGTTGGCCAGCTTGTAGTACGCCGGCGAGGGCAGGTAGCCCGAGGCGCCTTCGTTCTGGGCCGTGCCCCCCACCGGCTTCAGGTGGCCGGGGAACTTCGTCGAGAAGTCGAAGTTGTAGCCGTTGGCGCGGAGCTGGGCCAGGCTGATGCTGTTGATGTTGTTGTTGATCGCGCGGTTGTAGAGCACCGAGCCCAGGATCACGTTGTCCTGGTTGAGGTCCCAGCGGAACGCGGCGTCGATGTGGTCCTTCTTGGCCTGGCCCTCGCCCTTCCACTTGTCAGCCTCGGTGTGCGAGTAGCTGACGAACACCTTGGCGCTGTTGTTGAGGAAGCGGCCGGTGTCGTAACGCAGGAAGGTGCGGGTGTAGCTCAGTTCGCCGAAGCCCTGGCTGACGCGGATGCGCTGCTTGTCTTCCGGGTCGCAGCTGGTGACCGTGATGTTGCCGCCCGTGGCGCCGGCGTTGGGCGAGTCCACGTCCGGGGTGCCCTGCGCCAGCGACTGGGTGCATAGGTTTTCCTGGTCGGCGTATTCCTGCGGGTAGACCGCGTAGCCGCCCGAGTCATTGACAGGCACGCCGTTGATGATCATGCCCATCTGGTCGGAGCCGAAGCCGCGGACCGTCAGGCCGCCACCGAACAGGCCGGTACCGTCGTAGTTGAACGTGTTCACGCCCGGCAGCAGGGCCAGCGCCTGGAACGGGTTGCCGGAGGCGCGGTCCTTGTCGATCGCTTCGCGCGTGACGGTGGAACGGCTCTTGGCGGTGTCCTCGTTCAGCATCTGGCCGGCGGCCAGCTTGCCGCCGCTGCCCACGATGGTGATCGTGCCCAGACGGACCTTGTCTTCCTTGGCGCGCGGCGCGCCGTCATCGGCGGACGTGTCGGCGTCCTTCTTGGCTTCCTGGGCCATGGCCGGGATGACGGCCACCATGGCGGCGGCGGCTGCCAACGCGGTTTTGCGGAAACCCGACCAATGCTTCTGATTCATTCCTGCGCTCCTGTGCGACGAGACCAAACTGAACTGACAACTCAAATCCGGGTGCGGCTGGGGAAGGCTTCCCGCCCTTCCGTCGGCAGATTCCTTGCGCAACCGTTTTCGCCTGTCGAAGTCATTCGCTCCGATCAGCTCGCAAACGTTTTACGTGGATTTTTCCGGCCCAGGAATTCATCCGTGGCCAAGCTCTGCTCGTTCCAGCCCGCCTGTGTCGGGGAGCCGTCTTGATGCGGCTCCTCCTTCATCTGAAGCAAAAAGCCTACCAGTCGAGACAGACCCCAGCAATGCGGCGAAATCCGCCGTGCGGGGGGCGCTGCGCGTTGGCGGGCCCTGTTGCTGGGCGGATTCCGGGAGTTCCGGCACCCGCCTTGGCGATGCACGGCCGTGAGTCTCTTTGCCGGATGTTGTGGGTTTGTGACAAGGAATGACAGGGGCGAGGCGGCTTCCCCACCTGTTTGCCGCACGCGACGGAACGGGCGGAGCACGCCCGAAAACGGGCTCTTCCGGGCTATTTGCGCACCAGAGTGACACAGGGTTTCCACGGGGGTCTGACGCGCCCCGACGCCCACCTGTCGTTGTGTGGAATCGACAGTTTCAGGTCAGTTCAGTTCAGTTCAACTGAAGAACGTAACGGAGGGGCCTTCCCGGTTCGTCGCGTTGACCGCGGTGGCTCGCAACTGCCATCCCGGATCGATGCGCCCGAGATGGCCGTCCGGCGCCACGAGTTCAAAGTGCCAGCGGCTGTCCGCGACCCGCGAATCGCGCTTCCAGAGCGAGAAAACACGCGCGGGGGTGCCGTCCCGGACGCTCAGGCGGAGGCGGCCGTCGGCCAGCCGCTCTAGGGCGACGGGGCCGCAGCCTCGTGATGGCAGCCACGGGGTTTCGGGCGGCAGCGCCGCTTGCACATAGGCGCCGCCTCGCAGCGTGTCCGCGATGCCGCGGCGGTTCTTCAGCAGCGCCACCATGCTGAAGTGCAGGTGTCCGCCGGTGCCCGGCGCGGTCCGCGTGAGCTCGACCTGCGCGGGGATCTCGTCGATCGGCCAGCCTTCGACTTCGTTGCCGGCACGGCTGGTGAACAGCCCCGGCCAGACATGGCGTCCCAGCGGATTGAGTCCTTGCCACGCCCGCATCAGCGGCTCAAACGCCTGAGGCGCCTGCGAGCGCGGCCAGTAGAGCTGCGGCGCGAGGTAGTCCAGCCAGCCCTTGGCCATCCAGAGCTCCACGTCCGCATACAGCTTGTCGTACTGCGAGAAGCCGGTGATGCCGGCCGGCCGCAGGTCCGGCCTGGGCAAGCCGAACGGGCTGATGCCGACCCGCGCGGCAGGCTTGAGCTCGCGCACCAGCTCGTACATCCGCCGCACCAGCTGGTCGACGTTGTCGCGCCGCCAGTCCGCGCGCGACAAGGTGCCGCCGCCACGCAGGTAACGCGCCCAGCTCGGGTCATCGGGGAAGTCGATGTCCTGCTTGGCCGCGTCCTGGATCGGGTAAGGGTAGAAGTAGTCGTCGATGTGCAGCCCGTCGACGTCGTAGCGGCTCAGGAGGTCGCGGCACACGGCCAGGGTGTGCTCCGCGGCGGCCGGTTCGCCTGGGTCGATCCAGAGCTGGTCGCCGTATTTCTTGACCCACTCGGGCCGCGTGCGGCTCACGTGCGTGGCCGCGGCCGCCGACTTGCCGCCGCTCTGCTTCGCGCGGTACGGATTGAGCCACGCGTGCAACTCGAGACCCCGCGCATGCGCCTGTTCGATCCACAGCGCGAGCGGGTCGTACCCGGGGCCCTGGCCCTGCACGCCCGAGAGGTACTCGCTCCAGGGTTCCAGCGTCGAGCGGTACAGTGCATCGGCGCTGGTGCGCACCTGCAGCACGATGGCGTTGAGGCGCAGGGCGCGGGCGTTGTCCAGGATCGCGTGGATCTCGGCGATCTGCGCGGTATCGCTCAGGCCGCGGCGGCTCGGCCAGTCGATGTTGGCGACGGTCGCGACCCAGGCGGCGCGGAACTCGCGCGGAGCGGGCGGCGGCGTGTCGCCGGTGAGGGGGTCCGGTGATGCGGGCGACCCGGAGGCCGCCAGCGGCGGGGCGGAAGAACAGCCCGCGAGCGTGCCGCCGAGAGATCCCAGCACCGGTGCGGCCAGGGCCGCGGTCATCCACTGTCGTCGTCGCATCGAAGGTTCTCACCGGACGGCGCCGCGGGCGCCTCTCACACTGTCACGATCCAGCCGCGTCGCCACATCGTCCACGCGATGCCGTAGAACACCGCCACGAAACCGGCGGCGAACAGCAGCGACGAAAGACGCGGATCCACCGGCAGCGCGCGCAGCGGCGCGACCAGCCAGCCCTTGAGCGAAACGCCCTCGGCGACCTGGATCAATCCGAGCAGGCGGGCCACCAGACCCGACAGCGCGAACAGGAACAACGCGTTCATGCCGAACACCACCAGCGGGCGGCAACGTCTGGCCATCGCGTCGCGCATGCGCGGCAGCGGCGCGGCATCGAGCAGCCAGTAGAACACGCCGAACACCAGGCATCCCCAGCCCGTCGTGAGGAAAACGAAGGCGGGCGTCCAGAGATTCTTGTTGATGGGCAGGGTCCAGGCGTCGAGGATCTGCGCGATCCAGAGGCAGGCAAGACCCGACACCAGGAACCAGGTCGCCTTCTCGCCGGGATCGCGGCCACGGTGCGCCAGCCAGCGTCCGGCGAGCAGGCCGGTGATCTGGCTCGCGACCGCGGGCAGGGTGCTCAGCAGGCCTTCCGGGTCCCAGGTCTTGCTCTTGGCCCAGAGGTGACCGCCGAGCAGCGCCCGGTCCAGCCAGGCGCCGACGTCCTCGCCGGGCTGCAGGGAGCCGCGGTGCCACACGCCGGAGGCGTCGGGGACGGCGACGACGCTCTGCACCAGGCCGTAGCCCAGCAGCAGGCCGAGAAACCACGCCACCTGGGCGCGCCATCCGCACCACAGCGCGATCGGGGCGACCAGGATCGTGATCACGCCCAGCCGTTGCAGCACGCCGGGGATGCGCACGGTCTCGAAGTGGAAGGAGGGGAAGAGGTTCAGCGCCAGCCCGATGAGGATGATCGTGGCGCCTCGCCGCCACATGTGGCGCAGCAGCGCGGCGCGGTCGGCCGCCTGGCCGCGGCGGGCCAGGCTGAAGCTCATCGAGATGCCGCTGATGAAGACGAAGAACGGGAAGATCCAGTCGGTGAAGGTCCAGCCGTGCCACTCGGCGTGCTCGAGCGGCGCGTAGAGCTGCGACCAGTCGCCCGGGTTGTTCACCAGCAGCATGGCCGCGATGGCGAACCCGCGGAAGGCGTCGAGCGACAGCAGTCGGTCGCCGGGCGCGGCGGCCCCGGTCGCCAGCGCGCTCACGCGTCCGGCTCCTTGCGGCCGAAGTTCTCGGGGACCTTGATCAGCGAGGCCATCAGCACCGAGGGAATGGTAGCGATCAGGATCCAGATGAAGAAATTCAGATAGCCGATGTGGTCCTGCAGCCAGCCGCTCCACATGCCCGGGATCATCATCCCCAAGGCCATGAAGCCGGTGCAGATCGAGTAGTGAGCGGTCTTGTGCGGGCCGTCGGCGACCAGGACCATGTACATCATGAACGCGGTGAAACCCAGGCCGTAGCCGAATTGCTCGACCGCGAGCGCCGAGGCGACGATCCACAGCGAACCGGGATGGGACCAGGCCATCGCCAGGAACACGAGGTTGGGCAGATGCATCGCGGCGACCATCGGCCAGAGCGCGCGCTTAAGGCCGACCCGCGAGATCGCCCAGCCGCCGAGCAGGCCGCCCAGCGTCAGCGCGAGCAGGCCGACGGTGCCGTAGGCGAGGCCGAGTTCCGTGTTGGTCAGACCCAGCCCGCCGACCTGCGGCGAGTCGAGCAGGAAGGGCACCGCGAGCTTCAGCAGCTGGGCTTCCGGGAAGCGGTAGAGCAGCAGGAAGCCCAGGATCACGGCGAGGCCGGGCTTGCGGAAGAACTCGGCGAAGATGTGGAAGAACATCGGCCAGTTGCGCTCCGCGCGCGGCAAGGGACGATCCGCCACGGGACGGGGCAGGCGCCACCAGTGATAGGCGGACACCAGCAGGAAGCTGCCGGCCAGCAGCGCCATCACGGCCTGCCAGGCGAAGACCCAGCCGCCGTCGGACTTGTGCAGCTGGTCGGCCAGCGCGACCAGCCCGCCCATGCAGAAGATGTTGGCCAGCCGGTAGAAGGTCGAGCGCACGCCGACGAAGGCGGCCTGCTGGTGCTTTTCGAGCGAGAGCAGGTACAGCCCGTCGGCGGCGATGTCATGCGAGGCCGACACGAAGGCCATCACCCACAGCGCGGCGATCGACATGCGGAAGAAGTCGGGCAGCGGCAAGGTCAGCGCGACGCCCGCCAGCGCGGCGGCGATCACGAACTGGGTCGCCACGGTCCACAGGCGTTTGGTCGCGAACATCTCCACCAGCGGCGACCACAGCGGCTTGATGACCCACGGCAGGTAGAGGCTGCCGGTGAACAGCGCCATCTCGGTGTTGGAGATGCCGAAGTTCTTGTACATGACCGTCGACAGCGACATCACGAAGACGTACGGCAGGCCCTGCAGGAAATACAGCGTGGGCACCCAGCTCCACGGGCTGCGCGTGCCGCGAGTGCTATCGGCGGACGAAGGATCGGAAGAGGCGAGCATGAGCCTCAGTGTCGATGCAAACGGTGCGGGTGCCGCATCGGGGATTGCAGCGCTTGCGTGAGAGGGCCGTGCAAGGCTCGTGAGCGACCGGTGATCGGCGCGTCGCGCTCAGCGATCGGCCAGCGCGGCCCGCACGTCGCCGCCGTGCCGCGCGAGCAGGGCCTGCGCGTCGGCGGCGCCGAGCTGGCGCAGCAGCATCACGGTGGCGGTCTTCACGTGGAAGCCGCACTGGTCGAGCGCGGCACGCGCGGCCGCCTCGTCGGTGTCGGCGGCGCGCATCGTCAACGCGACGGCGCGGCGGACCAGCTTCGCGTTGGTGGCCTTCATGTCCACCATCAGGTTGCCGTAGACCTTGTGCAGCTTGACCATCAACGCGCTGGAGAAACTGTTCAACGCGATCTTCTGGGCGGTGCCGGCCTTCAGGCGCGTGCTGCCGGAGATCACCTCGGCGCCGGTGTCCAGCAGGATCGGCAACTCGCCGGCGGCCAGCACGGCCGCGCCCGGGTTGTTGGCCATCGCGATCGTCAGGCAGCCGGCGGCACGTGCGGCGGCCAGCGCGCCCAGCACGTAGGGCGTGTGGCCCGAGGCGGCAATGCCGATCAGCACGTCGTCGGGCGTCGGCACGAGCGCTTCGATGTCGCGTCGGCCCTGGGGTTCGTCGTCCTCGGCGCCTTCCACGGCGACGAACATCGCGCCTTCGCCACCCGCCAGCACGGCGACCGCCCGATCGCGAGGCCAGGAGAAGGTGGGCACCAGCTCGACGCTGTCCAGCACGCCCAGCCGGCCGGAGGTCCCGGCGCCGGCATACAGCAGCCGGCCGCCCGCCGCGATGCGCGGCAAGGCCGCCTCCACCGCCGCCGCCAGCGCCGGCGCCGCGGCGCGCACCGCCTCGACCGCCGCCCGCTGATCGTCGATGAAGACCTCCATCAGACGGGCGGTGTCGTACAGGTCCAGGTCTTGATGGAGCGCGCTGGGGGTTTCGGTGTTCAGAGGGTGGGACATGGGTCGGCCAGGGCGGAAGGGGAGGCCCGCAAGGTGCGGCCTACTCTAGTGGGGCCGCACCCCTGCTGCCAATGAAACGCGACGGGAGCGCCATAACCCACGGTAATCGCGAAGGCTCTGGCAGGGACTGCCACCTTCAGGGCGCAGGCACGATCCGGGCATGAGGCCTCGCGTCCGCGAACCTCATGCCCTGCTCGCGCCTCATCGACGCCCGTTCATGCGGGCCTCGGCGCCCAGCACGGACTGGATCACCTCGGCGAGTGCCACCGGCGTGGGGGCGGCGTCGAGTTCGACCAGCACCATGTAGCCGCGGTCGCGACCCTGCGCGGCGAAGGCCTGCAGCAGCGCGATCTGGTCGCTGTGCACCATGACGCCGTCGGGCGACCAGTACTCCATCGCCACCAGGCAACCGTCCGACGGCGTGCCCGGGTAGTAGCGGCTGCCGACGTAGTAGCGCGGATCGATCGTGCTGCCGTGCATCAACATTTCGTCGCGTCCGGCGCGACCGGCCAGCCAGGCCTCCTGCAGCGGGGCGTAGTCGCGCCAGGAGGCCGGCAGCAACGACCGGTACCGATCCAGCGACCAGGCCGGCTCGTCCGGGCCCGGGGCGCGCTGCTCGTACTCGGCCACGCTCGCCTCGACGGGCACCTTCGTGTGCAGGTAAGGCGTCGGACCGATCCAGATGTTGGACGCCGCGCGCCCCGCGCCCCGGATCGTGAACAGTCCCTGCGGCGTGTTGCCCAGCGTGATCGTGCCAGGCAATCCGCTGCTGGACAGCGCCAGCTGTTCGATGTTGAACAGACCGCCGTCGGGACGTCGGACGAAGCGGCCGTCGGCCTGCCGCACCAGCGCCAGCCCCATCTGCTGCCGGCCCGGGCGCTGGAAGCTGAACACGACAGGGTAGCCCGGGCGGATCGCCAGGAGGTCGGCCAGCGGCGGACGCGCCGCCTGCGGCACGCCCTGAGCAGCGGCGACCGCCAGCGCGAGCGCCTGCAGGCGAGGTTCGTCACGGTCCCGCTGCGCCAGCTGGGACTGGATCAGGGCGAGATCCGCCGGCTGGCGGGTCTGCATCAGCGCATAGGCGGCGATTGCGAATTCACGCGGCGCGGCCAGTCGCGGCAGCAGCGGTCGGAGCAGCGGCGCGGCGTCGACGGCATAGAGCGTAAAGGCCGCCGTCAACAGCGGTCGTTGGACGTCTGCCGGCTGTCCGTCCAACGCGGGCAGCGCAGCGAGCAGCGCCGGCCGGGCGGTGTCGATCTCGGTCCGGTAGTGGGCGACGAGTCGAAGCGCCTGCGCGAATTCGCGCAACGCGGCGCCGTCCTGCGGGGCGGCCAGCGCCTGCGCAGAAGCCGCCCGGATGCGTGCGCGGTCGGTGCTCCACCGATCCTGGGCCTGGGCGGTGCTGCCGACCGTCGAGCGGAACTGCTCCGGTCGCAACGCCAGCAGGCTCGTCGGACTGAAGGCGCCCCCCGGTGAAGGTTCCGGTGCGGATGCCGGTGTCCGGGGCAGCTGGGAGCAGGCCGCCAGCAACAGCGGCGCCGCCAGAGCGGCCCAACGGGGCCAGGACTTGCCGGAAGCGGTGCCCGACGCGAGGTCGGCGAGAAAGGACATCTGCATGGCGGTCGATTCTAGGGAGCGTTCTCTCGGCAAGTTCTGCCGACGCACCCCGGGCACGCTGATTGCAATCGACGCCTCCGACTGAATAAAGGCCGAAGAAGATGTTGTCGATCAGGGAGTTCCGCCGCCGTCTGGCAATGGCGATGACAGGGGCCGCCGCGGTGCTGGCGGTGCTCATCGCGGCCATGCCGCAGGATGCGTCCGCGCAGATCGCGGCGTTGCCGGCCGAGAACCCGGCCCTGTCGGCCGCGTCGTCGGCGAAGACGCCGGCCGACTGCGCCGCGATCCGCGACAACGACGCGCGCCTGGCCTGCTACGACCGCCTGAACGGCCGCGCGCCCGACGCGCCGCCGCCATCAGCCGCCGCGCAGGTGCGTCTCCAGCCGGTGCCCGCTGCGCTTCCGGTGGCCGCCGCGGCGAGCTCGCCACGTGTCGACGATCCCTGCACCCGCCTGCCGGAAGCCTCCGGCAGCGCGCGCAACTACCTGGGCTCGACGCTCTCGGAGCGCTGGGAACTGTCCTGCCGCGACCAGATGCCGCGCTTCCTGCCGCGTCCACACCGGCCGGTCTATTTGCTGCCGGTGTCGTGGACCTCGCGGTCGAACCGCTCGCCGAGTGCCGCGTCGTCGGAGAGCCCGGACAACGGCGTCGTCCAGGCGCTGGACCTGGACAAGAACGAAGCCAAGTTCCAGATCAGCCTGAAGTCCAAGATCTGGGCGCTCGACGACCACGGCACGTTGTCGGTGTGGGGCGCATACACGCAGAACTCGCGCTGGCAGATCTACAACGGGCGCGAGTCGCGTCCCTTCCGAGAGACCAACTACGAGCCCGAACTGATCGTGACGCACGGCACCGACGTCGGACTGCCGTTCGGGTGGAAGGCCAGCATGGTGGGTCTGAGCTTCAACCACCAGTCCAACGGCCGTGCGGCGCCGCTGTCGCGCAGCTGGAACCGGATGATCGGCGAGCTCAGCCTGGAACACGACGAGACCACCGTGAGCCTGCGTCCCTGGTGGCGCATTCTCAACACCGGCAGCGACGACAACCCCGGCATCCAGGATTACATCGGCCGGGGCGAGGTGCTGGTGACGCAGAAGCTGGGCCGGCATGTCCTGGCCCTGACGGCGCGGCACAGCCTGAAGGGGGGCGACCGCTCGCGCGGATCGGCGCAGCTGGAATGGGCCTTCCCGATCGGCGGCGGGCTGCACGGCTACCTGCAGCTGTTCAGCGGCTACGGCGAAAGCCTGATCGATTACAACTTCCGCGAGTCCCGGATCGGGTTGGGGGTGTCGGTCGTCGAATGGCGTTGATCCTCGGCGCAGTCCCCCTTCCGGGGGCGCCGATTCGATGAATATGGCGCACAGGTCGGGGCAGTCCCCATCGCCAGCCCGGGACGGCTGGACTAGGCTGCACGGATGTCCGCATTCATCGACACCTGCGTGATCTGGGTGGTGGTCTACCGCCTGGACGGGCGAGACCGCCAGTGGGTCCGTGCCCTGCCGCCCACGACGGAGGCGCAGGTGCGCGCACTGCTGCTGGAGGAACTCGACGAGCTCTACGGCGTACGCTCTGAACTGGTGTCGCTCCGCCAGGCCGAAGATGCCGAACGCGCCGCGCTGATGGCCGGCGGCCTGCCGATGTGCCCGGTCGCCACGCCGCCCGGCCCCGTGCCGGGCTGAACGCGAGGCCTCCACGGCGATCGTCGATCGCCCGCCGCGGTGGCGGCGAAACCACAGACCCGGCCATCCGCCCGGCGCCGTCACGTTTTGATGTCGGTTTCATCGCGGTTACGGCCCCTGCGCTGACAGGCTGACGCGAGAATTCCGCGCGTCGTGTCCGCCGCTGTCAGCGGTGGCGCGGACTTCTTCCGCCGCCTGATGTCCACCCCTCCGAAGCCCCTCCCGACGCCCCGCCTGTTCGCGCTGGCCTGGCCGCTGTTCCTCGAACTCTGCCTGGGCATCGCCATCGGGGTGATCGGGACGATGCTGGCGGCACGGATCTCCGACCCCGCCGGCGCCGCGTTCGCGCTGGCCAACCAGTTGGCGGCGACGCTCTTCATCCTGTTCCGCATCATCGGCGCCGGCATCAGCGTGGTGATCACGCAGGCGCTGGGCGGCGGACGTCGCGCGGTGGCGGACGCGACCGCGCGGGCGGCGCTCGGCGCGAGCACCTGGCTGGGCGGCTTCACGGCGCTGATGGCGCTGCTCTTCGCCGGCCCGCTGCTGCGCCTGATGAATGCGCCGGCGGAGGTGCTGCCGCTGTCGCAGCCTTTCCTGATGGCGCTGGCGCCGGCCATGATGCTGGACGCCTGGAACGCCTCGATGGCCAGCGTGATGCGCGCCCACCTGCGCAGCCGTGACACGCTGATGGTGCTGGTGGCGATGCAGGTGGCGCAGCTGCTGCTGTCGGTCACGCTGATGCCGGTACTCGGGCTGCCAGGCTTCGCGGTCGCCCTGGCGGTGAGCCGGGCCTTCGGCCTCGGTCTGCACGTGTGGCTGTGGCGCGCGCGGCTGGATCTGCGGCCCAAGGCGTCGGACTGGTGGCGGCTGCAGCGCGCGGAACTCGCGGGCGTGCTTCACATCGGCCTGCCGGGGGCGGCCGAGAACATCGCCTACCGGCTCGCCTACATGGTGAGCGTGGCGATCGCGGGACACCTGGGCGCGTCGGCGCTGGCGGCGCACAGCTACACCTCGCAGCTGATGTACTTCGTGCTGCTGCCGGGCCTGGCGACCGGTTTCGCCGCGGAGATCGTCGTCGGGCATCTGATCGGCGCGGGGCAATTGCATGAGGCGCATCGGCTGGTCCGGCGTGCGCTCGCACGCGGGCTGCTGATCAGCGTCGTGGTCGCGGCCGGCGCGGCGGCCGCTTCGCCGTGGCTGCTGCAGATGTTCACGCACGACGAGAAGATCCTCGCGAGCGCGGTGGTGCTGATGTGGATCACCGTGGTCCTGGAGCCGGGCCGTACCTTCAACCTCGTCGTCATCAACGCGCTGCGCGCGGCCGGCGATGCGAAGTACCCGGTGATGGTCGGCGCGGGCTCGATGCTGCTCGTGCTGGCCGGCGGCAGCTGGTTGCTGGGCGAGGTGCTGGGTCTGGGCCTCGTCGGCCTGTGGATCGCCTACGCCGCCGATGAGTGGATCCGCGGTCTGCTCATGTGGCGCCGATGGGCGCGCCTCGGCTGGGTGCCGCAGGCGAGGGCGGTGCATCGGCGGTTGAGGGCGGCGCGGGCTCACTGACCGGCAGCCCAGTCCTTCCACAAGGCGAGCCTCCAGAACTTCGGAATCGAACAGATGAGCAGGAATGCGTCGTGTGGCTCTTGTGCGCGTCGAGCCGTTCGTTCGATGGAGGCGAGAGCATCGGAGGGGTGTCGGCCGCGAACAATCGCAAAAACTGCTGGACGTTCGCGCGACGTGGCGCCGATGCGGATCGGCTTGACAGCCGCGGTGCGCGATTGATCGGAACGGGCCAGACGGACGTCCTTGTCCGCCCCTATGATCCCGCCCGCGATGAACTACCTGCTCAAGCGCCTGGCCGTGCTGCTGCTGACCTTGCTGGCCGCATCGGCGCTGATCTTCAGCGCGCTGGAATGGCTGCCCGGCAATGCCGCCCAACTGATCATGGGCCCCGAGGCGCCGCCCGAGGCGGTCGCCGCGCTCGCACGCCAGCTCGGACTGGACCAGCCGGCCTGGCCTCGTTATCTCGACTGGCTGAAGGGGCTCGCGCACGGGGACCTCGGCTTGTCCTACGCCTATGGCGCGCCGGTCGCCGATCTCATCAAGGAACGTCTGGCGTTGACGCTGCCGCTCGCGATCCTGGCCATGGCGCTGACCGTCGTGCTGGCGCTCGCCGCCGGCTGGTGGGCCGCCAGCCATCATGGCCGTGCCGGCGATCACCTCGTCATGGGGCTGACCCAGCTCGGCCTCGCGGTGCCGAGCTTCTGGCTCGGCATGCTGCTGGTGCTGTTCTTCGCGGTGAAGCTGCAGTGGCTCGACGCCGGCGGCTTCCCCGGCTGGCGGGAGGATCTCGGTGGCGGTCTGTGGCCCGGGCTGCGCGCGCTGCTGTTGCCCGCCATCTCGCTGGCGCTGGTGCAGGCCGCGATCCTGGCGCGCATCGCGCGCTCGGCGCTGCTCGACATCGCCCGCGAGGACTTCATGCGCAGCGCCCGCGCCAAGGGACTCTCCCGCCGCGCCGCGCTGTGGCGCCACGGCCTGCGCCATGCGGCAATCCCGCTGCTGACGCTCGGCGGATTGCAGTTCGCCAACCTGCTGGCCGGCACCATCGTCATCGAGAACGTCTTCACCCTGCCCGGGCTCGGCCGGCTGATGGCGCAGGCCATCGCCAACCGCGACCTGATCGTCGTGCGCAACGGCGTCATGGGACTCGCCGCCCTGGTCCTGCTCCTCAACTTCGCGGTGGATCTGCTGCACGGGTGGATCGACCCGCGGCTGCGCACCCGGACCGAAGCATGAGGGCGCGGACATGAGCATGTGGACATGAGGAACTCCAGGTGAAACGCGCTGGATTCATCGTGGGCATGGCGCTCACCGCGATGCTGCTGCTGGCCGCGCTGCTGTCGCTCGCGTGGACGCCGTGGCCACCGGAACAGATCGACATGGCCCGCCGGCTCGCCCCGTCGAGCGCCGCGCATTGGCTGGGCTGCGACCAGCTGGGGCGCGACGTGCTCAGCCGCCTGATGGCCGGTGCGCAGAGCGCCTGGCTGGTCGGCATCGTCGCCGTCGGCATCGGCCTGATCGCCGGCACCGCGCTGGGCCTGCTCGCGGCCGCGCGGCGCGGTCCGGTCGAAGCCGTCATCCTGCGCGGCGCCGACCTCGGCTACGCCTTTCCCGCGCTGCTGCTCGCGATCCTGCTGGCCGCGGCCCTCGGCCCCGGCATGACGGTCGCGATGGCCGCGATCGGGCTGCACGCCGTCCCCTCGTTCGCGCGTCTGGTCAACGGCAGCGCCAAGGGCTGGTGGGCCCGCGACTTCGTGCTCGCCGCCCGCGTCGCCGGTCAGGGACCGTGGTCCATCACGTGGCGTCACGTGTTGCCTCAACTGCTGCCGCTGCTGATCGTGCAGGGCACGACCAGCTTCGCGCTCGCCATCCTGGCCGAGGCCGGCCTGTCCTACCTCGGCCTGGGCACTCAGCCGCCGCAGGCGAGCTGGGGCCGGCTGCTTGCCGAGGCGCAGACGCTCATGTTCGAGGCGCCGCAGCTCGCGCTGGCGCCCGGCGTCGCGATCACGCTGGCGGTACTGGGGTTGAACCTGCTCGGCGACGGCCTGCGGGATCGCCTCGATCCGAAGGAACAGCCGCGATGACGGCCAACGTGAACGGCATGGGCGGCGTGGGCGGCATGGGCGCGCCCGCGGCAGTCGCGGCGGTCGCGAACGTCGCGAACGTCGCGAACGCCGCGGAGGCGCCGCTGCTGGAGATCCGCGACCTCCACGTGCGGCTGCCCGGCCGGCGAGGCGAGCCTCTTCACGCGCTGCGCGGCATCGATCTGTCGATCGCGCGTGGCGAGAGTCTCGCGCTCATCGGCGAATCCGGCAGCGGCAAGACGCTGACGGCGCTGGCCGTGATGGGCCTGCTGCCGGACGGCGCCCAGGTCGCCGGACGGATCGCGTTCGACGGTCGCGAGCTGCTCACGCTCGACGAGCACGCTTGGTGCGCCCTGCGGGGCCGGCGCATCGCGATGGTGTTCCAGGAACCGTTGACAGCGTTGAACCCGCTCCAGCGCGTGCTGGCGCAGGTGGCGGAACCGATCCTGATCCATCGTCTGCTGCCGGATCGGACCGCCGCCCGCGAGCGCGCGATGGCCCTGCTGGCGCGCGTGGGACTGGACGGGCGCCAGGCGCGCGCCTACCCGCACCAGCTGTCCGGCGGTCAGCGGCAGCGCGCGTTGATCGCGATGGCGCTGGCGGCGGAGCCCGAACTGCTGATCGCCGACGAGCCCACCACCGCGCTCGACGCGCGCCTGCGCGTGCAGGTGCTGGACCTGCTGCGCGAGCTGGTGGCCGAACGCGCCATGGGCCTGCTGCTGATCTCGCACGACCTGGCGCTGACGGCGCGTCGCGTCGACCGGCTGGCGATCCTCTACACGGGCGGCGTGGTCGAGCAGGGCGACGCCCGCGAGCTCTTCGAGCATCCGCGGCACGCCTATACCCAGGCGCTGTGGGCCGCGCGACCCCGGCTCGGGGCGGGACGCGACCAGCCGCTGCATCCGTTCGAAGGAGGCGTGCGATGACCCCGCTGCTGCAGGCGCAGGGCTTGAGCCAACGCTACGCCGGACAGAGCGTGCTGCGCGACATCGACTTCGCGCTGGCACCGGGTGAATCGCTCGGCGTCATCGGCGAGTCGGGCGCCGGGAAGAGCACGCTCGCGCGGCTCCTGATGGCGCTGGAGCGCCCGCATCAGGGCCGCGTGCTCTGGGACGGCGTCGACGTGAATGCGATGCCCGCGCGTCGGCGGCGCGCCCTGCGACCGCTCGTGCAGATGGTGTTCCAGGATCCCTACAGCTCGCTCGATCCGCGCTGGCGCGTGGGACGCAGCGTGATGGAGCCCTTGCTGGCCTTGTCGATGAACGAGGCCGCTCGCCGCGAGCGCATGTCGGAAGTGCTGGTCGCCGTCGGGCTCGAACCGGACGCCGCGTGGCGTTTCCCGCATCAGTTCTCGGGCGGCCAGCGCCAGCGGCTGGCGATCGCCCGCGCGCTGTCGACGCGGCCGCGGCTGATCGTGGCGGACGAACCGGTGTCGGCGCTCGACGTCTTGGTCCAGGCGCAGATCCTGGCGCTGCTGCGCGACCTGCAGCGCCGGGAAGGCATCAGCCTCGTCGTCGTCAGCCACGACCTGCCCGCTATCGAGATCCTGTGCGACCGCGCGCTGGTGTTGCGCGGCGGCGAGGCCGTCGAGCACGGGCCTGCCGCCCGCGTGCTGCGCGAACCGCAACACCCGTACACACAGGATCTGTTGGCCGCTTTGGCATGATCGCCGCCATGGACCCCTTCCTGGAGACGACGCTGGACCGCCGCCGCTTTCATCTGCTCTCGCTGGGCGCCGCCGGCGCGACCCTCGCCGCGCCGCTGCCGACGCTGGCGCAGGGTATCCCGGGACGCCCGCTGGTGCTGGGCATGACGCTTGAACCGCCGGGCCTGGACCCCACCACGGGCGCCGCCGCGGCGATCGGCGAGATCATGCTCTACAACGTGCTGGAGCCCTTGACCAAGGTGGCGGAGGACGGCAGCGCGCAGCCGCTGCTGGCGCTGCGCTGGAGCGCTTCGCCGGACCAGCGGACCTGGACCTTCGTGCTGCGGCCCGGTGTGCGCTTCCACGACGGCACGCTGCTGGATGCCGCCGCGGTGAAGGCCCGGTTCGAAGCGTCGGCCGCGCCGGGCGGGCAGAACAAGGACCGGCGCGTGTTCGCCAACATTGTGGCGATCGCCACGCCGGATCCGCTCACGGTGGTCCTGACCCTGAAGCAGCCGGAGCCGGAGCTCCCCGCGCTGCTCGGGCAGGCGACGGCGGTGATCACCAAGCCGGGACCGGCCGGGCGGGATGCGCCCGCGGCGGCGCCTGTCGGTACCGGCCCTTACGTCGTCGCGCAGTGGCAGCGCGGCGCCAGCCTCACGCTGGCCGCCTGGCCCACGTTCCGGGACGCCGCGGCGATCCGGATCCCGCGCGTGCAGTTCCGCTTCATCGGCGAGCCGGCTGCCCAGGTCGCGTCGCTGCTGGCGGGCGACGTCGACGTGTTCCCGCGCGTGGCGGCAGCTCGCGCGCTGGCGCAGTTCAAGGCGCAGCCCAAGCGCTTCCAGGTGATCACGGCGTCTTCGCGCGCCAAGACCATCCTGGCGATGAATCATCTGCGCCCGGCGCACCAGGACGTCCGCGTGCGCCGCGCCATCGCGATGGCGATCGACCGCAAGGCGGTGATCCAGGCGAGCGCGGACGGCTACGGCGTGCCGATCGGCAGCTTCGTCACGCCGGACACGCCGGGATACGTCGACTGCACGGCGATCAACGCCTACGACCCGGCGGCGGCGAAGGCGCTGCTGGCGCAGGCCAAGGTGAGCGGCCTGCGCCTGTCGCTGAAGCTGCCGCCGGTGCCCTACGCGCGCCAAGGGGGCGAACTGATCGCGTCGCAGCTGGCGGCGGTCGGCATCACGGTGGCGATCGAGCAGATCGAGTGGGCGCAGTGGCTGTCGGGCGTCTATGCCAACCGGGCTTATGACCTGACCATCATTTCGCATGTCGAGCCGCACGACTTCGGCAACTTTGCGCGCGCCGACTACTACTGGGGCTATCGCAGCCAACAGTTCAATGCGCTGTATGACCGCATGCAGAACGCCGCCGATCCGGCGCAACGGGCGAAGCTTTTCGGCGAGGCGCAGCGCAAGGTGGCGGAGGACGCCGTCGCCGCCTTCCTGTACCAGCCGCAATGGATCACCGTCGCGCGCGCGGGGCTGAAGGGGCTGTGGACGCGCACACCGTTGTTCGCGAACGATCTGTCGACGCTGAGCTGGGCCTGAATCGACGGCCCGCGCACGCTGGCGCCGACAGGACGGCCGGAAGTGGATGTCCGTCATGCCCCCTGATGCGGCGACCCCGCTTCAGGGGGGTGTGTGGCAAGGGCGCATCGACCGGTCGCATCGGTCGGCGGCTCGTCGGTCGGCACGCGCCGGTCATCCACGAAAGGGCTTTTCCTCTACAGTGACGCCCTTCGACCGGTGTAGCGTGCCCGGTTTGGGGAGGAGTCGGAGAGCCGAATGCCGTTTGATTTGCCTGAGACCCTGCAGCCGTTCCTGCTGCCGCTGCTGATCGTGGTCCCGTTGGCCATCCTGATCATCATCATCACGGTGCGCCGCGGCGACTACCGTGACTTCGGCGCGCCGCCGCCGCCGACACCCCGCCCGCTGCCGCCGGGACCCGCCGCGACCGTGCCCAAGGTACCGCCGGTCGTGCCGACCGCCCCCGGCGCGCCGGGCGCCGCGCAGGAACGCCTGCCGCTGCTGGTGGTCGACGATTCGGCGGTGGTGCGCGCCAAGCTGCTGAAGCTGTTCAGCGACGCCGGCCATGAGGTGGTCGCCGCGCGCGACGGCGTCGAGGCCATGGAGCTGCTCGGCCAGACCCGCTTCGGCGTGCTGATCACCGACCTCGAGATGCCCAACATGGACGGCTTCGAGCTGATCAAGGCGGTGCAGGGCGCGATGGCGACCGAGGACCTGCCCATGATCGCCATCACCGGCCACGAGGAACTGCATGCGCGACTGCACCAGATCCAGGGCCTGTACGGCATGTTCCACAAACCCTGGAACGATCGCGAACTGATCAAGCGCGTCGAGGCGCTGTCCCACCTGCGCAAACCGGTCGGTCCATGAGCGTCGGTCGCTGGCTCAAGCGCGGCGCGATCACGCTCGCCGTGCTGGTCGCCATCGGCGCCGCCGGGGCTGCCTGGCATGTGCACAAGAAGCTGCCGGTGCGCGAGGGCGAACTGCAGCTGTCGGGGCTGAGCGCCCCGGTCACCGTCCGTTACGACGAGTGGGGCGTGCCCCACGTCGACGCGCGCAACGAGGACGATCTCTACCGCGCGCTCGGCTACCTGCACGCGCAGGACCGGCTTTTCCAGATGGAGATGCTGCGACGGCTGTCGCGCGGCGAGCTGGCCGAGGTCCTGGGCCCGAAGCTGGTCGAGACCGACCGGCTGTTCCGCACCCTGGGCATCCGGCAGCGCGCCGATGAACTGGCCGCGGCCTCGTCGGCGATCACGGCGCAGCCCGGCGCCGTCCGGGCGCTCTACGCCTACCTGGACGGCGTCAACCAGTACCAGGCCAGCCGGCCGGCACCGCTGGAATTCGAGATCCTCGGCATTCCCAAGCGGCCCTTCACGGCGGCCGACACCTACAGCATCGCCGGCTACCTGGCCTACAGTTTCGCGGCGGCGTTCCGCACCGAGCCCGCGCTGACGGCGGTGCGCGACCAGCTCGGGCCGGAGTACCTGCGCGTCTTCGATCTCGCGTGGCATCCGAAAGGGGCGCTGGAGCCGCAGGCGCCGACTGCGGCGCGAGCGCCCGCCGGACCGACCCTCCCGGGCGGCGCGGACCGCCGCTTCGCGGATGTCGCGCCCATGCTCGCGCGTCTGGCCGAGCTCAGCGGTCGCGCGGCGGAACTCGCCGGCCTGCCGCAGTTCGAGGGCAGCAACGCCTGGGTCGTCTCCGGCAGCCGCACGGCGAGCGGCAAGCCGCTGCTCGCGGGCGATCCGCACATCGCGTACTCCACGCCGGCCGTGTGGTGGGAGGCGCATCTGCGCACGCCGCACTTCGAGCTCTACGGCCACCACCTCGCGCTCAATCCGATGGCGCTGCTCGGGCACAACCAGCGCTTCGGCTGGAGCCTGACGATGTTCCAGAACGACGATGTCGACCTGATCGCCGAGAAGGTCAATCCGGCCAATCCGAACGAAGTCTGGATCAAGGACCGCTGGGTGCCGATGACCTCGCGCCAGGAGGTGCTCAAGGTCAAGGGCCAGCCGGACCAGGTGCTGACGCTGCGCCGCTCGCCGCACGGACCCATCGTCAACGACGCGATCCCGGGCGATCGCGGTGAGCGTCCCGTGGCCATGTGGTGGGCCTTCCTGGAGACCGAGAACCCGGTGCTCGACGGCTTCTACAAGCTCAATCGGGCGGACACGCTCGACCGGGCGCGCGAGGCGGCCGGCCTGATCCACGCACCGGGGCTGAACGTCGTCTGGGCCAATGCGAGCGGAGACATCGCCTGGTGGGCCGCGGCCAAGCTGCCGATGCGGCCCGAGGGCGTGAATCCGACCTTCATCCTCGATGGCGCGACGGCAGAGGCCGACAAGACGGGCTTCCTGCCGTTCTCGGCCAATCCGCACGAGGAGAACCCGGCGCGCGGCTACATCGTGTCGGCCAACTTCCAGCCGCCGGGCGAGACGCCGGTGCCGGGCTACTACAACCTGCCGGAGCGGGGCAGCCGGCTCGACGGGCTGCTCAACCAGGGCAAGCGCTGGGACATCCAGAACACCCAGGCGCTGCAGCTGGACGTGCAGACCGACTACGGCCCGCGCGTGCTGCGGCCGCTCATCCCGATGCTGCGCGGTTCGGCCTCGGCGGAGGAGCAGTCGCTGGTCGAGGCGCTGGTGCGCTGGAACGGCTCGTACAAGGCCGACGCGGTGGCGCCGGTGCTGTTCCAGCAGTTCGCGGCGGAGCTGGTGCGCGCGGCGATGAAGGACGAGCTCGGCAACGTGCAGTTCGAGAACCTGCGCCGCACGCGCGCGCTGGACCTGGCGCTGCCCCGGCTGACGGCGGACAGCGATTCGCCCTGGTGGGACGACCGCTCGACGCCGCAGCGCGAGACGCAGACCGACATCGTGCGGCAGGCCTGGAAGGCCGCGGTCGCGCACCTGTACGCGACGCTCGGTTCCGACAGCGCGAAGTGGCGCTGGGACAGTGTCCACACGCTGACGCACGAGCATCCGCTGGGCAAGCAGAAGCCGCTGGACAAGCTGTTCAACGTCGGGCCCTTCCCCGTGCCCGGCGGCCACGAAGTGCCCAACAACCTCGCGCAACGCAACGGCAACGCGCCGTGGGGCGTGGTCTACGGGCCGTCGACGCGCCGGCTGATCGACTTCGCGAAGCCGCAAGAGGCGCTCGGCGTCAATCCGGTCGGCCAGAGCGGCGTCTGGCCGGATGCGCATTACGGCGACCAGGCCGAACTGCTGGCCAAGGGCCAGTACCGCCGCGAGTGGCTGGATGAGGCGGACGTGAAGGCGCATTCGCGCGGGATGCTGGTCCTGAAGCCCTGAAGCCTGAACAGTCTGGCGAGCTTGCGCGGAGCCGTCGAAGCAATGGTTCTTTACCCCGGCGAAACGCCCCTCCGTAGACGGGGTCGAGCGTCGCGGCGTTGAATAAGCCATCTGGACTTCCTGGGCGCCGATGGACGGCGCGAGCAGATCATGAGCAGTCTGAACAAGCTTCGTTGGTTGGTCCCCGTCGCACTGGCCCTGACCGCGGGGCTGGCGTCCGCGCAGCACCATGGCGGCGGCGGGGCGCGAGTGGACATCGGGCTGCGCCTGGACAGCCGCTACCACCACGACCACTACTACCCCGCGCCGGGTTACGTCGCGCGCGGCCTGCCGGGCGGCGCGGTGTTCGTGGGCAATCGCTACTGGTATCACGGCGGGGTCTGGTACCAGCCCTGGGGGCCGAGCTACCGCGTGATCGCGCCGCCGCTGGGCTTCGTGGTGCCCATCCTGCCGAGCGCCTACGTGACCTTGCGCATCGGCGGCTACCCGTACTACTACGCCAACGGCGCGTACTACACGGTGGCCACGACGGGACCGGGCTACGTGGTCGTCGCGCCACCGCCAGGTGCTGATGCGGCGATCCCCGCGCCGGTGGCGCCGCCGCGGCCCGATCCGATCATCTACCCGCGCAACGGCCAGTCGGCCGCACAGACCGAGGCCGACCGCCAGGAATGCAACCGCTGGGCGACGACGCAGCCCTCGTCGATGAACGACGCCGGCGTGTTCAACCGCGCGGTGGAGGCGTGCATGGATGGGCGGGGATACAGCATGCGGTGAGCGTCGCCCCCTGCGAGGGCTTTGACGTCGATCAAAGGGTCAGCATCGCGCTGGCCTTTTTTCGTTTCTAGACTGACGAGAACGCAACTTCAGGGATTTGAACCATGCCCACAGACGATTCAATCGGCAATCACGGGGCACCCTGCGGGGCCGCGGGCGCGGCACCTCACACCACGCAACCCGCCTCACTTCCATCGGTCGGCACGGCGCTGCTGCTGACCTGCACGCCGTAGCGTTCCGCGGTCATGTGCGCCAGGATCGCCAGCGCGATCTCGGGCGGGGTGCGGGCGCCGATGTGCAGGCCCACCGGGCCGTGCAGCCGATCGAGTTGCGCCTCCGTCAGGTCGAAGTGCTCCTTCAGCCGCGCGCGACGCTTGGCCTGGTTCACGCGCGAGCCGATCGCGCCGACGTAGAACGCCGGCCCTCGCAGCGCCTCCATCAGCGCCAGGTCGTCGAGCTTGGGATCGTGCGTCAGCGCCACGATCGCCGTGTGGCCGTCCGGCTTCAGACGCTGGACGACGTCGTCCGGCATCTCGCGCGTCAACGGCGCGGCGATCAGCGTCCAGGGGTAGTCGTCGCGCGGATCGCAGACCTGCACCTGGTAGTCGAGCGCCAGCGCCATCTGCGCCAGATACTGGCTCATCTGTCCCGCGCCGATGATCAGCAGCCGCCATTGCGGCCCGTGATGCGTCACCAGTTGCGTGTCGCTCAGCACCAGCCGGTCCGCGCCGTCGCGCGCATGCTCGCCCGGCTCCGCCAGCGACACCGCACCGGTCGCCAGATCGAGCGTGCGCAGCACGCGTTCCCCGCGCGACAGCCGCTCCAGCAGCGGCGCGATCGCGGAGTGCGCGCCTAACGGTTCCAGCATCAGTTCCAACGTGCCGCCGCAGGGCAGGCCGAAGCGCTGTGCCGCTTCCGCGCCGACGCCGTAGCGGATCAGTTCCGGCGTTCTCAGGGTCAGCGCGCCCTCACGGATCTTCGCGACCAGGTCGTCCTCGATGCAGCCGCCGGAGACCGAGCCCGCGATCATCCCGTCCGCCCGGACCGCGACGATCGAGCCCACCGGCCGCGGCGCCGAACCCCAGGTCCGCGTGATGGTGCCGAGCACGACGCGCTGATCGGCGTCCATCCATTGCTGCACCTGACGCAGCACCTGCAGGTCCATGTTGTCCATGCGCGCACCATAGCGAATTTCGTTCCCGCCTGCGTCGGACCGCGCGCATGTCCGCGCGGTCGCGTGGCCGGGCCCACAATCCTGCGCATGCCGACGCTCGCCCTCAACGATGACCTTGTCCTGCCCGTCCCCCAGGCGCTGGCCTGGAAGACGCTGCACGACCTGACCCTGATCGCCGACAGCCTGCCGGCGGGCGCCAGCCTCCGGGCCGGCGATGTTCCCGGCGCGTTCGCGCTCGTGCTGCCGGGGTTCGAAGGCCGCGTGCTGCGGCTCGACCTCGACGCGCCCAGCCGGATGCGCCTGAGCTTCGAAGGACGCGGGCCACGCACCGGCGTCGTGACCGGTCAGGCGCAGCTCCGGCTGGCGCTGCTCGGCGACGACCGCGCGCTGCTGCACGTGGCGCTCGTGATCCAGGCCGAGGGCGAGACGCCCTCAAAGGTCGCGGGCCTGCAGGCGCGCCAGGCGCGGCTGGCCGCCTTCGCCGAGGCGGTCGGACGCCGCCATCCTTCCGACAGCCCCAGGCCCGTCATCGCGCCGCCCAAACACTGGTTCCAACGGCTGGTCGACTGGTACCTCGGCTGGTTCGCGTCGATCTTCAACGGGACCCTCTATCCCCTGCCGAAACCGCGCGGCGAGAAGCCGCCTTCGGAGCGCTGAGCGCCACGTCCGGGCGTCACGCGACCGTCACCGAACTTGTGCCTCGATGTAACTCGTTGATTCGCTTATAGAATCCGGCGCCATTCAACGGCCACCTCGCGGTGGCCGCTTCGTTTTCCGCCGAACGCGCTTGTCCCGGGCTGCCGGCACCCGACCTCCGCCGACTCCCGATGGCTTCTCGCCTGTTCCCACTGGACGCGCTGCGCGCGATCGCCGCGCAATTGATCGTGCTGCATCACCTGTCGGTCTACGGACCGATCGCCGAGGCGATGCACGGCCTGTTCCCGCTGCTGTCGGGATGGCTCTACGACTACGGCCGCATGGCCGTGCAGGTGTTCCTGGTCCTGGGTGGCTACCTCAGCGCGCGCGCCCTGTCCGCGCAGGAGCCTCAGCTGCGCCGCTCCGCGCCGGCCCTGCTGGCGCAGCGCTACTGGCGCCTGGTGCCGCCGTTCATGGCGGCGGTCGGCCTGACGCTGCTGTCGTCGTGGCTGGTCCAGCCGCTGCTGCCCGAACTGGTCCCCACCCAGGTCCACCTGACGCAAGTCCTGGCCCACGCGCTGCTGCTGCACGACCTGATGTCGGTCGAGGCGTTGACCGTCGGCGCCTGGTACGTGGCGATCGACTTCCAGCTCTTCGCGCTGCTGCTGCTGGTGATGTGGAGCTTGCGCTGCCTGCCGCTGACCCGCGCCTCGCGCCAGTGGCTGGCGCCGGCCGTCGTCGGCGCGTTGTGCGCCGCGTCCCTGCTGAAGTTCAACCGCATGGCCGGCCTGGACGCCTACGCGATCTATTTCTTCGGCGCCTACGGCCTGGGCGTGCTGCTGTGCTGGTGCCAGGGCTGGTCGCCCGTGGCGCGTCGCGCGGGCCTGCTGGCGTTGGGCGGACTGATGGTCGCAGCGCTCGCGCTGCAGTTCCGCGAGCGCCTGGTCGTCGCCGCGCTGACGGCCCTCGTCATCGTGCTGTGGCGCCGCGGCACGCTGCCGGCGTGGTTCCAGCGGCACGGACAGGCGCCGGTGCAGGCCATGGCACGCCATGCCTACGCGCTCTTCCTGGTGCACTTCCCCGTCTGTCTGCTGGTGAACGCGATCTATGAGCATCGCGCAGAGAGTCCCGCACCCATGCTGGACGCGCTCGCGCCGCTGGCGTTGGTCGTCGCCTGGGGGCTGAGCAACCTCGCCGCGTTGCCGTTCCATCGTTGGATCGAGGCGCCGCTGCTGCGCTGGCGTCCGCGCGCCGCGGCGCTGCCGCAAGGCGTAGCGGCGCGCTGAGCTGAGCTGCCCGATCCCCTCAGGGAATCGGACCGATCGTCGGCACCTGGTCCCGGTCCGCCAACTGGTGGGCGTACCAGGCGATCCCGTAGCGGCTGAATCGCACCAGGGCGCGCCCGGCCACCTGTTCCGCGTCGGCGATCGCCTCGCGGTAGGAGCGTCCCAGGTAGCGCATGCCATAGGACGCGATCGCCTGGCCGGTGCGGTCCCGGCCCGCGCGGCAATGCACGAACACCACGTTCGCGATGCCGTCCCCGGTCGGCGTCTGCAGCAGCGCCTGGAGCTGCCGCAGCAGGTCGCCCATCCGGTCCAGCCCGCTCCAGCGCTCGATCATGAGACGGAGGAACGCCGGGTAATCGGCCGGATCCGACAAGGCACCGAACAGCGGGTGGTGGATGAACCGGCCGCGCCCGGGGTGCGCCGCCCAGTAGCGGCGCTCCGCGTCGACCGCCGTCGCTTCGGCGATCTCGTTCATCAGGCTGACGTCCACGATCCGGAAGCGCGCCGGCCAGGCGTCGCCTGCGGCCTGCCGCAGGGCGTCGATCAGGGCGTCGTACTCGAAGCGGTCGCCATCGATCGGTGCGTTGCCGCGCATCAGCAGATGGGGCGTGTCGACCCCGCGCGCGACGAGCCGGACCATCCGCGGGTCCAGCTGCTGCGAGGTCAGGTGCTCATCGCCGTAGCTGCGGGCGAGGCGATCGCGGTCCTCGTCGGAGGGTGGCTGGCCTGAGCTCGGCCTGTCGCCCTCGTCCTTGTCGTCCCCGGCACAGCCCGGCAGCCAGGGCAGCAGAGAGAGCGCGGAAGCCGCCAGCAGCCGGCGGCGGAGAAAGAGGCGTGACATCGGGCGTCCTCGATAGGGAAGGACGCTCAGGCTCCTCCCGACGCCGACATCGGCCAATCGTCAAAAGAGGTGCAATCGCGCAGATGCAGGTCGGTTCACGGTGCCGTGGCCGCCGACCGTGACAGATATCAAGATTGGAGAAGGCTCAGGCCCAGTTCTCGCGCGCGTTCTCGCGCCGCTGCAGGTCGGCGAGCGTCTTGCCGGGCTCGTCGCGGAAGCGCTCTTCCGTCAACTCCAGCTGCTGCACGCGGTCGACGCGGAAGCTGCGGAAGTCCTCGCGCAGTTCGCACCACGCCGAGAAGGTCCACACGGGTCCCCAGAAGAAGCAGGCCAGCGGCCGCACCAGGCGGGTGCTGGTCTGGTCGCTCAGGTCGAGGTAGTGCAGGCGCAGCTTGGTGCGGGACTCGGTCGCCTGGCGCAGGTGGGTGAGGCGCTCCCGTGTGGCGGCATCGAGGCCGCGCTGCGGCGCGTAGACGGTGAGGCTCTCCGCCGCCGCGCGCGCCGAGCCCGGCAGCACCGCGAAGATCTTGCCGAGCGCCTCCTCCGCGCGCTGGCCCAGCACCGCGTCGAGCTGCGGCTGTGCCAGCCGCACCGCGGCGACCAGCGACTGGGCTTCCTCGGCGCTGAACATCAGCGGCGGCAATTCGAAGCCCACCCGCATGCGGTAGCCGACGCCGGCCTCGCCGTCGATCGGCACACCCTGCTGCTGCAGCGCGGCGACGTCGCGGTAGACGGTGCGGATCGAGACCTCCAGCCGCTGGGAGAGGAACTCCGCCGTCGTGAGGCGGCGTCCACGGATGAGTTGGACGATCTGGAACAGTCGGTCGGCGCGGCGCATCCGACGATTGTCAGCGATGGGCATGACCTGTCCAGGTCGTCATCCCCGCCATCTCCGTCATCCCCGCTACGATGTGTCGCATGGCTGACCCACATGTTGCGCTCCCCCATGTCGTGATCGTCGGTTGCGGTTTCGGCGGCCTGGAGGCCACGAAAGTCCTGGACGGCGCGCCGGTCCGCGTCACGCTGATCGACCGCAGCAACCACCACCTGTTCCAGCCGCTGCTGTACCAGGTCGCAACGGCGGGGCTCTCCGCGCCGTCGATCGCGTCGCCGATCCGGCACATGCGGCGTCACCAGCGCAATCTCACCGTGCTGATGGCCGATGTCGTGGCCGTCGACAAAGGCGCGCGGGAGATCCGGCTCGCCGACGGCCAGCGCGTGGGCTACGACCACCTGATCGTCGCCGCGGGCGCGACGCACAGCTACTTCGGCAACGACCAGTGGCAAGCGCACGCGCCCGGTTTGAAGACGCTGGCGGACGCCTTCCAGCTGCGGGCGCGACTGCTGAGCGCGTTCGAGCGCGCGGAGACGCTGCCCGACGCGGACAGCCGCGCGCCATGGCTGAACTTCGTCGTGATCGGCGGCGGGCCGACCGGCGTCGAGATGGCCGGCACGCTGGCCGAGATCGCCCGCCACACCCTGCGCGACGAGTTCCGCCGCATCGATCCCAGCCGCGCGCAGGTGCTCCTGGTCGAGGGCTCGGACCGGATCCTCGCGGCGTTCAAGCCGGCGCAGTCGGCGCAGGCCCAGGCGCAGCTGGAACGCATCGGCGTGGTGGTGCGGACCGGCTGCCGCGTCGTCGGCATCGACGAGGAGGGCGTGGACCTCCAGACCGCCGACGGCGGCAAGGAACGCATCGCGTCGCGCACCAAGGTGTGGGCGGCCGGCGTGGCGGCGTCGCCGCTGGCGCGCACGCTGGACGTGCCGCTGGACCGCGCCGGCCGCGTGATCGTCGACGAGCAGATGAACATCCCCGGCCATCCGGAGGTCTACGTCGTCGGCGACATGGCGGCGGCGACCAGCCTCGAGAAGGACGGCAGCCGCAAGCCGGTGCCCGGCGTCAGTCCCGGCGCCAAGCAGGCCGGCCGGCATGCGGCGCGGCAGATCCTGGCGCGCTTGCGGGACCGGTCGGAACCGCCGTTCCGGTACATGGACTACGGCAACCTCGCGACGATCGGCCGCAAGGCGGCCGTGGCCGACCTCGGGACAATCCAGTTCAGCGGCTTTTCCGCGTGGCTGTTCTGGCTGTTCGTGCACGTGTACTTCCTGATCGGCTTCCGCAACCGCGTCCGCGTCTTCGCCGACTGGGCCTGGGCGTACTTCACCTTCCAGCGCCACGCGCGGATCGTCGTTGAACCGCGTCCTGGCGCCAGGGACGACGCCTGATGCTTCACGTCCCGTGGTGAGCAGCCAAGGGCTCAGATCGGCGTGCAGAGCTCGACCAACGTCCCGTCGGGACACCTGACGTAGGCCACCACCTGGCCCCAGGGTTTGGTGATCGGCGGGGTCAGGCCTTGCGCGCCCGCGGCAAGCGCCTGCGCGTAGGCGGCGGGGACGTCCTGCGTGGACAGGCCGATCTCCATGCCGAGCGGCGAGCCGTCCTCCGCCTTCCGGTAGTCCTGGCCGAGGTTGCCGCGCGCGATGTCATGACGGGCGAAGGACAGCGTGGTGGCGCCGGTCTCCAGCTCACCGTAGGCGCCGGACTCGTGCAGGAAACGTCGCCGGAGACCGAAGGCCCGCTCGAAGAAGTCCAGCGAGGCTCCCACGTCCTCGACGTAGACGATCGTGTAGGCGAAGTTCAAGGCGCTCATGGCGGGCTCTCCGTGGAAGGACGATGACGACGGGACGGATGTCCCCTGGGGGCGGGGCGTCGGCGCGGGCCGGACCCCTCGTCGTCCGGCCGGGTCCCCCCGATTCGGGTGGGCCGGCTTGTAGGACGACGTCGCGACCATGATGCGGACGGGCTGCTGACAGCGGATTGGCAGCTAGGATTGCCGCCCATGACTGTCCCGTCCCTTGAGCCGCAACGGTTGCCCAATGGCCTGCTCTGGCTGGCGCGCCCGGTCGCGGGCACGCAGGCGGCGGTGCGCGTGGTGTATCGCTGCGGCGGCCGCGACGATCCCACCGGTCGCAGCGGGCTGACGCATCTGGTGCTGCGACTCGTCGCCGGCGCCAGCCGGTATCTCGCACCCGGCCAGTTCAACCACCTGATCGCCGCGGCCGGCGGCCGCAGCGTCATCGAGATCGACGAGGACTTCGCCGCGCTGCAGACCGTCGTGCCGGCACAGCAGCTCGAACGCGTGCTGTGGGCCGAGGCCGAACGCATGAGCAATCCTCGGCTGGAGCCGGACACGCTGGCCACCGCGAAACTGCAGCTGCGCCAGGCGGTGCAGGCGCCGCGGCTCAACCCGTACGCACGGCTGGATCTCGCCGTCCAGCGCAGCGGCTATCTGACGCATCCGTACCAGCGCGGCGCGCTCGGCGATCCCGAGCAGCTGAAGGACCTGGACGTCGACGCCGTGCGCGCGTTCCATGCCGGCCGCTTCGGCTGCGACCGGGCGTTGCTCGTCATCACGGGCGCGTTCGACGAAGCCGCGGTCGCCCGATGGGTGATGCACTATTTCGGCTCGATCCGGCCGCCGATGCCGGCGGCCGGATCTTCCCTCCCCTCTTCTGCTTCATCTTCTGCCGCTTCGTTGGCCTCCCCGCCGGCCTCCCCGTCGGCCGCGTCATCCACCTCATCCACTTCATCCGCTTCATCCGCTGCCTTGCCAGCGTCCGCTTCTGCCCCCGCGCCCGGCGACCTGCGCGAGTCGCGGCGTCCGCAGAGCCAGACGCTGAAGCTGTCGCTCGCGCAGGCGCCGCTGCCGGCGGCCGCGCTGGTCTGGCAGGTGCCGCGCGCCGACGATCCGTCGACGCCGATGTGGCAGCTGGCGCATGCCCTGCTGGGGCTGGGCCGGTCCGGACGCCTGACCGATACGCTGGTCGACGAGAAGGCGTTGGCGCATCAGCTCAGCCTGCGGCTGGATGCGCATCGCGACGCGGGGCTGCTGATCGCGCAGGCGCTCGCGGCGCACGGTCAGACCGCCGCGCCGGTGGCGCAGGCGCTGCAGCAGGAAGTCCTGCGACTGGCGGACGAACCGGTGACCGACGAGGAACTCAACAAGGCCAAGGCGCTGCTGCGGCGTCAGACGCTGTCGGGCGACTGGACCGCCGACCGCCTGGCGCGCTCCCTCGGCACCGCCTGGGCGGTGCGCGGCGACGCCGGTGCGCCGGCCAAGGACATGGCCGCGTGGATGAAGCTCAGCGGCGCGGATGTGCAGCAGTTCTGGCGCAAGCAGGTCGTGCAGGCGCCGGTATTGACGCTGCTGGCGGACATCGGTGCCGCTGCGGGAGTGGCCGCATGACGGTCGTTCTGAACCGCCGCGGATTGATGTTCGGCGCCGCGATCGTCTCGGGAGCTACGGCTTGGCCGGCGCTGGCGCAGGACGGCTTCGACCGTCCGCCCGAGGCGCCGCCGGTGCCCACGCCGCTGCCGTTGGCGATCGAACAGACCAGGCTCGCGAACGGCCTGCGCGTCGTCGTGCTGCCACGACCCGGGGCGCCGCGCACGGCGGTCCGCCTGATCGGCGAGGGTGGCTGGTTGAGGGACCCGGCGGGCAAGGACGGATTGGCGGAAGTGGCGCTGTCCATGCTCGCGCAGGGCGCGAAGCGCGACGGCGAGGAAATGGAATCCGCCGACATCGCCTACGCGGGCGATCTGCTCGGCCTGCCGCTGCGACTGGAACTGACGCCGTCGACGGCGGAGATCGTGCTGGAGGCCTTGCCCGACCAATGCGACGACGCGGTCAATCTGCTGGCGGACCTGACGCAGCGACCGCTGCTCGCTTTCGAAGCACTGGAACACATCCGCAGCCGGGCCCTCGATGCGCTGGTGCTGAGGCGCGCGGATGCCTTGCTGCTGGCGCCGTGGGCGGCGCGGCGGCAGTTCCGGGGGCGCGCGCAGCCGGTGCAGACCTCGGCCAGTCTGAAGCGCCTGAAGCGCGACGACGTGCTGGGGTTCCACCGTCAGTACTGGCGCCCGGAGCGCGCGGTGCTGCTGTTCGCCGGTGATCTGAGTCTGCAGACGGCGCGCGGCCTCGCCGAGGATTTCATGGGGGGCTGGCGCGTCGCGAAGCTGCCGCCGCCCGGACCGACGCCGGCCGTGTCGCTGCCCGCCGCCGCGCCCACGCCGGCGGTCGCGCAGTTCCTGCCGCTGTCGCAGGGGCAGGGCTGCCGGTTGATCGTGCAGACGCCGGTGCCGCGCGGCACGCCGCCCGCGCTGCGCGAACTGGCGCGCACGCTGATGCATCAACGGCTCGCGGCACGGCTGCCGTGGGCGTGGGAGAGCGAGATGGAGTCGCTCGGCGGCGCGCTGTGCTGGCGGCTGAGCGTGACGCTGCCCGCGTCGGCGGTGCGCGAGCAGCTCGCGCTCCTGCGGGAGCAACTGCCGCTGCTCGCGGCCGAGGTGGTGACGCCGGAGGACCTCGCGCTCGCGCAGGCGCTGACGCAGGGGGAGTGGGAGTTCCAGCTCGCCGACGTGCCCGATGCGGTGCTGGCGCAGGCGCTGGCCGCGGGCGAACTCGACGATTGCGTCCAATGGCCGCATCGCGTGCGCGCGGTGAGCGCGCCGGTGCTGCAGCTGCTGATGGCGTCCAGCTGGCGCGATACCCGCACACATCTGCTGCTGCTGGGCGATGCAGGCCCGCCGGAATCGGCGCAGCGCGCATGGCCGGGGCTGGCATTGACTACAATGCGGGCTGTCATTGGGGAGTAGCCGCTGCACCCCGCCCGTCTCCCGACGGGCCGATTCAGCAGACCCGCGTCAACAGACTTGAGCTTTGGCTCATGGCGCGAGGTAGCCAGGAACCCACGGGTTCCCAGCCTGGCGAGACCTTTGACCATGTCCCCGGACTTTTGCGGCCGGCGGCGACATGGTCATTGGTATGTCTCGGCCGCTGAGTCTTTCATGGAAGCCTTCTTCATCTCCACCGGCCTCGTGGCCCTCGCCGAAATCGGCGACAAGACCCAATTGCTGGCCTTCATCCTGGCGGCGCGCTTCCGCAAGCCGGGACCGATCGTGCTGGGCATCCTGATCGCGACCCTGGTGAATCACGCGTGTGCCGGCGCCGTCGGCAGCTGGATCACGACGCAGATCTCATCGCAGACGCTGCGCTGGGTGCTGGGTGTGGGCTTCATCGCGATGGCGGCGTGGACGCTGATCCCCGACAAGATCGACGAAGAGGAGACCGGCGGCAAGTTCCGCCTGGGCGTGCTGGGCACGACGATCGTGGCCTTCTTCCTGGCCGAGATGGGCGACAAGACGCAGATCGCCACGGTGGCGCTGGCGGCGCGCTTCAACGACCTGTGGATGGTGGTCGCGGGCACGACCTTCGGGATGATGATCGCCAACGTGCCGGCGGTGCTGGTGGGCGACAAGCTCGCGCACAGGCTGCCGGTGCGGCTGGTTCACGGCATCGCGGCGATCATCTTCGCGGTGCTGGGGGTGCTCACGCTTCTGGGGGCAGGGAAGTCGATAGGGTTCTGAGTACGCAGAGTGGGCAGCAGCGTCATTCCCGCACATGACGCTGCGTCGCGATCGAAGGTCATTGTCTGGTCGCATCCTGCTGCCCTACACAGGTGCTCGATCAGGTAGTCCGCAAAGTCGGCGCGTCCCCGATGGAATCGAGTGACCGCGTCGAGGACGAATGCAGTGCTCTGAAAGACAAGCCGTGTCTCCCGCAGCAGGGTGAGAAGGTTGCGAGCAACCTCGTCGCGTTTCAGTTTGCGCCCCTTGTCCAGTACCCATACCAACTCCACCACGGTTGGAATACTGATGTAGCCGGGAGATTCGGGCGTGAAGCTCTCAAGCAGGGTCAGGGCGGCCTGGTACTCATGTGGTGTGTCTTGCGTCATGAAGCGCACGAGGATATTGGTGTCGACGCCTTTCATTTTTTCTGCTTCCTCTGACGCTTGAGTGCCTTGAGCTCTGCCCGCTCCATGGAGGAGAAGGTGTGATTCATCTCGTCGATCGTGACAGGCCGCCGTACCCGGACGGGAAGGATTCCGGAACCCGGCAGCGGACGCGTAGCGACGTAGAAGAGAAACTCGTCGGCAGCGACGTGGAAGAACTCCACCTTGTCACCCGGACCGATTCGAAGCGCTTCCAGTACTTTCTCTGGGATGGTGATCTGCAGGCCTTCGTCGATGGTCGCAATGGGGCCGACGGTGCGGAAGCAATGAGACGCCATGAAAGGACTCCTTGATGTTTCTACCAATGAAGTCCACAACTCTAGGCACGCCGACCTCGTCTGGCACTTCCTCAAACTTGTCATTGAGGGGTGAAGACCTGACCCCCTGAATGGGGCCTTCCGAAGAGGGGTCCGCTCAGCGCGCCGAGGCCTGCCGCACCGCGCGTTCCCATTGCGCCATCAGCGTCTCGGCGCGGTCGCGCGACATGGTCGGGCGGAAGGTACGTTCCGTCTGCCAGTTGCGGCCGATGTCGCCGAGGTTGCCGTAGACGCCGGCCGTGAGGCCGGCGAGGTAGGCCGCGCCGAGCGCCGTCGTCTCGATTACCTTCGGGCGCACGACGGGGATGCCGAGCAGGTCCGCCTGGAACTGCATCAGCAGGTCGTTCACGCACGCGCCGCCGTCGACGCGCAGCTCGCTCACCGGCGCGCCGCCGGCCGCGACGGCATCGCGGCTCATCGCCTGCAGCAGCGCCGCGCTCTGGAACGCGATGCTCTCCAGCGCCGCGCGCGCGATGTGCGCCACCGTCGATCCGCGCGTGAGACCCACGATGGCCCCGCGTGCCTCCGCGTCCCAGTAGGGCGCTCCGAGGCCAGTGAAGGCCGGCACGAACATCACGCCGCCGGCGTCGGGCACGCTCTCCGCGAGCCCCTGCACCTCGCCGCTGCCCTTGATCGCGTTCAGCCCGTCGCGCAGCCACTGCACCACCGCGCCGCCGATGAAGACGCTGCCCTCCAGCGCGTACTGCGGCGTCGCGTCGATCTGCGCCGCGCTCGTCGTGATCAGCCCGTTCGCGCTGGTCTGGAATCGCGGTCCCGTGTGCATCAGCATGAAGCAGCCGGTGCCGTAGGTGTTCTTGGCCATGCCGGCCTCGAAGCAGGCCTGGCCGAACAGCGCGCTCTGCTGGTCGCCGCCGATGCCGCCGATCATCAGCGCCGTGCCGAGATGCTCCGGCGCGACACGGCCGAAGTCCGAAGCCGACGGCTTCACCTCGGGCAGCAGCGATTTCGGAATGCGCAGCAGCGCGAGCAGCTCTTCATCCCATTGGTTCTCACGCACGTTGAACAGCATCGTGCGCGACGCGTTGCTCACGTCGGTGACGTGCACCTCGCCGTTCGTGAGCTTCCAGATCAGCCAGCTGTCGATCGTGCCGAAGGCGAGCTCGCCGCGCTCCGCCGCGTCACGCGCGCCAGCGACGTTGTCGAGGATCCACTGCAGCTTCGTCCCCGAGAAGTACGCGTCGACCACCAGCCCCGTCTTCTCCTGGATGCGAGCGCCGTGGCCCTGTTCGCGCAGCGCGGCGCATTGCGGCTCCGCCCGCCGGTCCTGCCAGACGATCGCGTGATGGATCGGGCGGCCGGTCTTGCGGTTCCACACCAGCGTCGTCTCGCGTTGGTTGGTGATGCCTATCGCCTTGACCTCCGAGGCTTTCAGCGACGCCTTGGTCAGCACCTCGCGAGCCACGGACAGCTGCGTTTCCCAGATTTCATCGGCATCGTGCTCGACCCAGCCCGGCTGCGGATAGATCTGGCGGAACTCGCGCTGCGCCATCGCGACGATGCGCCCGTGCGCGTCGAAGACGATCGCGCGCGAGCTCGAGGTGCCCTGGTCCAGGGCGAGCAGGTAGGTCATTGGCTTGTCTCGTTCGTTGTGTTCTTCGTGTTCCGGAACCCGTCGCGATGCTACGGCGCGACCACGAGCTCCACGCCCGCATCCGCCATCAGCGCGGGGAAGGGCTCCGGCGGCGGCTCGTCGGTGAACAGGGCGTCGATCTGGGGCAATCGGGCGACCTCGGCCATCGCGGGCCGGTTGAATTTCGTCGCGTCCGCCGCGACCCACACCTCGCGCGAATGCTCGACGATGGTCCGCGCGACCATCACCTCGCGGTAGTCGAAGTCGCGCAGGCTGCCGTCGGACTCGATGCCCGAGATGCCGATCAGCCCGATGTCCACCTTGAACTGGCGGATGAAGTCGACCGCAGCCTCGCCGACGATGCCGCGGTCGCGGTGCCGCACCGAGCCGCCGACCATCACCAGCTCGCAGTCCGGGTTGTCGCTCAGGATCATCGCGACATTGAGGTTGTTGGTGATGACGCGCAGGCCCTTGTGGCGCAGCAGCGCATGCGCCACCGCCTCCGTCGTCGTGCCGAGGTTCAGGATCAGCGAGCAGCCGGCCGGGATGCGCGCCGCGATGGCGCGCGCGATGCGCGCCTTGCCGTCGGCCTGCATGGCCTGGCGCTGGCGGTAGGCGATGTTCTCGGTGGTCGACGAGGGCACGCGCACGCCGCCGTGGAAGCGCTGCACCAGGCCCGCCTCGGCCAGGCGCTGCACGTCCCGGCGCACCGTCTGCAGCGTCACACCGAACTTCTCGGCGAGCGACTCGACGCTCACCGATCCATGGGCGCGCACCTCCTGCAGCAGGTTGTTCTGGCGAGGGTTCGGATTCATGGCGCGCAGGCTAAAGGAACCGAAACGAACAATTGACCGGGTTAACCCTCAGTCGAAACGCGCATATTCGCGCTAAAAAGAAAAAAGAAGAACAGAATTGCGAACTTTCCAACGGCCATCGCAGGGTGGCCGTTTGACTGTCCGGCCAATTCGATCCAAGGAGACACCTTGACCGCCGCCTCGATCCCCGACCCGATTTCCGCTGACCGCGCCGCCCTGGATGCAGGCGCCGCCGGTGCGCGCGACGCCTCCGGCGCGGGCAGTGCCGCAAGCGCGGACGGTGAATGCGACGTGCTCGTCGTCGGTGGCGGCATCAATGGCGCCGGCATCGCGCGCGACCTCGCGGGCCGCGGCTGGAAGGTCGTGCTGGCGGAAGCCTCGGACTTCGCGGCGCACACCTCGTCGTCCTCGACCAAGCTGATCCACGGCGGCTTGCGCTATCTCGAGTACTACGAGTTCTCGCTCGTGCGCAAGGCGCTGCAGGAGCGCGAGGTGCTGCTGCGCAGCGCCCCGCACATCATGTGGCCGCTGCGTTTCGTGATGCCGCACGACGCGGCCATGCGCCCGGCCTGGATGATCCGCATCGGCCTGTTCCTCTACGACCATCTGGCGCGTCGCGAGGTGCTGCCGGGCTCCGAGGGCGTGGACCTGCGCCGCTCTCCCTACGGAGAACCGCTGAAGGCCGAGTACACCAAGGGTTTCGTCTATTCCGACGGCTGGGTCGACGACGCGCGGCTGGTGCTGCTGAACGCGCTCGACGCGCGTGAGCACGGCGCGGTGCTGCACACCCGCACGACCGTCACCGCCGCGAAGCGGCACGCGGACCATTGGACCGCCACGCTGCGCTGCGCCGATGGTGAACGCACGCTGAAGGCGCGAGCGCTGGTCAACGCGGCCGGCCCCTGGGCCGAAGGTTTCCTGCGCGAAGTCGCCGCCCCCGCGCGTGGCGAGGCGCTCGCCACCAAGAGCCTGCGCCTGGTCAAGGGCAGTCACATCATCGTGAACAGGCGCTTCCAGCACGATCACGCCTACATCTTCCAGAACCCGGACAAGCGGATCATCTTCGCCATTCCGTACGAAGACGACTTCACCTTGATCGGCACGACCGACGTGGAGCTGGCGCCGGACGCGCTGGCCGGCTTCGGCAAGGCGCGCATCGACGAGCGCGAGATCGCCTACCTCTGCGAGCAGGCCAGCCGCTACTTCCGCGAGCCCGTGGTCGCCTCGGACGTGGTGTGGACCTACGCCGGTGTGCGCCCGCTGCTGGACGACGCCTCCGGCGACCCGTCCGCGGTGACGCGCGATTACCTGCTGGAGCCACACGCTGACGGTGGCGCGCCGCTGCTGAGCGTGTGGGGCGGCAAGATCACCACCTTCCGCAAGCTGGCCGAGGACGCGGCCGATCTGCTGGGCGACCTGCTCGGCGACCGCCGTCGCGCCTGGACCGAACACGCCCACCTGCCCGGCGGCGACCTGCGGGACTGGATCGGCGCGCCGCAGCGCCCCGACACCGATTTCCAGCGCCTGCTGTCCGCCGTCGGCCAGCGCCATCCGTGGCTGCCGCCGTCGCTGGCGCGCCGCCTTGCGCGGGCCTACGGCGCGCGCCTCGGGCGCGTGCTCGGCGTCGCCGAGCGGCTCGACGACCTTGGCCCGGAGATTGCCCCGGGGCTGCACCAGGCGGAACTCGAATACCTGGTCCGCGAGGAATGGGCGCGCGCGGCCGACGACGTGCTGTGGCGCCGCGGCACGCTGGGGCTGCATTACACCGAGGTGCAGCGGATGGCGGTGGTCCAGTGGTTCGCCGACCGCGAGCACCTCTGGGCGAAACCGCCGGCCGCCGCGGCATGACCTGGCCCCGGCACGGGCGCCGGATCCGAAGCTGACCGACAAGAACGACATGCAGAACTTGCAGAGAGACACAACGATGGAGCCGACTTCATGGAGCTGAGCCTTCGCGGCGTGAGCCACAAGGTCGGCGCGCAGCAGCACCTGTACCCGATGGACTTGCGCCTGGTGCCGAACGCGGTCACCGTGCTGCTGGGCGCGACGCAGGCCGGCAAGACGACGCTGATGCGTCTGATGGCGGGCCTGGACAAGCCCAGCGAGGGCAGCGTGACCGTCGACGGCACGGACGTCACCGGCTGGCCGGTGCGCAAGCGTGACGTGGCGATGGTTTACCAGCAGTTCATCAACTACCCGTCGATGAGCGTGCGGGACAACATCGCGTCGCCGCTGAAGCTGCGCGGCAAGCTCGATCGCGACGCCATCCGCAAGCGGGTGGATGAACTCGCCGACAAGCTGCACATCGAGATGCACCTCGACAAGCTGCCCGCGCAGCTGTCCGGCGGTCAGCAGCAGCGCGTCGCGCTGGCGCGGGCGCTGGCCAAGCAGGCGCCGCTGATGCTGCTGGACGAGCCGCTGGTGAACCTCGACTACAAGCTGCGCGAGGAGCTGCGCGAGGACCTCGGCCAGCTCTTCGCCGCCGGGGAATCCACGGTGGTCTACGCGACGACCGAGCCGGCCGAAGCGCTCCAGCTCGGCGGCTACACCGCGGTGATGGACGCCGGCGAGCTGCTGCAGTACGGCCCGACCGCCGAGGTCTTCCACCGGCCCGCGTCGCTGCGCGTCGCGCGCGCCTTCAGCGACCCGCCGATGAACCTGCTCATCGCGCAGGGCCTGGGTGACCGGCTGCAGTTGCGGCCCGGGCTCGACCTGGCGCTGCCGGGGCAGGGCGGCGTGACGGTGGGCGTGCGCGCCAGCGCGCTGCACGTCACGCAGCGGACCGGCGACATCGCCATCCAGGGCGAGGTGGAACTGGCCGAGATCTCCGGGTCCGACACCTTCGTCCATGCGCGCACCCAGGTCGGCGAGCTGGTCGCGCAGCTGACCGGCGTGCACGACTTCGAGCTCGGCGCCCCGCTGACGCTGTACCTCAACGCCGCCCACGTCCACGTCTTCGACGCGGCGGGCCTGCTGACACGCGCCCCCGAGCGCCGGGGAGCCCGCTGATGGCCCGCATCGACCTGGACCTGGCCCACGCCTACCGTCCCGATCCGAAGGACGACAGCGACTACGCGCTGCTGCCGCTGAAGATGAGCTTCGAGGACGGCGGCGCCTATGCGCTGCTCGGCCCGTCGGGCTGCGGCAAGACCACGCTGCTGAACATCGTCTCCGGACTGCTGCGCCCTTCTCAGGGCACCGTGCGCTTCGACGGCCGCGACGTGACCGCGCTGACGCCCCAGCAGCGCAACATCGCGCAGGTGTTCCAGTTCCCCGTCATCTACGACACGATGACGGTGGCCGAGAACCTCGCCTTCCCGCTGCGCAACCGCGGTGTCGCCGCCGACAAGATCAAGGCGCGCGTCGGCAAGATCGCCGAGATGCTGGAGCTCAACGGCCAACTCAACCAGCGCGCGTCGGGCCTGTCCGCCGACGCGAAGCAGAAGATCTCGCTGGGCCGCGGGCTGGTGCGCGAGGACGTGTCGGCGGTGCTCTTCGACGAGCCGCTGACCGTCATCGATCCGCACCTGAAGTGGCAGCTGCGCCGCAAGCTCAAGCAGATCCACAACGAGCTCAGGCTCACGCTGATCTACGTGACCCACGACCAGGTCGAGGCGCTGACCTTCGCGGACCAGATCGTCGTCATGACGCGTGGTCGCGCGGTGCAGGTGGGCTCGGCGGGCGAGCTGTTCGAGCGCCCGAGCCACCGCTTCGTCGGCCACTTCATCGGCTCGCCGGGCATGAACTTCCTGCCGGCGGCGCTGGAGGACGGCGGCGGTCTGAGCATCGCCGGGCAGCCGGTCGCCGGCTCGGTCGATCCCGCCACGGGCGCCTCGCTCTCGCGCGCGGAGCCGTTCATGGTGGGCATCCGCCCCGAATACGTGGAGGTCGACGACGTGAGCGACGGCGTCCCCGCGCTGCCGGGCACGGTCACCGGCGTGGTCAGCCAGGTGCAGGACATCGGCACCTACTGGCTGCTCACCGCCAAGGTCGGTCCGCACACGCTGAAGGCGCGCCTGTCCGCCCATGCCCAGCCGCCCGAGGCCGGCGCCACGGTGGCGCTGCGGGTGCTCAACGCCCATACCTGTTTCTACGGCGCGGACGAACGGCTGATCGCCGGCGCGGCGCCCACGTCCGCGACTTTCGCGGCGCTCACCTCGGGTGCTCCGGAGGGCCTCGCATGAAACCGATCAACCAGAAGGCCTGGTTCCTCGTCCTGCCCGTCCTCATCTGCGTGGCCTTCTCGGCCATCCTGCCGCTGATGACGGTGGTGAACTACTCGGTGCAGGACATCATCTCGCCCGAGCGGCGCGTCTTCGTCGGCACCGAGTGGTTCGCCGCCGTGATGCGCGACGAGGAACTCCACGGCGCGCTGCTGCGCCAGCTCGGCTTCTCGCTGGCGGTGCTGCTGGTCGAGATCCCGCTGGGCATCTGCCTGGCGCTGTCGATGCCGGCGCAGGGCTGGCGTTCGTCGCTGGTGCTGGTGATCGTCGCCCTGTCGCTGCTGATCCCCTGGAACGTCGTCGGCACCATCTGGCAGATCTACGGCCGCGCGGACATCGGTCTGCTGGGCGCCTCGCTGCAGGCGCTGGGCGTCGACTATAACTACACCGGCGACGCGACCGATGCATGGATCACCGTGCTGATCATGGACGTCTGGCACTGGACGCCGCTGGTGGCGCTGCTGTGCTTCGCCGGACTGCGCTCCATCCCCGATGCCTACTACCAGGCCGCGCGCATCGACGGCGCCAGCAAGTTCGCCGTATTCCGCTACATCCAGCTGCCCAAGATGCGCGGCGTGCTGATGATCGCGGTGCTGCTGCGCTTCATGGACAGCTTCATGATCTACACCGAGCCCTTCGTCCTCACCGGCGGCGGTCCCGGCAACGCGACGACCTTCCTCAGCCAGTACCTCACGCAGAAGGCGGTCGGCCAGTTCGACCTCGGACCGGCGGCGGCGTTCTCGCTGATCTACTTCCTGATCATCCTGCTGCTGTGCTTCATCCTCTACAACTGGATGCAGTCGGTCGGTACCCAAGACAAGACGGAGCAAGCTCATGGATGAACGCCGCTTCCGCAAGCGCACGATCTTCCTGATCGCGTACCTGGTCTTCGCGCTGCTGCCCATCTACTGGATGGTCAACATGAGCTTCAAGACCAACGAGGAGATCCTCTCCAGCTTCAGCCTCTGGCCGCAGCACTTCTCGCTGGCCAGCTACAAGACCATCTTCACCGACCCGTCCTGGTACAGCGGCTACATCAACAGCCTGATCTACGTCGGCATCAACATGGTGATCTCGGTCGCCGTGGCGCTGCCGGCCGCGTACGCGTTCAGCCGGTATTCGTTCCTCGGCGACAAGCACGTCTTCTTCTGGCTGCTGACCAACCGCATGACGCCGCCGGCGGTGTTCCTGCTGCCCTTCTTCCAGCTGTACACGACGCTGGGGCTGATGGACACGCACATCGCGGTCGCACTGGCGCATCTGCTGTTCAACGTGCCGCTGGCGGTGTGGATCCTCGAAGGCTTCATGAGCGGCATCCCGCGCGAGATCGACGAGACCGCCTACATCGACGGCTACAGTTTCCCGCGCTTCTTCCTGACCGTGTTCCTGCCGCTGATCAAGGCGGGCGTGGGCGTGGCGGCGTTCTTCTGTTTCATGTTCAGCTGGGTGGAGCTGCTGCTGGCGCGCACGCTGACCAGCGTGAACGCCAAGCCCATCGTCGCAACGATGACCCGCACGGTCAGCGCTTCCGGCATGGACTGGGCGACGCTGGCCGCGGCCGGTACGCTGACCATCGTGCCGGGCGCGATCGTCATCTGGTTTGTCCGTCACTACATCGCGAAGGGTTTCGCGATGGGCCGCGTCTAAGGGAGGTCCACGATGTTCGATTGGATGGTGTGGACAACGCCGGTCGCCGTCTTCTTCACCTGCGTGGTGCTGATGCTGATCGGCATGACGGTGTGGGAGATCAAGTCGCCGACGACGCTGCGCAAGGGCTGGCTGCCGATGCGCACGACGCGCGGCGACCGGCTGTTCATCGGCTTGCTGACGGCCGCGTACATCAACCTGGCCTTCGTCGGCCTGGGCGCGAAGATGGCCGAGTGGTTCCAGCTCGAGGCCGAGCCCAGCGTGTGGATCAGCTTCGTCGCCTCGATGCTGGTGCTGGGGCTGATCCTGCGCAAGGGCTGATCGAGTAGTTGAAGCTTCAAGGAATTCGGCTTTCCCGTTCCCCCGGAGCCGCGATTCGTCCTCAAGCAGGGGGAGATTCGACAGACACAGGAGACAAGCGTGAACAAGAGCAAGTATTCAGCGCTGGCCGTGGCCGCATTGCTGGCGTTGGGAGCGAACGCCGCATGGGCCGGCGAGGCCGAGGCGAAGAAGTGGATCGACAGCGAATTCCAGCCGTCGACCCTGTCCAAGGACAAGCAGACGGCCGAGATGAAGTGGTTCATCGAGGCGGCCAAGAAGCTCCAGGCCAAGGGCGTGAAGGAGATCTCGGTGGTGTCCGAGACGCTGACCACGCACGAGTACGAGAGCAAGGTGCTGGCCAAGGCCTTCACCGAGATCACCGGCATCACCGTCAAGCACGACCTGATCCAGGAAGGCGACGTCGTCGAGAAGCTGCAGACCTCGATGCAGTCGGGCAAGAGCATCTACGACGGCTGGATCTCCGACTCCGACCTGATCGGCACGCACTACCGGTACGGGAAGATCATGAATCTTTCCGACTACATGACCGGCGCGGGCAAGGAGTGGACGAACCCGGGCCTGGACCTGAAGGACTTCATCGGCACCAGCTTCACGACGGCGCCGGACGGCAAGCTCTACCAGCTGCCAGACCAGCAGTTCGCCAACCTGTACTGGTTCCGCGCCGACCTGTTCGCGCGCAAGGACTTGCAGGACAAGTTCAAGGCCAAGTACGGCTATGACCTGGGCGTGCCGCTGAACTGGAGCGCGTATGAGGACATCGCCGCGTTCTTCTCGAACGATGTGAAGACGCTGGACGGCAAGCCGATCTACGGCCACATGGACTACGGCAAGAAGGACCCGTCGCTGGGCTGGCGCTTCACCGACGCGTGGCTGTCGATGGCCGGCGCGGCCGACAAGGGCATTCCGAACGGCATGCCGGTCGACGAGTGGGGCATCCGCGTCGCCGACGACAAGTGCACGCCGGTGGGCGCCTCGGTGGCGCGCGGCGGCGCGACCAACTCGCCGGCCGCGGTCTATGCGCTGACCAAGTACGTCGACTGGATGAAGAAGTACGCGCCCAAGGAAGCGACCGGGATGACCTTCGGGGAATCGGGCCCGGTGCCGGCGCAGGGTCAGATCGCGCAGCAGATCTTCTGGTACACGGCGTTCACGGCGGACATGGTCAAGCCGGGCCTGCCGGTGGTGAACGCGGACGGCACGCCGAAGTGGCGCATGGCGCCGGGACCGAACGGGCCGTATTGGAAGGACGGCATGCAGAACGGCTACCAGGACGTGGGCAGCTGGACCTTCTTCAGCGGGCATGACGCCAACCGGACCGCGGCCGCCTGGCTGTACGCGCAGTTCGTGACGGCCAAGTCGGTGAGCCTGAAGAAGAGCATCCAGGGCCTGACCTTCATCCGCGACAGCGACATCCGCAGCGATTACTTCACCAAGAACGCCACCAAGTACGGCGGCCTGATCGAGTTCTACCGCTCGCCGGCGCGCGTGGCATGGACGCCGACGGGCACGAACGTGCCGGACTATCCGAAGCTGGCGCAGCTGTGGTGGAAGAACGTGGCGCAGGCGGTGACCGGCGAGAAGACGCCGCAGGCCGCGATGGACACGCTGGCCGACGAGATGGACGCCGTGATGGCGCGTCTGGAACGGGCGGGCATGGCCAAGTGCGCGCCCAAGCTCAACAAGAAGGAAGATCCGAAGAAGTGGCTGTCCGACAAGGGCGCGCCGTGGGCCAAGCTGGCCAACGAGAAGCCCAAGGGTGAGACCATCGCCTATGAGAAGCTGCTGAATGCGTGGAAGGAAGGCAAGGTGCGGTGAGTGCGCCTTCTCCCTCTCCCGCTTGCGGGAGCGGGCAGGGGTGAGGGCCAGCGGCTTAAGCACGGCATAAGCCCTGGGCCCCACCACATGCCACCATTCAGGCATGTTCAAGTCGCTCACCGATCTCTTCGACACGCTGGTGCCGGACGACGCGTTCGGAGGCTCGCGGGTCGGCGTGCCGTCGCTGCCGCTGGCGGCTGCGGTCCTGCTGGTCGAGGTGATGCGTTCCGATGCGGACTTCTCCGGCGTCGAGCGCGTCGCGGTGCGCAAGGCGCTCACCGCGCTGTTCACGGTGTCCGACGATGAAGCCGACGCGCTCACCGCGCAGGCCGAACGCACCGCTCGCACGGCCTCCGATCTGTTCGCCTTCACCTCTCCGGTCGACGAGCGCTGGGACATGTCCGCGAAGCTGCGCCTGATCGAACTGATGTGGGGCGTGGCCTACGCCGACGGCAAGCTCGGCGACATCGAGCGCCACACGATGTGGCGCATCGCCGATCTGCTGCACATCCCGCAGGGCGCCTATCACCACGCGCGCATCCGCGCAAAAGTGGCGGCCGGTCTCGGCGAGGACGACTGACCGGCGGCGCCTGTCGCCGCGCCCCGTCCCCCGACAACGGAAAGGCCCTCGTCAGAGGGCCTTCTTCATGGTGTTGCTGGTTCGCGGCACGCGGCCGCAGGCTCAGCGCACGTTCTGGAACACCACCCGCTCCGCCAATTCGCGAGGCGCGGTCGCCGAACTGCGCTGGATGTGATTGAGCACCATGCTCGCGCGTTCGCAGGTGAGCGGTGCCGCACCGGCGTTGCCTTCGGTCCACAACTTCGAGAAGGCGCCCGAGGCCGTCGCGCCGACGGTCCGCGCCACGACTTCCAGTTCCAGCGCGGTCGGCTGAGGCGCGCGCACGCGCGTCGGCGTGGGCTCGGCGGCGGCGTCCGTCAGCCAGCGGGCTTCCAGGGCCATCGTCTCCTCGGGCAGCAGACGGCGCGGCACGGGCGAGCCCGACAGCCAGGCCTGGCAGGTCTCGGCGCCCAGCGCCTGGGCCGCCGTCAACTGGGCGCGCACCACTTGCAGATAACGTCGGCGCAGGTCGCGTGAGCCGCTGAGCAGCATGTCGCGCACGTTGGGCGCCAGCGCGCCCTGGGCGGCGATCTGAGCGCCAGCGTCGGCGTGCTCCGATCCGGCCAGCGCCATGTGCGCCGTGCGCATGCGGCCGGCCGCCTCGTCGATCAGGCCGGGGAAGCGCTGATCGAGGCTGAACCACGCCTCGCTCGCGCGCAGCGCGTTGACGTAGTCGCTCAGCGGCGCGTACTGCCCCGGCTTGTCGCCTTCGGGCAGCGCGACGTCCAGCGTCCTGGGCGGCGGCTGGATCAGCGAATGGCGCAGCAGCTCGGCCGGCGGCGGGTACCACATCGTGCGCGACGGCGTGCTGAGCGTCTTCTCGATGAACTCCTCCGGCAGCGCCATGCGGCGATAGGTGCGGGCGAGTTCCTGGTTGGCGATCTCGTCGAAGGCCGGGTTGAAGGTGCCGCTGGAGGCGCGGTGGAAACCGAGCTGCGCGCCCGGCATCAGCTGGCGTTTGTTGCCGGCCAGGAAGACCAGCGTGCAGGCGCTTTCGCAATTGCCGATCGCGCGCGTGCCGAGGCCGCGCTGGCGGATCAGCTCGACCATGCGCTCGGCCTCGGTGACGCGGCCGCCGGGGGAGGCGACCTCCAGCAGGCGCACGGCGGGCGAGGTCTCGAACAGAGTGCGCAGACGGCCGGCGTCGCCGGCGCCGATGGGGCCATTGAGCTTCATCGTGCGGCCGTCGGCACTGATGACGAGTTGCACGTTGCCGATCGGGTCGATGCCGCGGGCGAGCTTCCACAGCTCGGGCAGCGCCCCGAACACGCCGAAGGCCAGCGAGAACGCGATCTGCAGGAAGGATCCCAGCAGCGACAGGCGCGCGAGGCCGGAGATCAGGTAGGACCCGCCGGCGTCGACGTAGCCGCGCACGGCGCGCCAGGTGCCCACGGCGCTCCAGATCTCCACGAGGATCAGCAGCGGCCAGACGATCAGCAGCGCGATCGCGACGCCTTGCAGGCCGTCGCTTTTCGTGGCGAGCCAGGCGACCAGGCCCTGAACGCCGGCGGCGAGGGGCCAGGTCAGGAGGACGTGGTTGATCCAGAAGCTCTGGGCCAGGCTTTGCTCGCCGCGCCAGTGGCTGGCGATGTAGCCGATCAGCAGGCCTTCGCCATCGGCCGGGGCGGGGCGGCTGCGCTCGACGGCGGTGCGGGACAGCCGGTCATGCCAGGTCCGGCCGTCGGCGTCGACGCGGGCCCACAGGAAGCCGGCGAACAGGGGAATCGCGGAGAGCAGGTAACCGACCCAGCGGATCAGGGACTGGAGCGGCGAGGGGCGCTCGCCGCTGCGGGCGTCGACCACCTTGAGCCCCGCCACGAGCTTGCCGGGCGTGGCGCCTTGCCAGCTCCAGAACACCACGCAGACGATCAGCGGCAGCAGCCAGTTGATGGCGATGGTGCCGGGGCGCAGGTCGTTCCACTTCGACACGGGGTTGCCATACACGGCCCACATCAGCAGAGCGCTCGCGGCGACCATCAAGACGCCGTCGATGAACATGGCCAGCGCGCGGGGCGCCAGGCCGACGGATTGGTTCGACATCCTCTTCTCTCCCTCTTGAGTCGGGAGTGTAAAGAGGGCGTGTCAGGCGCTACACGTCGGTTCCAAGACAGCGTCGGGGCTGTATTGATTTCGTCACAGGGGAGCGGCGGGGCATCCCCCTTTGGGAGGAGAGCGGTGGGCACCCCCGGCCTGTGACCGGTCGGCTGACCGGCTCAGTCGTCCCAGAAGAACCGCCGGTCCGGATAGACCACGCTCTGCGAGGTGCGCACCACCACGCCGTTCTTGAAATGGACGTTGAAGCGCAGCAGGTAGCCGCTCATCTCCGGCGGGATGTTCCAGTCCCAGACGTCTTCGCCGCTGAGCCGGAAGAACATGCGCTTGCGGTCCTGGCCGAGGATCCGCGTGACCTGCTCGGTCGTCAGGCCCGGCACGATGCGCGCGCGGTTGGCCGGGGACAGCGCGTCCGTCGTGCCGACGAGGCGGTCCTGCGCGTCCAGCCGGACCATGTAGCAGGTCTGGCCGAAGGGCTGCGTCGCGTACTCCAGCGTGCGGCCGCCGTCGGCCTCCGGCCAGACGCGCGTCGGCGTGCCGTAGTACTGCTGCACCTCGGCGCCGGTCGTGGCACCGGGCCTCATGCGTTCGTCCTTCACCGGCGTTGCGCAGCCGGCCAGCGCCACCGCGGCCACCACCGCCACGGTCGTCGCGCCCAGCGGTCCCAGGCTCGTCCATTCGCGCATCGTTCTCTCCAGCAAGGGGATGGGAACCATTGTGCGGCGATCACGGCAGCGCACAATCCGACCCATGTCGAGACCGCACATTCGGAAGGCGCTTCTACCAGCTGCCGCCATCGCACTCTGCGTGGCGGCTTGGCCATCGCAGGCACAGGCGCCGTCGCCGGCGTCCGCACCCGGCCTCGTGGCAATCGGCGCGCCGTGCGTGATGCTGTTCGGCCAGGGCCGCAACTTCGATCCTGATCAGCCCGCCGCCAACCGCCGCTGGGACGAGGCCAACAGCGCCTTCAACCTCGCGGCGCGCGAGCCGTTGGTGGCCGCCGGCCTGCCGGTGGTCAACGTGGTGCTGCCGGTGTCGGCGACCGACGTGCCACGCAACCTGCAGGGCCTGCTGGCGGAAGTGCAGCGGCGCGGCTGCACGCGCGTGCTGGAGACGGCGCTCTTCGCCGACGCGGCGCAGGGGCTGGTGATCGCGCGGCTGCGCGTCTATCCGGTGCTGGGGATGCTCGGGCCGCAGGCGGCCGGCAGTCAGCCGCGGATCGGCGCGGTGGCCTACACGCAGCAGCAGGAATACGCGCTCGACGCGCGCGTGATGGATCGGGTGAACCCGTCCCGGCTGGGACGGGTCATGGCGGAGGAGGCTCTCCCGAGCCTCTCGCCGGGAATCGGGCGGCCCTGAGGCCGCCGGGATTCACATCGGGGTCGCGGTGTCGTTGATGACCTGCGGATCCGAACTCGGGTACAGGTTCTGCACCGAACCCGGCGTCGAGAACAGCAGCACCACGCCCTTGGTGATGACGTTGTCCGTCGGCATGGTCAGGGAGACCTCGTTCTCGTCATTGGCCGGCGAGAAGTTGCTCGCGTTCATGCCCGGCGCGGAGCCGATCGTCTTGAAGGTGGCTCCGATGAGCAGCAGGGCGGTCGTATCGGCCTGACCGAAGATGCACGCGCCGGCCGCCGTCGGGATGTGGATCTCCGAACCCGGAATCTCGTGCTGGGCCTCGCGGTCCGAGAAGTATTTGCAGTCGGCGAAATTGCCGTCCGCGCTGATGTTCGCCTCGACGTACACGTTGTAGGACATGGTTCCTCTCCTTGATGGATGTAGTGAACGGGTCAAGAAGGGGACTCGGTGGTTCGGTCGCGCAACAGCCATGCCGCCGCGCGCTTGACCTCTTCTCTCTCTCCCTGGCCCAGGCAGGATTGGGCATCAACCCAGGCCTGGGTGATCTGCTGATGAACCCGAATCGTTGCGGCTATCTTCACAGTCGCGTCATCGATCTCCTTGCACACGGCCAGCGTCGCCGGCGTCAGCGTGCCGCGGCCTGTGGTGCGATCGAGGACGACGCGCAGCCGCCGGGCTTCGACGTACGACGCGATGAAGGCGAGGTCCGTTGAGCGCGAGGACAACTGCCGCGCCTGCTCGTCGAGAACGGTGTCCAGCGTGCGCCGGGCCTCGGCCGTCTGGCCCTGCGCCTGCAGCACGCGGGTCTGGTGCATGGCCAGACGCCACCAGGACTCGATCATGCGATTGGCGCCGGGCTCCTGCCGATACGCGTCCAGACGTCGATTGAGATCGCGGATCTCCTCCAGCATGTGCGCCGGGGACACCTTCTGACCGGCGGAGCGGTACTCGAGGTCGGTGATCTCCGCCGCCACCATGTTGACCCGCCATTGCGAGTTCGCGGGATCCACCTGGTGCAGCCGGCGGAGCATCTCGACCGCCGCCCGGGACTCGATGGCGGCTTCCGGGCTCCGCTTCAACCGGGACAGGGCCTCTGCGCTCCAGCGGTGCATGATCGCCTCGCGGTAGGCGTAGACGTTTTCGTTGGGTGCCCCCTGGCGGACCTGCGCAATGATGTCCGCCCCTTCGGAGAACATCCGCTGCGCGGCGTGATCCAGACCGAGTTGCAAGTAGGCGTTCCCCAGCCAGCTGAGGCTGTCCGCATAGGCCAGCCGGGCTTCCGGCGCCGGCTTGGCGCTGGCCGCCAGGGACTCCCGCTTGAGGGCGATCGACTGCCGGAAGTGCGCTGCGGCCCGCACCAGATCGAGACGGTTCAGCCACGCGGTGCCCAGACTGTTGTAGGCGTAGGAGAGCTCGATGCGGGCTTCCTCGTTCGTCGGTTGCGCGTCGACCCACGCCTGTTCGGCGTCCCGGTAGGCCAGCCAGGCGTCGGTGGCCTTCTCCAGATCGCGGGTGTAGTAGTGGACGTGTCCGATCCAGAAGGCCGCCGCGCCCTGGGCCTTGCGCCATTCCCCCACCAACTCCTGGGTCGGCGGTGGACCTGCCAGCAGCTTGCGCGCTGCCTCCAGTGGCTCCAGCGCCTCTTTCAGGCTGCGCTTGGACACGCGCACCTCGCCGATGACTGTCAGGGCCTTGGCGCGCTGCAGCCGCTCCATCGGCGTGGCGTCCTGATCCTGCGCCAGATAGGTCAGCGCCTTGCTCCCGACGCTGTCGAGCAGCTCCAGCCGGCCTACCGGCCGCAGCTTGTCGGCGAATTCCCCGAGCATGTAGCTCAGCAGGTCGTCCGCCTGCTGCCGCCGTTCCTGCGCCTGGTGTTCCGCCCGTTCCGCGCGGCGCGCCTGCAGTACGCTGACGCCGGTCAGAAAGACCATCGCCAGCACGGCGACGCTGCTGGCCGCGACGCTCCAGCGATGCCGCCGGACGAAACGGCCCAGCACATAGAACCGGGTGTCGGGTCTTGCCGTGATCGGCTCATGCGCCAGCCAGTGCCGCAGGTCGACGGCCATCGACTCCGCGTTGGCGTAGCGCTCCGAGGGCTTCTTCTTCAGCGCCTTGCCGACGATCGTGTCCAGGTCGCCGCGCAGCAGCTTGGCCTGGCGCGCGATGACGGGATCGAGCTGGTCGCGCGCCACGTCCGACAGCCGCTTGGGCACCAGCTCCACGACCGCGCGCAGCCGGTCAAGGTGGGTCTGCGTGTCGTCCGCCGTCGGGTGGCGGCCGCCGAGCATCTGGTACAGCAGCACGCCCAGCGCGTAGACGTCGGTCGCCGTCGTGACGTCGGCCTGCTGGACCTGTTCCGGCGCCGCGTACTGCGGCGTGAAGGCGCTGCCCGCGCGTTGCGTGAGCTCGGTCGCCGCGCCCGACTGCGTCGCGTCGTCGAGCAGCTTGGCGATGCCGAAGTCCAGCAGCTTCACCTGGCCGTCGTGCGTGACCAGGATGTTGCTGGGCTTGAGGTCGCGGTGCAGGATCAGCCGCGAATGCGCATGCGCGACCGCCGCCAGCACGTCCAGGAAGAGCTGGATGCGCGACTCGACGTCCAGCGCGTTGAGCTGGCAGTAGCGGTCGATGGGCAGGCCGTCGACGTACTCCAGCACCAGGTAGGGCTGGTGCCCGTTGTGCACGCCCGCGTCGAGCAGCCGCGCGATGTTCGGATGCGAGAGCCGCGCGAGGATCTGGCCCTCGCGCTCGAAGCGTCCGCTGTCGCCCTTGCCGAAGAGGCCGGACTTGAGGAACTTGACGGCGACCTGGCCCTCGAAGCGGCCGTCCGCGCGGCTCGCGAGCCACACCGCGCCCATGCCGCCCTGGCCGAGCTCGCGTTCCAGCGCATACGGTCCCAGCGCCTCGCCGCTGAAATCCAGCGGCGGCATCGCCGACGGCAGCGGCCCCTGCAGGGCCTCGGCCGCGGGCTGCTCGAGGAAGGCCTCCTCGTTCAGCGCTTCGTCACGCGCGAGCAGCGCTTCCAGGTGCTCGGCCATGGCGACGTCGCCGGCCCGGATCTCCGCCAGCCGGCGGGCGCGGTCCGGCCCCTCCAGGTCCAGGAGTTCGTCGAGCAGCGGACTCAGCGCGATCCAGCGCTGTTTATCGAGTGCGTCCATCGGGCGGGCGTCGGGTGGCGGGGAGAACGAATCCGTCGGATCCGACCCGTCGGGGGTCAGTCCTTGAGGCTCATCGAGAGCAGGATTCTCGCCTTCTGCCAGTCGCGCTGGACAGTCCGTTCGGTGACTCCCAGGGCTTCCGCGATTTCCTGCTCAAGCAGTCCGCCGAAGTAGCGCATCTCGACCACTTGCGCCATGCGCGGATCGATGGTCGCCAGCTCGTCCAGCGCCTCGTGCACGCGCAGGATGTGGTCGTCGGACTGGGGCGTGCCCTCGACGACGGCGGTGTTCAGGGTCAGGTCGGGCTGGGCGCCGCCGCGGCGATCGGCCTGGCGCGCGCGCACCAGGTCGATGACGACGTGGCGCATGGTCCGCGCCGCATAGGCCAGGAAATGGCGCCGGTCCGGGAAGGTCTGCCCCTGCGCGCCGGCCAGCCGCAGCCAGGCCTCGTGCACCAGCGCGGTGGTGTCCAGCAGGGTCAGGTCTCCTGCCTGGCGGATGCGTTGCCGCGCCAGACGCTGAAGATCGCCGTACAGCTGCGCCACCACCTGGTCGGCGGCGGCCCGGTCGCCTTGACCGGCGTCGTGCAGCAGTTCGGTGATGTCCTTCATGGAACAAGACTCTAGCGGCCCCGTATGACCTTGTTACACAAGTCGGGGCGACGGATGACGCGAACCGCTCGCTCCAGGCGTCAATTCAAGGGTTTTCACTGAGCAGATTTTTGTTAGCGGATGTCGGGAAGCGTGTCGGGGATCCGTTTTAGATAGATGAGGACACGGCTTGGTCAATGTGGCAAGGGAGGCCGGCATGGATCGGGCTGCTTCAGCGGGTCGTGTCCTCACCCCCATCACCGCACCCCGCGGGAGGCTTGGCGAAGGCCAAGGCGCGGCGGTGTGACCCGCCTTCCGTCTGGAGCAGTCGCGCATGAGTCCGTCCACCGCCGCCGCCGTAGCGCCTGTCGACGCCGTGGAGCAGGTCCGGACCGGGCCCGCCAAGCCGCCGCGCCAGACGTCGGCACTGTGGGTGCCGCGGGTGGATTCGCTGGCCGAGTTCGGCCTCATGATTTCGCGTCAGCTGACGCAGTGCCGTCGTTACGGCGGCCACCTGTCGGTGCTGTGGCTGGAGGCCGAGCCGATGACGGCGCCGGTAGGGGCCGCCGCGGAGGCTGACGTCAACGATGACGGCGAGGGCGCCAGAGAATGCGCCGCCGCGCTCGAGGCCCGGGAAGGCCTGATGACGGCGGTGAGCCGTCGTCTGCGCAGCCGGGTGCGCGGGACCGACATGGTCCTGCAGGTGGGAGAGACGAGTTTCGCGGTGCTGCTGCTGGACGCCGGCATCCCCGAGGCTCACCTGGTGCAGGACCGCCTCTCGACGGCGCTCAACGGCCCCTACGGCGTGGAGGCCACGACGATGCAGGTGCGCCTGCAGATGGGCATGGCGTCCTTCCCGGAAGGCGGCGCGCGCGGCACCGATCTGGCCGAAAGCGCCCGTCTGGACCTGCGCCGCCGGATGCGCTGAGCGCACGCCGGTCAGAAATCCTGGCCGTAGACGATGAATCCCTTGTGTTCCGAGACGCGGTCGTACAGCGCGCGGCCAGCGGCGTTCGTCGTGTGGGTCTGCCAGTAGAGGCGGTGTCCGCCCCGCGCCTGGACGACGGCGGTGACCGCCGCGATCAGCGCGCGCCCGACGCCGCGGCCTCGTACGTCCCCGGCGGTGAACAGGTCCTGCAGGTAGCAGGTGTCCTCGATGCGCGGCGAGGCTGAGGGCCGGAGCCCGGGTTGGAAAGGCCCGGATCATCAGCCCTCGTGCCTGCGCGATCAAGGTGCCTCGATCACCCGCACCACCTCGCTCCACGGCACCAGCTTGAAGTTCTGCCGGCCCATCGGCCAGCGCTTGTGGCCGTCCTGGACGACGAGCAGACCCTGGCCGTACTCGCCGCCTAGCGAAGCCGAGCTCACGTCCAGCCCGTCCGTCTCCGAGGCCGCGTCGATGCCGCGCGCCGGATTCAGGCCGATGCGCAGGCGTCCCTTGACCGCGTGCGGCGCGTCGGCGTCCAGCACGACGTAGCTGTCGTTGCCCTGCGAGGACACGATGAGCCAGGCGCCGGCCGGACTGCGGTGCACGGCCATGCCTTCGACGTCCGCATGCAGCAGCTCGCCCACCGGCAGGATGACCGCCGCGTCGCCGAGCCGGCCGTCCGAGTCGAGCGCCACGCGCCACAGGCCGCGCTTCTCCTCGCCGACGAACAGTTGCCGGCCGGGTTCGTCCGCGACGCAGCCCTCCGGTTGCGTCGCCAGCTTCAAGGCCGCGACCTGCTGCGACGACCAGACGCCCGCGCGTCGCGTCACGCGCATCTGCACCAGGCGTCCATCCTTGTCATTGACGAACACGTCCAGCCCGCCCGCCGGATTGCGTGCGCTGCAGACGCCGTAGACCTCGTCCAGCCCCGTCGGCAGTTCGGCGAGCGTCGAGACCCTGCCCGCGCCGTCGATGCCGAAGAGCAGCACGCTGCGCTGGTCGCGTTGTGTCGCCACCGCGAGATCCCAGGCGCGGTCGCCGTAGCGCACGCGCTGGCGCAGGTCGACGTTGTTGACCCGGCCGACGGGCAGGAACTGCGTCTCGCGGCCTTCCAGGTCGTAGACCGCCAGGCCGCGCTTCTTGTCGGTGCCGAGGATGCGGCTCCGGGCCGGTCGCGTCGGATGGACCCAGATCGCCGGGTCGTCCGCCGCATCGCCGCCGCCGCGCACGGGCTCGGTCTGGGCCGAAGGCATCGCGACCGGAATCACCGGACGCGGTTGCGACGCTCGTGCTTCCAGCCAGAGCGCCATGTCCTGCGGCGCCAGTCCGGGCGCGACCAGCTCGCGACCCGCGCGTTCGGCGTCCGCGACGAAGGCCCAGAGTCCGACGCCGGCCTCGGCGACGTACAGCGTGGCCTCGTCATCGCGCACCGTGCAGCCCTTCGCATCGGGCACTGTCGCGAGCTGACGCAACACCTGGCCCTGTCTTTGTCCCTGGCCCTGGTCCGCTCTTTGGGCCGATGCCGTCAGCAGCCATTGCTCGGCCAAGCCGTCGCTGCCCAGCAGGAACGCCTGCAGCGTCTGCTGCCGAGGTTCCAGATACAGGCAGACGGCCTCCACGTCGAAGGCCGGCCCGGCCCAGTGCGCGCGTTCACGCAGCTTCCGGTCGTGGATCTCGATGAGGCGCAGCGCGCCGGAGTCCGCATCCTGCAGCAGCGCGACGGTCGTCCCGTCCGCCAGCTGGCGGCGGTCCCAGCGCTTGGCCCGGACGCCGAACTCGTCCACCACCTGCGCCTTGTCGTCGAGCAATCGCAGTCCGCTCTTGCCGAGTTCGAGCGTCGGGCCGGTCGTCGCCGCGGCAGCGTTTCCGCCCGCCATCGCCGCGGCCATCGCGAGCGCGACCATCGTCGCCTTCATCATCGTCATCGTCATCTTCATCGTGTGCCGCCGCCTCAGAACATCGCCAGCTTCAAGCTGAGCTTGTAGGCGCGGCCGTACTGCTCATACTGGGTGTTGAAGGCCCTGCTGCCCTGGTACACGTAGTAGCGCTCGTTGCCGATGTTCAGCGCCTCGAACTGGAGCTGGAGCTGCTTCGTGAGCTGCACGCGGACGGACGCGTCGATCTGATTCTGCGTGTCGACCTTGCGATCCTGCGACGCGTCCAGCACGTCGCCGACTTCGAGCAGGTAGGGCGACTTGTGGTTCAGCGCGATCCGCGCGCCGAAGGCCGGCGACTCCCAGCCCAGGCTGAGGTTGACGCTGCGGTCGGACTGGCTGGGCAGCGCGATGCGGCGGCTGACGAACTGCCCGCCGTCGTAACCGCCGATGGTCGCGCGCGACTTCACGAAGCTGCCGTTGGCACCGATCACCAGGCCGTTCCACGGCGCGGGCAGCGTGCTCAGCGCCTGGCTCCAGGAAAGCTCCACGCCGCGCACCGTGGCGTCGCCGCCGTTGGCGAAGGACTCGACGTGGCTGAAGTCCTCCCAACCCGGCGTGCCCGCCAGATCGGTCTGGAAGGCGAAGTCGCGGATCTTCTTGTGGAAGACGTAGGCGGACATCGCGCCGTCTCGGCCCAGGCGCTGCTCCAGCCCCAGGTCCAGGTTGCGCGCGCGGAGCGGCTTGAGCTGCGGGTTGCCGATGGTGGCCTCGTCGCCGTCGACGGTCACGCCGGGGCTGAGTTGGCCGAAGGCCGGCCGCACCACCGAATGCGTCAGCGCCGCGCGCAGCACCAGGCCCTCGTTCAGCTTCTGGCGCAGCAGCACCGCCGGCAGCCAATGGCGCGAGCGCGTGTCCTGATGCACGGCGCTCAGCACGCCGTCCTTCCATGCGGCGCCGTCCGCGGTGAAGCGCACCCGCTCGTGGCGCACGCCGACCAGCCACTGCGTGCCGCCGCTTTCCAGCGTCGCCTGCAGGTAACCGGCGTCGGTGCGCTCCTTCATGCCGTAGTCGTTGACGGTCGAATCGACCTCGTCGCGGAACGCGTTCAGGTCGACCCCGCCGTACAGGCCGTGCAGCTTGCCGGCATCGATGCCGGGACCGAACGAGGTCCAGGGATAGTCGACCGATCCGCCGCCGACGAAGTTGCCCAGTCCGAGCTGCGCGTCGGTCAGGTTGTAGGGCGCCTTCTTCAGTACCTTGGCGCTGGGGGCGTAGGTCTCCTGCTCGTTGTCCTTGTCGCGTCGCGTGGCCTTCAGGCCGGTCTTGAGGTCGAGGTCCCAGCCCCCGAGATCGAACTCGCGCTGCACGTCCGCCTTCAGATGACGCACCTTGTCGGTGGCGCTGCTCTTCTCGATCTTGGCCTTGTTGAAGGCGTACAGCGACGGATCGTTCAGGCCGGCGACGGCCGCCGGCATCGGCTTGACGGTGTCGGTGTAGCCCAGGCCGGAGAAGTTTGCCGTGAACGCGGACGAGGACAGCGTATCGGGCTTGCTTTCACTGGCACGTCCGGCGCCGGCCTCGGCCCAGAACGTCCAGTCTCCGCGCGACAGTTCCGTGCCGAGCACCGCCGCGCTGGACTGGTTGATCTCCTTGCGCGCCTTCAGGCCGCGGCTGACAGTGCCGTCGCCGGTCTCGCCGGGGGCTTGCGCCTCTTCGAACTCGACGGCGATCGACTGGCGGCTTTCCTGGTCGGTGAACCGGCTGGTGAAGCTGCGCAGGTAGACGAGCGAGGCGTCGTCCGGCTTGAAATCGAGGTTCAGCGCGGCGCCGACCCGCTCGCGCGTGATGCCGTAGCGGCGTAGTTCGAAGCTGTTGAGTTTGTCGCCGTCCCAGTCGCCGCCGGTTTCGACGTTGTCGCTGGCGAAGCGCCGCCGGTCCCCCGACAGCGCCACCCCCACGCCCAAGGTACCGCCGGCGAATCGATCAGCGAAGGCGACCGAGCCGCGCGGCTTGGTCTTGGAGGCATTGGCGTCGTAGTTGCCGCCGAGCTCCATCGTGAAGAGCCGCCCCGGCTGGTCGAAGGCGCTGAGCGTGCGCACGGTCACCGTGCCGCCGAGCGAGTTGGCGTCCTGGTCCGGCGTCAGCGTCTTCTCCACTTCGAGCGAGCGGATCAGTCCGGCCGGCACCAGGTCCAGGCCGGGGGCGCGGCGATCGGACTCGGAGGCCGGCGTCAGCGCGCCGTTGATGTTGACGGCGTTGTAGTCGGGGCCCAGGCCGCGGACGCGGATGAAGCGGCCTTCGCCCTGGTCGCGTTCGACCGACACGCCCGGCATGCGCGCCAGGGCCTCGGCGGCGTTGTTGTCGGGCAACTGGCCGATGCCGTCGGCATGCACGACGTTGACGACGCCTGTGGCGGCCGACTGCCTGTCGAGCGCGGACCGCAAGGCCGCGGCCTGGCCGACGGTGACGACGGTCTCGAGCTGGCGGGCATCGGCGGTCGTGGCCTTGGCGTCCTTCTTCGGATCCGTCCTGGCGTCGGCCCTGGCCTGGGCTGTCGGTTCGGCCCTGGCGTCGGCCTTGGGATCGGCGACCTGCTGCGACAGCGCCGGAGTGGCGGCGAACAGGCTGGACAGGCAGAGGGCGAGGAGGGTGGGGCGGGGCGGCGTGCGCATGGTCGGAGGTCGGAGAGTCACGATGGCGACGCACCTTAGGAACCGCGGATGGCAGGTCCGTGACAGCGCGGCATTCTCGCGGCGCCCCGGCGCGGACGGCTCCTCGCGGCCGCCCGCTTGAGCCGATCCGACCTCCGTGTGGCGGCCTGGCCTCAGCGGCTGCCGAACATCGATGTCAGCATCGACCTGATGCTGGCCGCTAGTTCGTAGAACCGCTCAAACCACTGCGTCGTCCATGACCTCTCCTCTGGCTCGGCCAGCGACGTCGGGTCGATGAGGGCGGGATTCGATGGCATGGGGGACATCGGAGGTGTCGGCGACCGGGGCGGATCGCCGTCCGCCGATCGCGGCACCGATGCGGCGCCAGCCGTCGCATGGCTCAACGGGGGCTGCGGCGCCCGTGGCGCCATGGCCGTGTCCCGGATGGCCGGCGGCGAGACTTGACGCGCCCACTCCGGCACGCGGGTATGCGCTTCCTCGATCGACAGATGCCGCAGGTTGCAGGCTTTCGCGTGCTCACCGGTGCCTTGCATGAGGTTGTCCGCCTCGCCATAGGTCATGGCGGCGACGGGCGTCGTGGGGGCGCTCAGCATGCAGTCCGGCTCGCCGCCGGCGAAGCGATTGCTCGTGAAGACCAGATCGTCGGGCGTGGTGCCCGATTCGTCCCACCGCTTCGTCGTCTGCGTGGTGTCGACCGTGGCCTCGACGAAAAGGTTGGCGATGACGCTCGTGCGCTTGGTCGGCCGCGGCGTTTCGCGCTCGTCAGACGTGAGGTGAAGGGGCACGGCCGCGAAGGTGTTGCCGATGATGATCGAGTCCTGCGGGGCCTGCAGTGTGACCGATGGCTGTTGTGTGTCGTCCCTTCCATTGATGACTCCAAAGAAGTTGCCGTCCAGCGTGAGCCGGTCGACATCGGGAAGGAGCGCGAGGTGAGGCGGGTCGGCACGGGCGCGCTCGACGCTCAGAACCACATGGTTGCCGCGGATCTGAACATCGGACAGGGATCCGTCGGACAGGAGGGCGCGCGTGAAGTGCGCGTCCGATGGCGCCGGTCGGGCTGCGGCGAGTCGGGCATCGCGTCGTGAACGGTCTTCGCCGATCCAGTTTCCTTCCACCTGGGCATTGCGTGTACCGAACAGCTGCAGGCCGATGCCCGGGTTCTCCGGCTCGCGCAACAGGACGTTGCCGGTGACGACGGAAGCGCCGCTGATGCGGATCTGCGCGTCCGGCGTGCGCGTGTTCTGGAACGTGTTGCCTCGGATGACGGTGGAGCTTTGACTGTGGAAGGTCTGGATGATGATGTTGTCCAGCACCAGGCGATCGACCAGGATGTTCTTCGCGCTGTGGGTGGTTTCCGAGATCTGCGAGGACTTCGGTGCCGGATTGACGAAGTTCGTCGGACCGACGCGACTGCCAACCAGGACATTGCCGGTCCGCAGCAGCAGGTCTCCGCTGACCGGATATCGGCCCTTGGGGAAGAACAGGCCCGTCTCGCTGGCGGTGAGGCGCTCAAGCGCCGACCGGATCTTGTCGCCCTGGTCCTGCGGGGAATCGACGCTGATGCCCTCCTCGAGCGCGCACACCATCTTGTAGGGCGGCTCGACGGGCATCGCCTCGCCGCCGCACATCGGCGGCGGCGCGGTGACGGTGGTGATCGCGGAGGCCGCCAGCGGCAACAGCAGGACAGCGGCGACGGGGGTGAGCGAGAAGAAGCGGGTGGACAAACGGTTGGACATGAAACGCCCTCCGGCAAATGTGGCAAGCCACGGGAGCCGCTGAGTGGCCAGTCCCGGGCGCTTCCTTGCGCCCCCCTGAGGGGGGAGACGCGGTGTTCGTGAGCCGTTTCGACCCCGCAAGTCCGTGTGACAACGCTTGTCACAGACGCCGCCTAGCATCGCGCGCCATGAAAGTCGTGCTGCCTCGTCCGCCGCTGGTGCTCGCGCCGGTCGCGGGCTCGCGCCTTTTCGGCCATGCGCTGCTGCTGACGATGGCCGGTGTGACCTGGGCATTCGGCTACTGGGCCGCGGTCAAGCCGACGGCGGTCTGGCGCTGGATCGATATCGTGAGCGAGGCCGCCATCGTCGCGATGCTCGCGCTGTGGCTGGTGCAGCTGCGCGCGAGCCGGCCTGCCGGCCGCGTCACGACCTGGTTGTGCCTGGGCCTGTCGGGCATGCTGCTGGGCGGCTGGGCCGACCTGATGGACGAGTTCTGGAAATTCCCGCGCGAGTTCACGCTGCTGATGGGCATGGAGTCGAGCTTCCACGTCGTCGGCATGATCGGCCTGACCTTCGGGCTGCATCTCTGGCGGCAGGAACAACTCGCCCTGAACGCGCTGCGCGCCGGCCGTGAACGCGGCTATCGCGAACACACCCAGATCGACCCCCTGACGCAGCTGGGCGACGGCGCCTATCTGCTCGGTCAGATCCGTCGGCAGCAAGACCTGGCACGGACGTCGGGAACGTCGGCCGCGAGCTCGATGCTGGTGATGCTCGGCTGGCAGGACCTGCCGGCGCTGGCACGCCAGCACGGCCTGGCGGAAGCCGACCGTCTGCTGCAGGCCACCGGCCCGTTGCTGCTGCTGCAGCTGCGCGGCGGCGACCTCTTGTGCCGCTACGCGGCCGACCGCTTCGTGGCGCTGCTGCCGGAGGCCGATTCGGCGCTGCCGGGCGATCTGCTCGCGGCCTTGTCCTCGCACGTCCACCCGTGCGCCGACGGTCGCACGCGGGCCCGCTTGACTGCGCGCCTGGCGAGCGCCGCGCTGGATCCGCACGAGGACGCCGAGGCGCAGATCCTTCGCCTGCTGGAGCGCCTGCGGTGAGCGAGGGGACCGATGACGCGCTGACGGTCCTCCGCCGCGCGCTGCCTGCCGGCCCCACGCCGCATCACGGCGCGGATCGCGCGTTCATTCCCTGGGCCTACCAGGGCGCGCTGCTGGCCGAGTTCGCGCGCAGTCGCGGATTCGCGCCGCAGGAGTGGCTCGGGCGATGCGGTGTCGAGCCGGGGCAGATGCTCTCGCCGCGGCAGCTGCTGTCGATGCTGGCCGCGTTGCAGGCGTTGGCGCGCGACGTCGGGTTCGTCGTCGGGCAACTGAGCCTGCCCGGCCATTACGGCCTGGCGAGCCAGGCGCTGCAGCAGGCCGGGGATCTGCGGCAGGCCTTGCGCGTGCTGTGCGACTGGCCGGCCCGACTCTCGCCGCTGCTGACGCCGCGCCTGGTCGAGACGTCGGACGAGTTGCTGCTCGTCTGGACCGAGTCCTGCGGCGCGCCGGCCAGCTTGCAGCCGCTGCTCGTGGACATGCAGATGAGCGCCGTCGTCGCGATGGCGCAATGGCTGGGGGGCGGGCGTCCGCTGCCGTGGGCCTTCAGCTTCAATCGCACGCGTCCGCGCGAGCTGTCGCAGCACGCGGCCTACCTTGGCGCCGATCTGCGTTTCGGCTGCCAGGTGGACGCGATGCGGCTGCCGCTCGCGGCGGCGACCGCGCCGTGGGTCGCGGCGATCCCCGCGCGTGGGGCGATGGCCGCCGGCGCGTTGGCCCAGGGCGCGGATCCCGAGGCCGCGTCCCGCGGCCAGCTCGCGGCGCTCTATGACCACCTGCTGGCCGAGATCGGCGGCGATCCGTCGCTGGAGCGCAGCGCACAGCGCTTCGGCGTCAGTCCGGCGACGTTGAAGCGCCAGCTGGCGCAATCGGGCACGCACCACCAGGCGCAGCTGGACCAGGTCCGCGCGCATGCGGCGCTGTACCTGATGCTGCTGCGCGGCCAGCGCGGCGAGGCCGTGGCGCGTTCGCTGGGCTTCACGGACAAGAGCAACTTCCGGCGTTCGTTCAAGCGCTGGACGGGGATGACGCCCGGGTTGCTCTGAGCGCCACCCGCCACGGGCTTCCGAAGCCACGAAGGCTGGCGACCGGGGTCGCCCGGAGGCCGCGCATAGACTCGCCCCCATGCCCACGGCGTTCGAGCATCCCGAGGATCAGGCGCAGTACCGCCGCCCCGCGCATCGCGCGGGCGTGGAGCTGTACCACGCCCACATCCTGCGCCACAGCTTCGAGCCGCACACGCATGAGGCCTACGGCCTGGGCGCGATCACGGACGGCGTCGGGCGCTTCCGCTGGCGCGGCGCCGAGCACCTCGCCCCGCGTGCCACGCTGATGCTCATGAACCCCGAGGACATCCACACCGGCGAGGCCGCCACCGCCGACGCCTGGGGCTACCGGATGGTCTACCTCGACGAGGCGCTGCTGGCCGAGCTGTACGGCGGTCCGGCCTGGCGCTTCGACGCCGCCGTCGCGCACGACGCCGAGGCCGCCACGCGGGCGGCCGCGCTGATCGCCGCGCTGTGGCGCGCGCGCGAGCCGCTCGCCTTCGACAGCGCGCTGCTCGAACTCGTCCAGGGACTGAGCCGCCACGCGCAGCGCGCGCCGGTACGCCCCGACGGCGCGGCGCCGCGCTTCGCACCGGTGATCGAGCACATGCGGGCGCACCTGGACGAATCGCTGGACACCGCGCGCCTGGCCGCCGTCGCCGGACTGAGCCCGTTCCACTTCCTGCGCAGCTTCAAGGCCCGGCATCACGCGACGCCGCAGCAGGCGTTGATGGCCTTGCGGCTCAACGAGGCCAAGCGCCAGCTCGCCGCCGGACACGCGCCCGCGGCCGTGGCCGCCGCGGTCGGGCTCACCGACCAGGCGCACCTGACGCGGGGCTTCGCGCGCCGCTACGGCGTCACCCCGGCGCGCTACCAGCAGCAACTCGGTACAAGACGCCGCCCCTGACGACGCGCGACACTGCGCGCATGCTGTCCGGACTTCTCTTCGCGCTGGCCGCCGGTCTGATGTGGGGCCTGGTGTTCGTCACCCCGCTCCTGCTGCCCGACTATCCCGCCGCCCTGCTGATGGCCGGTCGTTACCTCGCGTTCGGGCTGCTGGCGCTGCCGCTGGCAGGGATCGACTGGCGGGAGTTGACGCGGCTCACGCGCGACGACTGGCTCGCCGCGGTGAAGCTCAGCGCCATCGGCAACTTCCTGTATTACCTGACCCTCGCGGCCGCGATCCAGCGCGCGGGCGGACCGCTGCCGACGATGATCATCGGCACGCTGCCCGTCGTGATCGCGGTCTGCTCCAACCGGCGCAACGCCGCGCGCGACGGGCATTACCGCTGGCGCGACCTGGCGCCGGCACTGCTGCTCATCGCGGTGGGCATCGGCTGCGTCAATCAGGTCGAGCAGGCGGCCGTCGAGCCGCAGGCGCTGGGGCGCTATCTGCAGGGCGCGGGACTGGCGCTGATCGCGCTGGCGTGCTGGACCTGGTACCCGATCCGCAATGCCGACTGGCTGCGCGCGCACGCCGACCGCGGCCCGCGCGCGTGGGCCACCGCACAGGGCCTGGTGACGCTGCCGATGGCGGTGCTGGCCTTCATCGTCCTGGCGATCGCCGACGGCACCGGCCTGCCCTTGCTGCCGGCCGGATTCGACTTTCCCGCCGGGCCGAGGCTCTGGCCCTATGTCGGACTCATGGCGGCCGTCGGGCTCTTCGCGTCCTGGCTCGGCACGCTGTGCTGGAACGAGGCGAGCCAGCGCCTGCCCACCGCGCTGGTCGGCCAGCTGATCGTGTTCGAGACGCTGGCCGCGCTCGTCTACGCGCAGTGGCACCGCGGCGAATGGCCGCCATTGATGGGCGTGGCCGGCGTGCTCCTGCTGGTCGGCGGCGTGTGCTGGGCGCTGCGCCTCAAACCGGTGCCACCAAGGCAGGAACGGCATCTGCCCGCCTCGTCGACATGAATTTTCCGCCTCACGACCCGACCCGACGCGCGCTCCTGAAGCGCGCTGCCGTCCTGACCACCGCGGGGGCCGTCGGTGCCGGCTTCGGCGCCGCCGCCGTCCTTCCCGCGCGTGCGCAGAGCGCGCCCGCGGCTTCGGCTTCGTCGCCCGCTTCCGCCGCTGCGCCTGTCCCAGCGCCCGGCCCAGCGTCCGGTGCCGTGCCCGCGCCGACGCCGACGCCGACGCCGACGCCGGGCGTCCACCAGGGCGCCTGGAGGGACCAGTCCCGCCTGCGTGACATCCCCTGGCGCCTGCGGCTGCCCGAGGGCGACCGGCCGGTCGCGCTGGTGGTGTTCTCGCACGGCCTGGGCGGCAGCCTCGACGGCGGCACCGAATGGGCGCAGGCCTGGGCGGAGGCGGGCATCGCCACCCTCCATCTGCAGCACCCGGGCAGCGACCGCGCGATCTGGCGTGGCGGCCTGCAGGCCGTGAAGGCCGCCCTGAGCGCCGAGCAATTGATCGAACGCGGACACGACGTGCAGTTCGCCGTCGAGCAACTGCTGAAGCTGCAGAAGGACGGCAACGGCCCCTGGGCGCGCGTGCGGCCGGAGGCGCTGGGCATGTCGGGCCACTCCTTCGGTGCGCAGACGACGTTGGCGGTGGCGGGGCGTGATTTCCGGGAACGCAGCGCGCCGGATCTGATGGCGTCCCACTTCAAGGCGTTCGCCGCCTTCAGTCCGTCCGCAGGCTTCTTTCCGGGCGGCATCAAGGGCATCACCCGGCCGATGCTCTGCCTGACCGGCAGCCTGGACGGCAACCCGGTCGGCCGCGAGCGCGACGGCCGCTACCGGCGCGCCGTCTACGACACGCTGCCGGCCGGAGCGAAGGCGCAGCTGTGGCTTGAAGGCGCCGACCACATGAGCTTCGGCGGCGGCGGGGAGCGCGGCGCGGGCTTCGGTCAGCGGCTGCTCGGACGCGAGCGAGACCCTGTGCCCGAGAAGCTCGCCGCGCATCACGCGGCGCTCATCAAGTCCGTCACCACCGACTGGTGGCGGTGGCGCCTGCTCGAGGACGAAGACGCGTTGACGCGTCTGAAATCGCCGAAGGGGCTGGACCCCAAGGACGAATGGCTGCAGGGGTGAGGGTCCCCCCGGCCGCTAGGCGGCGAGCTCGTCGTCGGGCGCGTTCGACGGGGCCATCGACAACGCCTTGGCCAACGCGCCGATGCGACGCAGCGCGCGCGGATGCGCTTCCCCCCAATGGCCGCCGACGCCCAGCCGCACGCAGTTCCGGAAGCGCGGGCTGGCCGAGAACATCATCCCCGGCGCGATGATGATGTGCTCCGCCAGGCAGGCCTCGTAGAGCAGCGCGGTGTCCAGCCCGTCCGGCAGCTCCACCCACAGGATGAAGCCGCCGGCGGGGTCGGACACCCGCGTGCCCTTCGGGAAGCTCTCCGCGATCATCTGCCGGGCCTGGTCGACCCGCGCCGCGATCGTCGCCCGCAGATGCCGCAGCGCGGCGCCGCCCCCCGCCTGCGTCAGCAGGTCCGCCAGCGCCAGCTCCAGCACGCTGGTCTGGCCGCCGGACTGCACCGCCTTGGTCCGCCGCAACACCTGGCCCCAGCGGCCCGCCTCGACCCAGCCCAGCCGCAGCCCCGGCGCGATGGTCTTCGAGAACGAGCCGCAGATCATCACGTGCCCCGTCGTGTCGAAGGACTTCACCGCCCGGCGCTTGTCCTCCTGCTCCGACAGGTCGTTGTAGAGCACGTCCTCGATCAGCGCCACGTCGTGCCGCGCCAGCATCGCCGCGAGGCGGCGGCGCTCGGCCACCGGCATCGACGCGCCCAGCGGGTTCGACAACGTCGGCACCGTCAGCACCGCCTTGATCTGCTGCGTCTCGAAGGCCAGCTGCAGCGCATCCAGCGACATCCCGTGCCGCGGATGCGTGGGGATCTCCAGCGCGCGCAGGTGCAGGCTCTGCAGGATCTCCAGGAATCCGTAATACGTCGGTGACTCCAGCGCCACCACGTCGCCGGGCTTGCACACGGTGCGCAGGCACAGGCTGATGGCCTCCATGCAGCTGCTGGTGAGCACGACCTCGTCCGGGTCGAGCACGCACCCCAGACCCAGCGCATGGCGCGCGACCGCGCGTCGCGCCTCCTCCATGCCCGGGCCGAGCGGGTAGGTGCACAGCAGGTCGCGGTGGCGCATCACTGCCCGCGCCATCGCGCGGCGGACGCGATCCTGGTCGAAGAGTTCCGGCCCGGGACAGGCCGCGCCGAAGGACACGAAGGACGGGTCCTGCGACAGCGCCATGACCTGCACGCCCAACTGGTCCAGCTGCACCATGCGGGAGGAGGTGTCCGGCCGTGAGACGCGCGGTTCCGGCAGGCGCGGCGGGCGCGCCGCGACGAAGTAGCCGGAGCGCGGCCGGGCCTCGATCAGGCGCGCGTCCTCCAGCCAGCGGTAGGCCTGGACCGCCGTCGACAGCGACACGCCGTGCTGTCCCGCCAGGTCCCGCACCGACGGCAGCCGTTCGCCGCGTTTCAGGGTGCCCGAGCGGATCGACCGGGCCATCCGGTCGGCCAGTTGCATGTACAGCGGTAACAGCGGCGCGTCCATGCATCGATTCTGTGTGTTCCCGACTGACGATGACCAATACAGATCGGCGGCAAGCCGGCCAGCACAGGTCCGCTTCGTGCGTGGGCTGTACGCCTTGCATCGGTCCCCGGCTGTGGATGGAGCGCGACAGCCGGATTTTTTATCGTGACGGCATGCAACCGCTTCGCCTGCTCCCTTCGCCGTTCCGGCTTCGTCCCCAGACCCCGGTCATCCGGGTCTGGCCGGCGCCGGCCTGCGTTCCGCCCGGTCCGGCACCTGAAGCCATCACGCTGCCCACCGACGGCCGTTCGATCGCTCTGCGCCTCCGACGCCCTGTACGGCTGCGGGTTTTCGGCGGCCGCGCCTGGATCACCCGCGACGGCTGGCCCGACGATCATTGGCTGGCGCCGGGCCACACGCTGGAGCTGCCCGCGTCCGCCGGCTGGTTCGGATATCGGATCTTCGCGAGTGGCGAGGGCGCATCACTCGTCACCCTGAAGGCGGAGACGATCGATTAAGTCCACGGCCTGTCACCGGTTTTTCGCTATAACTCGGCCCTCGTAGGTTGCTGGATGACACCTGAGGATGTCGGCGGCGAAACAAAGACACGGGACCTGAGTCCCACGAGGGAGTTGCGATGAATCGATCCGCGATGTGGCGGGTGACGCGTCTGGCCGTGGCCGGCGCGGTCGGGGCGATGCTGCTGAGCGCCTGCGGCGGCGGCGGCGGCGAGAGCGGCACGCCCCTGAACGGCGGCAGCACCGTCGGCAGCGGCGGTGGCAGCAGCGGCGGCGGAACCATCGTCGGTGGAGGCGGCAACACTGGCGGTGACACCGGAGGGAGTACGGGCAACGGTCCTATCCTGGCCAGCTCGACCTACGCCCAGCAGTGCGCGCCGGGCAACGCGGAAGCCGCGTCCAGCCTGCGCACCGGCACCCTCGGCACCGAGAAGAACTGGATCCGTTCCTACCTCGACGAGGCCTACCTCTGGCGCGAGGACGTGCCTTCGATCAACGCTTCGGCGGGCGCGTACAGCGGCAGCGACGTGGCCACGGCGCTGAATGCCTACTTCGAGGACCTGCTGTCGCCGGCGATGACCGCCAGCGGCAAACGCAAGGACCAGTTCAGCTTCGTGATGAGCACGCGGGAGTGGAACGCGCTGTCGCAGAGCGGCGTGGAGGTCGGCTACGGCATCGAGTGGTCGATGAAGTCGCCGACGCCGCCGCGCGGCCTGCGGGTGGCCTTCGTGGAACCGGGCAGCGTGGCCGACCGTGCCGGCGTGCGTCGCGGCGACACGCTGGTGACTGCGGACGGCGCGGCCGCCGACGTGGGCGACACCGCGGGCGTGAACACGCTCAACGGCGCGCTGTTCCCCGAATCGGCCGGCTCCAGCCACCGCCTGGTGTTCACCTCGAATGCCGGCGCGTCGCGCGACGTCACGCTGGTCGCGGGCAGCATCACCAAGACGCCGGTGCCGACCAGCCAGGTCCTCACGGCCGCCGACGGCGCGAAGGTGGGCTACATGGTCTTCAACGACCACATCCTGACGGCGGAGTCGCAGCTGATCACCGCGATGCAGAACTTCCGCGCCAGCGGCGTCAGCGACCTGGTCGTCGACCTGCGCTACAACGGCGGCGGCTACCTGTTCATCGCCAGCGAGCTGGCCTACATGATCGCGGGCGACGCGGCCACGTCGGGCAAGACCTTCGAGCAGCTGCGCTATAACAGCAAGCGTACCGCGGAGACCAACAGCGCAGATTCGAAGACGCCGTTCTACAACGAGTCCTGCCTGTTGTCGGGAGACAAGTGCAGCTCGGAGCAGCCGCTGCCGGCGCTGAACCTGAAGCGCGTGTTCGTGCTGGCGCAGTCGGGCACCTGCTCCGCGAGCGAGGCGCTCATCAACGGCCTGCGCGGCGTGGACGTCGAGGTCGTGCTGGTCGGCGGCACCACCTGCGGCAAGCCCTACGGCTTCACGGCCAAGGACAACTGCGGCTACAGCTACTTCCCGATCGAGTTCGTCGGCACCAACAACAAGGGCTTCGGCGACTACGCGGACGGTTTCGTGCCGGCGGGCACGGGCACGACGGGGGTCAAGGGTTGCCAGGTCGCGGACGACTTCAACCACGCGCTGGGCGACACCAGCGAGGCGATGCTGGCCGCGGCGCTGCAGTACCGCAGCAACGGCACCTGTCCGGCGGCGAGCCCGTCGGAGACGGGGCGGGCCCGCGCGATGGGCGTGCGGGCGGCGGGCGAGGATGCCGTCGCGCTGAGCCTGAAGAAGCTCGCGGCGCGCAGCAACCGGATCGTCGGCGGACGGCCCTGAGGGACCGGGAAACCCCGGCGGCGCATCCGGCGCGCCGGACATGACAAAGGCCACCCTCGGGTGGCCTTTGTCGTCGGGAGCGGCGTTGCCGCGTGGTCAGAGCTTCGGGATGCGGATCCGGCTGATCATCAGCGAGCCGGACACCGCGAACAGCAGCACCAGCGGATGCAGCGTGAAGCCGCCGAGCTTGATGACGCCGAACCACAGCGCTTCGCCGATCGCGCCCTGCCAGGCGGCGACCCACAGCACGATCACGATCGCCAGCGAGGTCGGGATGGGCGTGCCTTCGAAGTAGGCGACCTTGTCGTTGCCGCCGGACAGGGTCTCGGCGGTGATGTTGTAGCGCGCCAGGCGCGACACGCCGCAGGCGACGAAGAAGCCCAGCACGATGCGGTCCCACAGGCCCTGCATGCCGCAGCCGTAGGCGATCACCGCCGGCGCGACGCCGAAGGAGATCACGTCCGCCAGCGAGTCCAGCTCACGCCCCATGGCGGAGCTCTTCTGGCGCCAGCGCGCGATGCGGCCGTCCAGCACGTCGAAGACCAGCGCGGCGGGGATCAGCGCGCAGGCGTAGTACAGGTGCTGCACGGTGCCGGTTTGGAGGAAGGTCATCACCGAGAACAGCGCGCCGACGCCGCAGAAGGCGTTGCCCAGGGTGAACCAGTCCGCCAGATGGAACTCGCGGATCATGGAGAAAGGCTTGGGTCGGTTCATGGGAAGCGAGCATAAGCGAAGGCTCCGCCCATGGTGGCAAAGCCCGCGCCCGGGCAGGCGGGCGCTCAGGCGTCGCGGGGCGCGTCGACCTTGGGCGCCTCGGGGACCGCCGTCATCCGGCCCCAGGCCTTGCGCGTGAGGTGCAGCGCGAGCAGACCGAAGGGCATCCGCAGCCAGTGCGACCGCACGTACAACGCGCTCTCGGCCAGCGCATGGCCGGGCAGCCGGCAGCTGTCGTGGTCCGGACGCAGTGCGCGGCGGAAGCAGGCGTCCAGCAGGCGCAGGGCCAGCGGGCCCGGCGGGGGACCGAGCTCCCCCGGGAGCGCGTCCGGGTAGGGCGTGTCCAGCAGCATCCGCGTGTAGCGCAGCGCCAGCCACAACGGACGCGAGAGTCCGATCCGCCGCGCGCGGCCGGCCAGCCGGGGCCAGAAGCCGTCGATCGCGCCGAACTCGCGCAGCAGCGCGTCGAGGTCGAACAGGTCGCGCAGCCCGTTGGGCAGCTCGCCCTCATGGAACAGGTGCGCGGCGCTGTGCAGCAGCATGTCCTCGGGCGGAAGGACGAAGACACCCGGCAGCCCCGGGAGAGGCCGCGGCGCGTCGAAGAGCGCGCGGCTGTCCAGCGGCGTGCGTGCCGTCGGCGGCAACAGGGTGTGGTGCACGTCCAGCGACGTCCCCCGGCGCTTGTGGCGCAGCGGCGGCAGCTCGTGCATCCAGTCCCGGTAGTAGCGCTGGTCGTAGGCGTCCAGGTCCTCGTCGAACTCCCAGCCGTGCACCAGCAGCGTCGTCTCGCAGCGCGGCAGCTGCTCCGGCCGGATCAGCAGGTCGATGTCGCCGAACATGCGTCCGGGCGCCGGCGCATGCCCGCCCAGCGCGTAGGCCGCCCCCTTGAGCAGGACCAGCGGTCCGGGCAGCTCCGCCAGCGTCTGGCGCAGCAGGTCGACTTCGCGCCGCAGCATCTGCACCTGGCGCCGCGACAGCAGCAGCGCCGACCGCAGATGCGGCTGCACCGGGGGCGGCAGGGCGGCGAGCCAGCCGCCGGCCTCCATCTGCTCGGCCAGCTTGCCGGCGAGGTTGGACCGCCGCGCCTGACGCAGCAGCAGGTCCCAGTCCCGCAGGCTCAGGCCGACCGCGATCGCGGGCTGCAGCAGCACGCGCACCAGCAGCGGACGACGACGTTCCCCATGGCGGTGGGGAAGGTGATGCGCTCGGTGCGTGTTCACGGCGAGGCCTCCAGCAGCGTCTCGAAATGCGCCACGGCCTCGTCGAGCCGGCTGTACTCGAAACGGTAGCACTCGCAGGCGTCCACGAGCTTCCCCACCGCCTGGAAACCGGCCTGGCCGTGGATGTCGTAGTTGAACGACTGCTCGGCGAGGTCCATGAACGCCCGGGCGCGTTCGATCGGCATCAGTTGTGCGTCAGCGTCGGCGCGCCAGGCCGGCAGCACGACCCAGGCGGGCCGGGCGGGTACCAGCCGGTGCCCGATCGCGTCCTGCGGCGCGCGCACCAGCGCGACCGTGCCCTTGGAGGTGTTGGGCATGGAGGCGCTGAAGTGCGCCTCGGGCGCGAAGGCCCGGATCAGCGGGATCGATGCGTTCTTCAGGTTGATCGGTCGCGCCATGCCGTGGACCTGGCCCGTCGCCATGTCCAGCAGGCCGAGTTCGTCCGACAGCAGCCGCCAGCCGCGATGGGCCAGCGCCGCGCACAGGGTGCTCTTGCCGGAGCCCGGCGGGGCCGGCATCAGCAGCGCGCGGCCGCCGCGCTCAAGCACCGCCGCGTGGATCAGCAGGAATTGGTGGGCGTGCGCGGCGATGCACCAGTTGATGCCCCATTCGAGCATCGCCAGCGCCTGCGCGGCGGGCAGCGGCGTGAAGGAACGCTGGCCGTCGAACCAGAACTCCGCGCGGCCCTGCAGCCGGCTCAGCCAATGCGGACTGCGCAGCACCGCCACATGGAAGTCGACGAAGTCGTCCTCGTCGACGAGCTCGAAGTCGCGGTACATCGCCGCGACGTCGTCGGCCAGGTGGGGGAGGTCCGAGCGGATGCGCACGGTGAAGGGCGACAGCCGCAGCGTCACGCCGCCGTCGCGCATCCGGGCCCGCAGGGCGTCCCTGCCGATGTCCTGCAGCCTCAAGCGGTGGGCTCCTCGGCCGGCATCGGCACGTGCGGCGGGGCATCGGACGGGCGGGCCAGCAGATGGGCGTCGGACAGACGTTGCAGGTGCTGGTCCAGCAGGTCGGCCAGGGCGTCGGCGGCGGGCCGCTCGTCCCAGTCGACGTCATGGGCCAGCCGTTGAAGCAACTGGTCGCGGTCGAGCGGCTCGGCGCTCAGCCACTCGGCCAGCTGCGCCCCGAGCGCGCCGATCAGGTGGGTGTCCCCGCTGACGGGGTCGAAAAAGACAGCGTGCTGCTCACCCTCCCAGGCGAGCAGCACGTCATGGATCGGTTGCCGGCAATGCCAGACCGGCCCGGGCATCAGGGCATGGCGAGGTAGTTGTCCGTCAGGTACTGGCGGAAGTCCTTCTCGATCCAGGCCGAGCCCGTCGAGTTGGTCGGCTTGAACATGCCGGGGCCCGACGACGCCATCTTCTGGAGCATGTCGGTGCCGTTGGACAACACGCATTCCGCCACGCGATGACCGGCGAACATGGCATTCAGGCGGGCGACCAGCACCAGGGTGCCGATGCCCGAGGCGCCGTCGGTTTCGAACGCCTTCATCACCTTGACGTCCTTGCCGAATTTCCAATGTCCGGACGGGAAGACGTGCTTGATCAGCAGGTTCTTCTTGGCGTAATCGTCCCCCTTGCTCCGGAAGAGCTGGGTGGAGACGAAGGACCAGGGGGTCGAGGACGACACCTGGCCGCGCACGGAGTTGTTGATCCAGTTGGAGACGTTCCAGCACTCGGTGTTGCTGATCACCGCCGCGGCGGCGCGCGCCTTCACGCTGGCGCCGCCGTCGCGCAGGATGGCCGAGCCCCAGGCCGAGGTGGAATTGCAGTGCCAAGCCATCGCGGGACGGCTGGCCAGCGTGAGACCGACCGGCACCACGCCGGCCTGGATGAAACGGCGACGGCGTTGCGAGACGACGGAACCCTTGACCGGGGTCGGGGTGGCCGAAGACTGCGGGGTGGTGTCGCTGCTGTTGTCCATATGCTCAGCTTTCGTGATGCTATGCCGTCCTGATTTCTGCGGACGCTCAAGCGGATCGGCGCTCCCGTCCGACCTGCGATCGCAGTGTTCCATACAAGCCTGCCACCGGATACCCCGCCCGACCCCTTGAACGGGTGGCGTGCGGCGTCCGTCACACGCCAGATAAGTCAGCGCCGGCTTACGCGGAATCCTTTGTTGTTGTTGACGGTGCACCCACATGTCCGGCAATGGTTCCGGCGGCATGAGGCGGCCGGCTCATGCCGGTGACGCCTTCAGGCGACAGCGTGTCCGGCGCGGCGGCCTCCGCCACATCGTCCACCTCGTCCTCGACCAGGAAGCCGCCGCTCTGGTGCGCCCACAGCTTCGCGTACAGGCCGCCCTGGGCCAGCAGCGCCGCGTGGTCGCCCTGCTCGACGATGCGGCCCTGGTCCATCACGATCAGCCGGTCCATCGCCGCGATCGTCGACAGACGGTGCGCGATCGCCACCACGGTCTTGCCTTCCATCAGCCGGTACAGGCTGCGCTGGATCGCGGCCTCGACCTCGGAATCCAGCGCGCTGGTCGCCTCGTCGAGCAGCAGGATGGGCGCGTCCTTGAGCATCACCCGCGCGATCGCGATGCGCTGGCGCTGGCCGCCGGACAGCTTCACCCCGCGCTCGCCGACGTGGGCGTCGTAGCCCTGGCGGCCCTTGGGGTCGCTCAGGCCGTCGATGAAGTCCACCGCCTCGGCGCGCTCGGCGGCGGCGCGCATCTCTTCCTCCGTGGCATCGGGACGGCCGTACATCAGGTTGTCGCGCACCGAGCGGTGCAGCAGGCTGGTGTCCTGGGTCACCATGCCGACCTGGCGTCTCAGGCTGTCCTGGGTGGCGGTGGCGATGTCCTGGCCGTCGATCAGCACCCGGCCCTTGTCCACGTCGTAGAAGCGCAGCAGCAGGTTGACCAGCGTCGACTTGCCCGCGCCCGAACGGCCGACCACGCCGATCTTCTCGCCCGGACGGATGGTCAGGGTCAGGTCGTGCAGCACGGTCTTGCGGCCGCCGTAGCTGAAGTCGACATGCTCGAAGCGCACTTCGCCGCGGGTCACGTCCAGGGGGCGGGCCTCGGCGGCGTCCCGGATCGCGATCGGACGCGCCAGGGTCGTGATGCCGTCCTGCACGGTGCCGATGTTCTCGAACAGGCTGGCCATCTCCCACATGATCCAGTGCGAGATCCCGTTCAGGCGCAGCGCCATCGCGGTCGCGGCGGCGACCGCGCCGATGCCGACCTGGCCCTGCGTCCACAGCCAGACCGTCATGCCGGCGGTCGACGCGATCAGGCCCATCGACAGCGCGTGGTTGACGATCTCGAAGCCGCTGATCAGCCGCATCTGGCGGTAGGCGGTGTTCAGGAAGTCCTGCATCGCGCCCTGGGCGAAACCGGCTTCGCGGTGCGAGTGCGAGAACAGCTTGACCGTGCTGATGTTGGTGTATGCGTCGGTGATGCGGCCCGTCATCAGGCTGCGCGCGTCGGCCTGCGCGGTGGCGGCCTTGCCCAGGCGCGGCACAAAGTAGCTCAAGGCCACGACGTAGCAGGCCAGCCAGCCGAGGAAGGGGATCAGCAGCGTCGCGTCGAAGCTGCCGACGACGCCCAGCATCGTCACGAAGTAGATCGTGATGAAGACCAGGATGTCGGTGACGATCAGCCAGCATTCGCGCACGGCCAGCGCCGTCTGCATCAGCTTGGCGGAAACGCGGCCGGCGAACTCGTCCTGATAGAAGCTCATGCTCTGCGCGAGCAGGTGCCGGTGGAAGTTCCAGCGCAGCCGCATCGGGAAGTTGCTGGACAGGCCCTGGTATTTGCTGAGCGACTGCAGCGCGATCAGCAGCGGGCTGGCGAGCAGGATGCCGAGCAGCATCAGCAGCTTGTCCTGCTGGGTCGCCCACCACTGCGCGGGCGGCACCTGGCTGAGCCAGTCCACGACCGAACCCAGCATGGAGAACAGCAGCGCCTCGAACGCGCCGATGGCCGCGGTCAGGACGATGAGCACCGCCACCAGCCCGCGCATGCCGTGCGAGCCGGCCCAGACGAAGGCGAAGAACCCCTTCGGCGGCTGAGGCGCCGGGGTCTGCGGAAACGGATCGACGAGTTTTTCAAACCAGCCAAACACGGCGGTCTCCCTGTCACTTCTGCGAGACCGGTGAGCCTACAGGAGCCGGGTGTCAGGCGCAGCCCGCCCCCGCGCCGGTGGCGGGTGGGTGGGGTGAACGGGGGGAATCCGCGCGCGGGCGGCCCCCGTTGGGGGAGGCGCCGCCTATTTGGCGGGCAGCGGCAGCAGCACGCCCTGCGCCTGCTTCGGTGCGGGGATGTGCAGCAGGGCCGACAGGGTCGGCGCGAGGTCGACGATCTCGACGCGCTGCTCGATGCGGCCCTGGCCGACCCACGCCGGCCCCCAGGTCAGCAGCGGGACGTGGGTGTCGTTCTCATAGGGGCTGCCGTGGGTGGTGCCCGTCACGCGCGAGCCGAACATCCAGCCCGCCTTCGGCACCACCTGCAGCGGCGCGGCGACGCCCGGATACCAGGAGCGACGGAACTGCTCGAGGTACGGCGTCGCGGTGTCCGTTCCGGCGAGCTGCTCGCGGGTGAAGGCCGTTTGCACGCCGTCGACCTGCACGACCAGCGCCTTGGCGGCGGCATAGACGGTGTCGGCGGCCAGGCCCCTGGCCTTGATCGCCGCCTCGTCGAAGATGAAGCCGCTGCCGGACATGCCGATCACCCAGCGGCCTTCGCCGAACTGCTTCGCGAGCCCGGCGTTGACGAAGCCCACGGCCTGCGTCGGATTGATGCGTCCGGCGTCCCGTCCCTGCGACTTCGCCCACTCGGGGGTGTCGGTGAAGCCGTGGTCGGCGGTCAGCACGGCGACGTAGTTGTCGCGCCCGACCTTGTCGTCGAGATACTTGAACCAGTCCTGCAAGTAGGCATCCAGATGCAGGAAATGGTCGTGCGACAGCCGCGATTCAGGGCCGAACGCGTGGTTGATGTAGTCGTGGCTGGACAGGCTGACGGACAGGAGGTCGGTCTGGTCGTCGCTGCCCAGGCGCTCGCCCTCGACCGCGGCTTTCGCAAAGGCCAGCGTCAGTTCGTCGCCGAACGGGGAGGGCAGGATGTTGCCGTAGAAGCGCGGTCCCGGGCCGTCCATACCGGCGCCCAGCATGGCCGGCAGCCGGTTGCCGTTACCGCTGTTGGCCTGCCAGGGCTGGCCGTCCGGCACGCTGCGGGCGTAGGCCGCTTCCGAAAGCATCGGCGACCAGGTCTTGCCGAAGAACCGGTCGGCCGGCTTGGCCGCGTTGAAGGCGTCCACCCAGGCGGGGTGCTTGTCCATGTAATAGGTGGACGAGGCGAATTCGCCGCTGCCGCCCATGTACATGTAGGCCGTTCCCTTGTGGCCGGCCGGCAGGATCGCGCCGCGGTCCTTGCCCGAGATGCCGATGACCTTCGAATCCGGCTGCAGCGTGCGCAGCACGTCGCCGACGGTCTCGACCTTGTAGTTGTTCGGGCTGGTACCGGCCAGCGGCTCCGTCTTGTTGCCGATGTACTGGTAGCGCGGATCGCCGGTGTTGTACTGCGGGGCGCCGGTCATCGGATCGCGCCATTCGTTGCCGATGATGCTGCTGCGCTGCGGGTAGGCGCCGCTCAGCATGATCGAGTGGCCGGCCGCCGTGACGGTGTAGCCGTGGCCGTAGTACGCATTGGCGAACCAGGCGCCCCGGTCGAGGAAACGCTTGAAGCCGTCCGGCTGGAGCTGGTCGCGGTAGCCCAGCACCTGCCGGATCGGCAGCCCGTCGACGACCATGAAGACGACCAGCTTGGGCGGCTTCTTCGCCGTGAACGCGGACGGCGCGGGGCCAGGTGTTGCCGGAGAGGCGCCGGCGACCGGGGTCGAGGAGGAGGGGGCGTTGGCGCAGGCGGCCAGTGCGGCCAGGACGGGCACCAGCAGCCAGGCGCGACGGGTCAGGGTCATGGCGGATCGGGCTCCGGTCGAAGCCGCTGAAACAAATATGACAGGGGAGTATCCGCCTCGGCCCGCCGGGCCGGCGCGTCCGGCGCGACGTCTGCTCGCTCTGCGCGACGGGGAAACCCTGACGGGCGTCGCTGCCCGGGATGGTCCGGACGGAAAAAAGGCCGGTCACCACACGGCGACCGGCCTATTTCACTTTCTGGTTGGATCGCTTGCGCGCTCCCCTCCTGTTATGGGAGGCGATTCTGCGGGCGGCAGGCAATGGGCATGCCCGGGTTTGCCCGGGGTGAGGCCTTTGAGGTGAGAACTCCTGCGCGGATGGCAGCGCTTTCAGCACAAAGTGATGCGCCGATACGACGATTCACCAAGAGGATTGGCGCTCGAGTCAATGACTCATCCTTGTAGAAGTGCCTCATCCAGGACTTCGATCCAGTGCCGGACCGGGACGTCGCTCCCGCTCTGGAGGTGCTGGATGCAGCCGATGTTGGCCGACACGATGGCCTCGGCGGCCAGGGGCGCCAGCGCGGCCAGCTTGCGATCCCGCAACTGCTTGGCCAGCAGCGGTTGCAGCACGGAATACGTGCCGGCGGAGCCGCAGCAGAGATGGCTCTCGGCGGGGGCGATGGCGATCTCGAACCCGAGTTCGCGCATCAGGCCCTCGACGCCGCCGCGCAACTGCTGGCCGTGCTGGAGCGTGCAGGGCGGGTGGTAGGCGAGCTTGGGTCGCTGCGCGGCCGCACCGGGCGGGGCCAGCCGTGCGCGCAAGGGTTGGACCAGGTCCGGCAGGTACTCGCTGAGGTCGCGGGTCAGTGCGGCGACGCGCGCGGCCTTCTCCGCGTAATCGGGGTCGTGCGCGAGCAGCCGCCCGTAGTCCTTGACCTGCACGCCGCAGCCGGAGGCGTTCATCACGATGGCGTCGACCTCCTCGCTGTGGCCGTCCACCATCGGCCACCAGGCGTCGATGTTGCGCCTGGCGTCGTCCAGGCCGCCGTGGTGGTCGTTCATGTGCGCGCGGATCGCGCCGCAGCAGCCGGCTTCTTCGGCGACCAGCGTCTGCACGCCGGCGGCGTCGAGCACGCGGGCGGTGGCCGCGTTGATGTTGGGCATCATCGCCGGTTGCACGCAGCCGAGCAGCATCAGCACCTTGCGCGGGTGGGGCCGTTGCGGCCACTGGTGCGCGCGCGCGTCGGGCCGGGGCGGGACCTTGTCCTTCAACGCGCCCGGCACGAGCGGACGCAGCGCCTGCCCGAGCCGCAGCGCGGGCTTGAACAGCGGCGACGTCAGGCCTTCCTTGAGCAGCCAGCGCTTGAGGCGTTCCTCGCGCGGACGCTCGACCTTGGCGTCGACGATCTGCCGGCCGATCTCCACGAGCTGGCCGTACTGGACGCCGGAAGGACAGGTGCTTTCGCAGTTGCGGCAGGTGAGGCAGCGGTCCAGGTGCTGCTGCGTGGCCGCGGTCGGCGGTTCGCCTTCCAGCACCTGCTTGATGAGATAGATGCGGCCGCGCGGCCCGTCGAGCTCGTCGCCCAGCAGCTGGTAGGTCGGGCAGGTCGCGGTGCAGAAGCCGCAGTGCACGCAGCGCCGCAGGATGGCCTCGGCGGTGCTGCCTTCTGGGGTGCCTTGGAATTCGGGGGCGAGGTGGGTTTGCATGGTCAGGCTGCCTCGTCGAGTACGCGCGTGCCTGGGAACGTCGCCGAAAGGGCGCGACGCATGACGGAGTCTTCAGCGAAGGCAGCCATCCAGATCGAGAAGCCCCCGCGCGAGGCTGCGGTGCGAAGAATCGCGGCCCGCATGGCGGGCGTATCGTCCTTAGCGAGATCCTCGCGGCTTTGGATGGCCAGCGACCAGGTTTCTAGCCGGTCGTCCCAGCGGTGGTCGGCTTCGGATAGATCCCTTGGCTCACGGGAAAGGCCAACAAGATTCAGCAATGCATGAGCTTGCTCAGCGTGAGGCGCTGGCAAGTCTGCACGAGGGCGGACCCGGCCCGACTCCAAATATTCAAGCGCCCCGAACGTGTCGTGCGTGTCCGGAAACATCACGGCTTCGTTTGCGACGAACCTGGCGCCTTTCACACCGTTGCAGTTGGCGCAGCCGAGAAGGAAGTTATCCCAGACGTATGCCAAGTCCGGGAAATGGACCTTGGGAAGTTTGTGCTCAACGGCGAGGCTTACGCTTACGGATCGCTCGCAGAAGCTGCAGTACCTGCCCAACCGGATCTTCAGGTGAGGCGTGGCCTCTTGATACGGCTCAAGCTGAACGAGCTCTCCGGTGTCGAGCGTGGGATGAGAGCCTTTGTCGACAGAGCGCATCGATCAGATTCCTTTGGCAATGCGCCTTTGGCTCAGCCAGGCCGCAGCTGCTGGATCATCGGCGAAAACGGAGAGGGCCTGATCGAGTCGAGCCTTCAGGTCAGCCTTCGCCTCGGCGGTGGATACCGGCGACTCCATGAGTTCGAGGTACTCCTGCGCCAGTCGTCGCATCTCTAGGAACCGCTGGCTACGCTGCGGTTGATCCACGCCCATGACCTGCTCGGCGATGTCCTCGATGCTGTGATCTGTCGCGGCTGCGCGTTCGCCTGTCGCTGCGTCAATTACGACCCCCCGCGCCAATGCCGATTGGATGAGAAATGGAGAGTGGGACGCAATGACGAATTGGAGTTCTGGAAACGTATCGAGCAAGTTGTCGATGACCGAACGTTGCCATTGGGGATGGAGGTGTAGGTCGAGTTCGTCGATCAAGATCACACCCGGCGTCGCCGCGATGCAACTTTCACCAAGATGAGAGTTGAGCGCTGCAGCACGGACGGCCAGCTCCATGAACACCGTGGCGAGACGCTTTTGTCCATCGCTCAATTCATCAAAGGGTCGCCAACCTTGTCCTTCGTGGAGGACCATCAGCTGGTTATCGCGAACGACATACTTGACATCCAGCGCATGTATCGATGCCAGCACTGTCTGCTTCACGACGCGATAGATCAGCGGCGGTTTCCCTTCTTGAAGGCTTCGGAGTTCGTTGTATTGAAACCATTGGGCCAACGAAGAGATGTTTACGCTTTCCTGAGCAAAACGCTGCCAAATGTCCTGTTTGGAGTCGAAAGGCTTCTGCACCGCTCCGGGGCTTGGATTTCCAGTTGATCCCTGAGGACCGAATCTTGCAAATAGGGGAATCGCAGTCGCGTTGGAAGAACTGAACCAGCGACGAATTGACTCGTACATGTCAACCGGCGGCACTAGCTGTAACGGGTCATCGCGAGACTCGGTCCGGAACTGAGATGAGCCGTCTTCGTACTCGATGATGAGCGAGTAGAGGCTGTCCAAGACGTCCACATCCAACTGAACAGATGACGGGAAGACGCCGGACCGCCATGCCTCGTCGGATGGATCAACCATGTTGATGCGCCGAACATCCGACCTGGGATTTCGAAGTCCCGGACTTCCCACGAAATCGCCCAACAGCCCTTCACAGGCGAGGAAGATCGCGCGGAGCAACGAACTCTTACCGGCGCCATTTTCCCCCATTAGCAGCGTCAGTCGGGGATCGAAGGCGCAATCAAAACGCTCGAATCGCCGGAAGTTTCGGATTGAAATGGATTGAATTCGCATGGATGAACTAGGCTCGATCTGCCGGAATCTATAGATCAGAGTAGAGACGCCCCGGATTGAAGATCCCCGCCGGATCGAACTGCCGCTTCAGTTCCTTGTGGATGCGCGTCAGCTGCGGTCCGAGCGGCGAGAAGGTGCCGGCCGATTTGTCGCTCGCATAGAACATCGTCGCGTGCCCGCCCGCCGCGGCCACCACGTCGCGGACCTGCGCGGGCGCCATCGGCGTCACGACCCAGCGCTGCGCGCCGCCCCACTCCACGAGCTGCTCGCCGTGCAGCGGCATCGCGGGCGTCGTCGACGGCACGGCGATGCGCCACAGCGTCGCGCCGCCCTGGACCGCGCGGCGCGCGCCGAGGAAGAACTCGTCGCACTGGTCGCGCAGCCCCCGCCAGAACGGCGCGGCCATCGGCTCGGGAATCACCGAACCGCCGAGCTTGTGGATCGCCGCGCGTACCGCCGCCTCGGTGCCGGACAGCCGCACCACCAGCGCGCCGTCCCACCAGGCGCTGGCCGAGATCGGCAGCGGCTGCCCGCCCCAGCGGTTCATCCGCAGCAGCGCCTTGTCCTGCGAGGCTTCGAAGCGCAGCGTCGCCGTCGCGACCGGCTGCGGCAGCACCTTCAGCGTGACCTGTGCGATCAGCCCGAGCACGCCCATCGATCCGGCCATCAGCCGCGACACGTCGTAGCCGGCGACGTTCTTCATCACCGTGCCACCGAAGTGCAGCAGCTCTCCCTTCGCGTCGAGCATCGTCAGACCGAGCACGTGATCGCGCACCGCGCCGGCGGTCGCGCGCGCCGGGCCGGACAGCCCGCTCGCGACCATGCCGCCGATCGTGCCCGTGCCGCCCGAGGCCGCACCCACGAAACGCGGCGGCTCGAAGGCCAGGTGTTGCCCGTGCTGCGCGAGCAGCGCTTCCACGTCCGCCACCGGCGTGCCGGCCGCCGCGGTCACATAGAGCTCGCTCGGCTCATAGGCCATCACGCCGTTGAGCGACAACGTCGACACCGGCTCGGCGTCGCCCAGCGGGCCACCGTAGAAGTCCTTGCTGCCGTGACCGGTCAGCCGCACCGGCCGGCCTTCCTGGAAGCGCGCCGCCATCGCCTCCAAGGTCGCCATCAATTGCGTCGAGGGGACGAAGCCGCCGACCGGCTCCGGGTCCGCCGCCGCGGCCCCTGCTGCTTGCACTGCCATCAGAATCGCTCCAGTTCCGGGAATGAAAGTGCGCCGCGCTTCACATGCATGCGGCCGTATTCGGCGCAGCGCTGCAGCGTCGGGATCACCTTGCCGGGGTTCAGCAACCCCTTGGGATCGAAGGCCCGCTTCAGGGCCAGCATGCGTTCGCGCTCCTGCGGCGAGAACTGCACGCACATGCTGTTGAGTTTCTCCACGCCGACGCCGTGCTCCCCGGTCACCGTGCCGCCCATCGCGACGCTGGTCTCGAGGATGTCCGCGCCGAAGCGCTCGCAGCGATGCAGCTGGTCGGGATCGTTCGCATCGAACAGGATCAGCGGATGCAGGTTGCCGTCGCCGGCGTGGAAGACGTTGGCGCAGCGCAGGTCGTACTTGCGTTCCATCTCCTGGATCGCCAGCAGGATGTCAGCCAGGCGCTTGCGCGGGATGGTCGAGTCCATGCACATGTAGTCCGGGCTGATGCGCCCCGACGCCGGGAAGGCGTTCTTTCGGCCGCTCCAGAAGCGCAGCCGCTGAGCCTCGGTCTCGCTGACCTCCAGCCGCGTGGCGCCGCTGGCCTGCAGCACCGCGCTCATGCGGGCGATCTCCTCCTCGACCTCCTCGGGCGTGCCGTCGCTCTCGCACAGCAGGATCGCCTCGGCGTCGAGGTCGTAGCCGGCATGGACGAAGTCCTCGACCGCCGCGGTCATGGGCTTGTCCATCATCTCCAGGCCGGCGGGAATGATGCCCGCCGCGATGATCGCGGCCACCGCGTCGCCGGCGCGGCGCAGGTCGTCGAAGCTGGCCATGATGCAGCGCGCCAGTTGCGGCTTGGGCGTCAGCTTGACGACCACCTCCGTCACCACCGCCAGCATGCCCTCGCTGCCGATCACGACGCTCAGCAGATCCAGGCCGGCGGTGTCCAGGGCCTCGGAACCGAACTCCACCGGCTCGCCCTCGACCGTGAAACCGCGCACCTTGAGCACGTTGTGCAGCGTCAGGCCGTACTTCAGGCAATGCACGCCGCCGGAGTTCTCCGCGACGTTGCCGCCTATCGTGCAGGCGATCTGGCTGCTCGGGTCCGGCGCGTAGTACAGGCCGTGCGCGGCCGCCGCTTCCGAGATCGCCAGGTTGCGCACGCCACACTGGACCCGGGCGGTGCGCGCCAGCGGATCGATGGCCACGATGCGGTTGAACTTGGCCAGCGCCAGCGTCAGGCCTTCGGCGTGCGGCATCGCGCCGCCGGACAGACCGGTGCCGGCGCCGCGCGCCACCACCGGCACGTCCAGCGCATGGCAGGCCTTCAGCACGCCGGCGACCTGGGCTTCGGTCTCGGGGAGCGCCACGGCCAGCGGGCGCTCGCGGTAGGCGGTCAGGCCGTCGCACTCGTAGGGGCGCGTCTGTTCGTCCTGCCACAGCAGCGCGTGCGCGGGCAACTCGGCCCGCAGGGCCTGGACCAGCTGCGCGCGGCGCCCGGCACGGAAACCGGCCAGCTCGGCGGCCTGGCCGCCGGGCGGCTCATGGGTGGAAGGAAGGACGGCGGTCATGGCGTCGAACTGTAGCCCCGCGCGCTGACCGCGGACTGAACCCGCATTCCCCCTCGGCGGGAGCCCGTCAGCGGGAACCCGGCAGCGGCCACCACAAGGCCTTGCGATCCAGCGGCGTCTGCGCCGGCAGCAGCGGGTTGCGCAGCCGCAGCACGCGGCGCTGGTCGATGCGGTGGCGCTGCAGCAGATCGCCGAAGATCTGCCGCGACAGCCGCTCGAAGGTGCCGTCGGCCACGAGCGCGTTCATGCCGCGCGTCAGGTCCGCGGCGAGCCGCGGACGGCCCGGTCGGACGAACATGTAGAGCGCCGCGGGATAGTGCAACAGCAGGTAAGGGTCGATGACGAGGTTCTGCTCGGCGAAGCTGGCGAGCTCCGAATCGACCTCGAAGATCGAGCGCGGGAAGTAGTCGAAGCGGCCCTGCGACAGCATCTGGAACAGGCCCTGGTAATGCGTGCTGACCTGCACCGGCAGGCCGTTGGCGCGCAGCACGGCGGTGTCTGGCCAATCGTGCATCTGTCCGGCGGTCAACCGGGCCAGGTCTTGCAGGTCGCGAATGTCGCGCAGGCGCTCGCGATCGGCGGCGCGGGTCAGGCACAGGCGCCAGCCGATCAGCCCCCGGTCCAGCGGCACGCGGATCGGCAGCAGGGTCTTCTCGCGCAGCGGATCGGTCATCGTCCAGAACACGTCGATGCCGGGATCGTTGCTCGCCATCTCCAGCAGCGCGCGGCTCTGGACCATCTCCGACTGCGTCTGGATCAGCGCGTAGCGGGTGCCGCTGCGCTGGAGCGCGGCGTGCAGCAGGCTGATGAAGTAGTCGACCTGCTTGTCCTGCTGGGGGAGATGGCGCGGATAGATGACGGTGGTCGGTTCCGGCGGCGTCGAGGCCGGCGAGCCGCTGGACGCCGGCCGGGCCGCCGCCGCGGCGCCCGGCAGCAGGGCGAGCGCGGGCAGGGCGGTGCAGAGGGTCGAGGCCGCGGCAGCCTGCAGCAGGTCGCGGCGGCCGGCCATCAGGCGTCCAGGAAGACCGTCAGCACGCCGGTGTAGCCGTGCAGCCGCGCGTGGGCGATCTCCCCGTTGGCGAAGAATCCGGCCAGCGGCACTTCGCCCAGCGCATGCTGGACCCACTGCAGCTCCGCCGACGGCGAGCCGAAGTGCGGGCCGCCCCGCCCCGTGCAGCTGAAGTACAGGGCTCCGGCCATGCGCGCGCCGCGTTCCTCCGCCTCGGCGCGGATCTCGGTGCAGATGCGGACCAGGTCGCGTCGGGCGGCGTCGGGGTGACGTTCGCAGAAGCTCAGCAGTTCGCCTTCGCGCATCTGCTCGGCGACCGCGATGCCGCGCCGGCCGGGGTCCAGCCCGACGAGATGCCGGACGCGGACTTCGGCGCCGTACTCGCGCCGGGCGCCGGGCTCGTCGCTGAGGCCGACCAGCGTGCGCCGGAACAGCGGCATGGCCTGACGCAGCGAACCGGACTCGCCGGTGTATGCCGGCAGCTTCAGGTCCTCGAGCAGCGCGTCCAGCGCGGGCTGCCCGTCGAGTCCGGTGACCAGCGGCCCGTCGCAGGCGGTGACGCGGCGTTCGCGGCCGAGCGGCTGGCAGCCCTGGCTGACGCGCGAGATCCAGCGCACGTCCGGCCCGAGCGCCAGGCCCGACAGGCCGCCCGCGAAGATGCCGTCCGCGACCTGCACCGCGTTGTCGCCGCCGCTGACCAGTCCGCCGAAGAGGTAGCCGCTGCTGCAGCGCTGGGAGAGCTCGCTGATCAACTCCTGCAGGTCGGGCGTGCCGCCGTCGGCGTGCAGCAGCAGGCTGCGGGATTCGCAGTCCGGCGTCAGCGGCCGCAGTCCGGAGAAGACCCGCCACTGGTCCGCGGGCAGGTCGCAGAGCATGACCACCAGCGCCGGTTCGTCGAAGTATTCGACGCCGCTGGCGCTGACCGCGAGCGCGGAGGCACCGACCCAGCCGCAACCCGGCCAGCGCTCGCGGACCTCGTCCAGCAGCGCCTGCGCGTGCGGCACGTAGGGATGCGTCAGGTAGAGGAAACCCAGCGTCGGCGTCATGCCGGCGCGCTGTCCCTCCAACTGGGCGCCGACGAGGGCCAACGCCATGTGGGGATCGGGATGGGTGGCGTGCGCCTGGAGAAAGCGAGGCATGAACGGCCCTCGGGAGGCTGGTGGGCTCAGGGCGCCTTGCGTTTGGCGGCGGGTTTGGTCGCCGGTCTGGCGGCGGTCTTGCGCGCGGGCGCCGCCTTCCTGGCGGCCCCCTGGGTCGCGGCTTTCGCCGCAGGCCTGGCGGGTGCCTCGGGCGCGGGCTTGGCGGCTGAGGCTGCCGCCGCGGTCTGGGCCGTCTTCATCGCCTGGGACGCGACCTGCGTGAACTGCTGCGTCAGTGCGTTCCACCATTGCATCGGGTCCGCACCCGCGGTTCTCGAGCCGGCGGCGTCGCCGGACTTCGCGTCGGGCTTCGCGTCCGATGCCGCATCGGCCTTCGTTCCGGGCTCCGCTTCGGCGACCGCCGCGGGCTTCGCGGCAGGCGCCGTCGGCGGCACCGGCGGTGTCTTCAGCACATCCTTCAGGTCCGCCATCGGCACGTTCATCGCGTGCAGCGTCGACAAGGTCATCCGCTGCACTTCCAGCGCCTGGATGGTCGCGGTGAGCATGCGGGCGTTGTTCTCCAGCCAGAACTGCACGGTGCGCAGCTCGCTGATCCGCTTGTCGAGCTCCTCCGGATCCAGCGTCGGCGCGACCCATTGGTTGAAGCCGGGGATCGCCGAGCCGGCGTTCTTCATCAGGCCCTGCAGGAAGTCGAAGCCCGGAACGAATTTGCTGAAGTCGGTGTCCGCCATGGTGTCTCCTCGCCGCCGTTCTCACCGGGGTTCCGCGTGCGCGACGGGAAGACCGGGGGCGGTCGTGCACCCGATCCTACGTCCTGGCGGCGACCGTCCGGTGTCGGGAAGGGCGCTGGGCGCGTCAGGTCGGAATGTGGTTCAGGTCGGCCCAGCCCGTCCACAGGATCTGGATGCCGATGCACAGCAGCACGAAGGCCATCAGCCGCATCATCACCAGCGTGCCGACCTCGCCCATCTTCATCAGCAGCCGGCCGCCGTTGCGGTAGACCAGGTAGACCACGGCGGCGGTGAAGGCCGCGCCGATGGCGGCCACGCTCGCGCCCATCACGTAGGGCACCGGCGATCGGGGGATCTGGGCGCCCAGCGCGATCGCCGCGGCGATGCTGCCCGGGCCGGTGGTCAGCGGGAAGGTGATCGGGAAGAAGCTGCGGCGGACGATCTCGGCCTCGGTGATGTCGCCGGGCGAGGCGTGCACGACGGCGGTCTGGACGTCGTCGGTCTCGTTGCGCGTCAGCATCACCCAGGCGCTGTAGGACACCAGCAGGCCGCCGCCGACGCGCACCACCGGCAGCGAGATGCCGAACAGGTCCAGCACATAGGTGCCCACCAGCAGCGACACCATGATCACGACCCAGCCGTTGATGGCGACCTGGCGTGCCAGGCGCTTGAGGACCTTGTCGTCGCCGCCGGCCGCGCCGATGACGATCGGGGCCACGCCCACCGGATTGATGATGGGCAGCAGCGTCAGCGGCACCAGGAAGAGCGATTGGAGGAAGGACGGCAGGGGGTCCAAGATGGGGACTCCAGGGAAAAGTCAGGGGGAAGCCTGGGGAAGACGAGGGCCGGAACGGCGCGCGGCCCAGTGTGCCGCAACTGGGTCACCGCGATCCGGTCCGCGGCATCAGGGTTACCTCGAAGCCCTGGTCCTTCAGCAGCGCCGGGATCGCGCGCGGTCCGGTCATGTGCATCGCGCCCACCGCCACCAGCAGCGACTGGCCGCGCTGGTGCAACTCGGAGATCCGACGGGCGAGCTCGGGATTGCGCCCGTCGTTGATGCGCTGCAGCGCGGCGCGGTCGGCGGCGTCGGTGACGCAGTCGCACCACTCGGCGTAGCGGTTCAGCCGGACGAGGTCGCCGCGGTCGTAGACCCCCACCATGGTGTCCAGCGTGCGCAGCAGTGATTTCGGACGTTCGAGCTGCTGCAGGTTGGCGCGCAGTTCATGGCGTGCGGCGTCGGCGTCGGCGGGCAGCAAGGCCTCGAGCTGGCCCTGCAGCGTCTCCAGCGCCAGGACCGGCAGACCGCGGTCGCGGGCCCACTGGCTCAGCAGCATCTCCTGGCCGTAGCGCACGTCCAGCCCCAGCGTGCGCGCCCGCAGCAGCATGTAGGTGCTGGTCTGCAGCAGCGGGTGCATCGCCGCGAGCGCCTGCGGTTCCAGGCAGACCGCGGCGGCCTGCGCGTCCAGGCGCCGGCGCAGCGAGGCGTCCAGCGGCAGGTCGGGCATGGGCGGCATCTTCCAGGCGTCGCGGTCCAGCGGATCGAGTTCCAGCGCGACCGCGTCGACCTCGTCGAGCGCCTTGCGCAGTCGCGGTCCCGGGGTGGCCCAACCGGGTTTGCCCACGTGCAGGCTGGCGTAGAGGTAGGAGGTCCGTCCGTCGCGCTTGAGCGTCCACATCAGGCCGCGGTCCTTGGCCTGCGCGGCGAGGCGGTCGGCGGGCAGCGGCGCGGGCTCGGGCGGACAGGACGGCTTGGACGGCGCCGCCAGCGCGTCGCCGCCCAGCACCGCGAGGAGGGCGAGCGTGCCGGCGGCGAGCGCGCGCGAAACGCGCCTCAGAAAGGTCGACGGGGACGGATGCAGCATGGACGGGACGATGCCATAGAACCGGCGTCGTCAAAGGCAAGCGCAGCACCTGCCGAAGAGGGACGCACCGTCGGCACCCCTGGACGGGGCGCGGCTGCACGATCCTGGCGCAGCGAAGGGGCAGGGCACGCCCCGGATCGGCGGGCGGGCCGCCGGGGATCAATGCATGATCACGGGCTGCTGGCCCAGGTCGGCGTACTGCGCGATGAAGGCGTCGAGGTCGTCGACGTCAGGCCCCTGTTCGATGAGCGCTTCCACGCCTTCCTGGAAGGCCTGGGCGAGGGCGCCTTCGATGAAGATCTCCTTGCGGGTGAACTTGTCGACGATCTCGAACCCGTCCCGCTGCAACGAGGGCAGGTTGGTGTGATCCACCTGGGCGGCGTGCGCGGCGTCGCCGGCGGACGGAGCGACCGGAACATCGAACTGGACGACGATGTAGCTCGGTGAGTCGTAGAGCATGTGCATGAAGGACTCCTTGGTTGGAGGAGTTATGGCCTGTTGCGACAGATTCAAGACCCGTCGCTCCCAACCAGGCCATGACCCATGGTGGCAGAACTTGCGGAACACGCTGACCGTGTCCCAAGCATTTGTGGTGCCAACCGCACAAGGTTTCACGGATCAACGAACCGTAACGCGCACATCGGGGGTCGAGGTCGGACGGACATGTGCGCGGCTGACAGGCTCACTCCAGCAAGCGGAGCGCCCACTGTTCGTCGTCGTCCAGGCTGAAGCGCAGATCGACCGGCAGGAAACCGCGCCGGCCGTCCAGCCAGGCGGACCATTGCAGCGCCGGTCGACCGGCGCCGCGCGCCAGGTCGCGCCGCAGCAGCCAACGGTCGCCGTCGCGCGCCGCCACCTCGAAATCCCAGTCGTTGACGCCCGTCGGACCGGCCACCGGCACTCGCAGTCGTTGACCGAGATGGGGCGCCGGTTCCGCCGCCATCATCGCGGCGAGCTGCAGCCACCAGGACAGGCGATCCTGAGTGCCCGCCGACATCGGAAAGGCACGCGCGCCTACAAGCAGCACCGGTCGAGCGGACGCGCGGTCGAAGATCAGCAACTCGCGTTCGCGTCCCTGGCGTGTCACGCGATGACGTTCGGGTTGCAAACCCTGCGCGCCCACACGGCCCTCGCTGTGCCAGACCGGCAGTTCGCGATCACCCGCGCGGCGTTCAAGCGTGATGTCGAAGCGGCTGGCGTCGATGCGGTAACTCAACGCTGCCTCGCCCGGTTGGCCGTCGATGATGAAGGCATAGGCCAGCGTGCCCGCGCCGTGCAGCGGCAACGCGAGCCATGCGGGCACGGGTCGGGTGTCCGGCGTGCGGACGGGCGTCGCGCGTCGCGAGGGGGGTGGAACGGCGGGATGGGCGGCGGGGCGAACCTCCGGCGTCGCGACAGGTTCGGGCGCCGGCGGAAGGGGCCTGTCGATGAGGCGCGTCGTCACGGCCGGGCTGTCGATCGCCCGCGGCAGGGACCGGCGCGACAACGCGCCGAGGGCGCACGCATGCAGCACCACGGCCCCCGCGAGCGCCGCCGCGAAGGCGATCCGCTCCTGAGGTGAAAATGCCACCACCGATCGTCCGACGAATGACTGTCCGTTCACAACAATGAAACTCGCCACCTACCGCGATGGATCCCGCGACGGCCACCTGGTGGTCGTGTCGCGCGACCTGAGCCAGGCATGCTATGCCACCGGCATCGCCACGCGCCTGCAACAGGTGCTCGACGACTGGAATTTCCTGGCGCCCCAGCTGGAGACGCTGTCGCAGTCCCTCAACCAGGGGCGCGCGCGGCATGCGTTCGCGTTCGATCCGAAGCAATGCCTGGCCCCGCTGCCGCGCCTGGCCGGCTGGATCGCCGGCGAGGCCTACCCAGAACAGGGTCGGGCCTTGCGCGAGCGCGGCCTCGCGTGGCCGGAACGCCTCAGCGCGCCGCTGCTGCGCGCCGGCGGCGCGGAAGCGCTGCTCGGTCCGACCGAACTGCTGGACCTGCGCACGCCCGGCCTGGAACCCGAACCGCAGCTCGCCGCGCTGATCGGCGATCTGGCGCAGGGCGCCGTGCCGTCGCAGGCGCTGGAATCGATCCGGCTGCTGATGCTGGTCGGCGACTGGGTGCTGCGGCCGGTGCAGCAGGAGGAGCTCGCCAACGGCTGGCCCGCGCTGCACAGCCGCCCGGCGCTGCAGTTCGCGCCGGTCGCCGTCACGCCGGACGAACTGCCCGGCGCCTGGTACCTCGGTCGCGCGGCGCTGCAGCTGCAGGTCATGCGCAACGGGCGCAAGCAGGCGGTCGTCGATGCGAAGACCGGCATGAAGTGGTCGCTCGGCGACCTGCTCGCGGAAGCGGCCCTCAACCGGCCGCTGCGCGCCGGCACGCTGGTCGGCGCGGGTTCGCCGGTGCTCGGCAAGCAGGTGGTGCTGGAACCGGGCGACAGCCTGCGCATCGAGTTCAAGCTCGGCGACGGCCCCGGCCCGTTCGGCGCCATCGACATGGACCTTGCGGAGTCGGAAGATGCGGCATCGGACGTCGCCGGCACCGACGACGATGCCGAGGGAGACACCCCGGAGCGTGCTGCCGCGGCTGATGCCGAAGGCGTCGAGGCTGCTGAGACCGCTGAGACGGCCATCGCTGACGTTCAAGAAGGAGACACCGATGAATCTGTTCCGCCGTGACCTGATCGCGCTGCTGGGCGCGGGCTGCGCCTCGCCGTGGGCGATGGCGCTGAGCCTGAGCGAGGGCGACGCCGCCTCCGGCGTGCGCGCGGCGCTCGAACGCGGCGCCCAGGCGGCGCTGGCCAACCTGGGGCGGACCGACGGTTTCCTCGGCAATCCGCAGGTGAAGATCGAGCTCCCCGGCGCGCTCAAGGACGCCGCGCGCCTGCTGCGCACGACCGGCCAGGGCAAGCGAATCGACGACCTGATCACCTCGATGAACCGCGCCGCCGAGCAGGCGATGCCGGAGGCGCGCCAGCTGCTGGTCACCACCGTGCGCAACATCAGCGTCGAGGACGCGGTGAGGATCGTGCGCGGCGGCGACAACGCGGTGACGCAGTTCTTCGAGGACAAGACCCGCTCGCCGCTGACGACGAAGTTCCTGCCCATCGTGACGAAGGCGACCGAGCGCCAGTCGCTGAGCGAGAAGTACAACGCGGTGGCCGGCAAGGCCTCCGGTTTCGGCCTCATCCGCAAGGAGGACGCCAACCTGCAGGGCTACGTCACCGACAAGGCGCTGGACGGCCTGTACTTCATGATCGGCCAGGAAGAGAAGAAGATCCGCCAGGACCCGGTCGGCACCGGAAGCGCCCTCCTGAAGAAGGTCTTCGGCGGTTGAGAACGGTGGGCCGGGGCCGGGCTTCCTACAATCGGAGCCCATGAACGCCCCGACCACCGCCCGTCCCGCCGCCCGCCCTGCCGTGGCCTACACCCGCGGCGCCGCCTTGCCCGCCATCCTGGCGCAACGCATCGCCGTCCTGGACGGCGCGATGGGCACGATGATCCAGCGCTACAAGCTGACGGAAGCCGACTTCCGCGGCGAGCGCTTCGCCGATCATCCCAAGGACCTCAAGGGCAACAACGACCTGCTGGTGCTGACCAGGCCCGAGGTCATCAGCGAGATCCACCGCCAGTACCTGGACGCCGGCGCCGACATCATCGAGACCAACACCTTCGGCACGACCACCGTCGCGCAGGAGGACTACGGCCTGCAGGACTACGCCTACGAGATGAACGTCGCCGCCGCGCGGCTGGCCCGCGAGGCCTGCGACGCGTTCAGCACGCCGGACAAGCCGCGCTTCGCGGCGGGCGCGCTCGGCCCGACGCCGCGCACGGCGTCGATCAGTCCGGACGTCAACGACCCCGGCGCGCGCAATGTCGACTTCGACACCCTGCGCAAGGCGTACTACGAGCAGGCCAAGGCGATGCTCGAAGGCGGCGTCGACCTGTTCCTGATCGAGACCATCTTCGACACGCTGAACGCCAAGGCGGCGATCTTCGCCGTCGACGAACTGATGGACGACACCGGCGAACGCCTGCCGGTGATCATCTCCGGCACGGTGACCGACGCGTCCGGGCGCATCCTGTCGGGGCAGACGGTGACGGCGTTCTGGCACTCGGTGCGGCATGCGCAGCCGATCGCGATCGGCCTGAACTGCGCGTTGGGCGCGGCGCTGATGCGGCCCTACATCGAGGAACTCTCGAAGGCGGCCGGCGACACCCCGATCTCCTGCTATCCCAACGCCGGCCTGCCCAACCCGATGAGCGACACCGGCTTCGACGAGACGCCGGACGTCACCGGCCGCCTGGTCGGCGAGTTCGCCGCCGCGGGCTTCCTGAACATCGCGGGCGGCTGCTGCGGCACGACGCCGGACCACATCCGCGCGATCGCGCAGAAGGTCTCCGCCTACCAGCCGCGCCGCTGGGGCAGCAGGCTGTTCAGCGGGCTGGTCGCGCAAGCCGAAGAGGCCTGAGCCTCAATACAGCTTCAACATCGCGTCCATGTTGATGCGCAGCCGGATCTCATGCGGCGCGAGGCTGGCGATGATGGCCTGGGCCTGCAGGCGCGTGTCGCGCAGCACCGGCGTGGTCAGCGGCGTACCGCTGCGGCCGAGCAGTGAAGCCACCGTCGGCGCGTTGGCGCTGTGGCCGCGCCTGAGGACCATGCCTTCCTCGCCGTTGGCCAGGCGCACCAGCGAGCCCGGCGGGTAGAGCCCGATCGCCTTGATCAGCGCAGCACCGGCTTCGTCGGGTTGCTGGAGCTCGTCGAGGTAGACCGCTCGCGCCGCCTGCGCCGCTGACAGCGGCCGGCGGCTGCGCCGCGGACTCAGCCGCGCGCCGTAGACGTCGGCGCGCCGCAGCAGGCGCGCCATCAGCTCGCCGTCGGAACGGCCGGCCAGCGGCCCGGGCCCGGCGTCGTGGTGAAGGCGCACGGCGGTCAGCCAATCGTCGTCGTCGACGCCGATCGACAGCAGCGTCTCCGCCGCGCGATCACCGTGGCCGGCGAGCTGTTCGCGCTGCATGTCCCCGATCGCTTCCGGCCGCAGCGCGTGCTGATCCTGCTGCGCGCCGCTGTCCAGGTTCATCGTCAGCGCCGCCAGTCCGAGCGTGCGTCGGCGGCCCTCGCCCCAGCCGAGCTGGCGGGTGGTCATCTCGACCAGCGCCAGCGACAGCAGCGCATGCCGCGCGCTGTACTGCAGCGGCTCCTGGCCGGCGTCGTGCACCAGCATCGCCAGGGAGGCGTCCGGCTGCTGCGTGAGCCGGGTCACCACCTTGTCGAGGAGCTCGGTCAGGCGCATCAGGAAGTCCGGCCGGCGCGGATCGCGCAACACCTGCTGCGCATGCCATTGCAGGTCGGCCCAGATGGCGGTGTGCGCCGGCACCGTCTGCTGCGGCACGGGCATGGGCCGGGTGGGCTTGTACTCGGCGGTCGCGCTGGCCAGCGCCGACATCGACGCGCCCTGCAGCATCATCGTGTCGAGCTTGTGGGCCAGGGCGCGCTGGTACTCGCGCGTCTCGTGCGCCTGCACGAACGGGCCGCGGGCCAGCAGGTCGCGGACCTGCGGCGTGTCGGGCAGCGGATGCCCGGAGGCGAACAGCAGATGCCCCGCCGCGTCCCGCAGCGAGAACGTCAACACCTGTCCCACGCGCAGGCTGTTGGGTGGAAGTTGGACCAGATCCACGGTGCCTTCCCTTCGACGTGTCGTCGTCTTGTCGTTGTTGTGTCGTTGTGCGGCGCTCTGCGTCGCCGCGCCGGCGAGGATAGGGGCGCGGCGGGCAGTGCAAGGCATTACGGCACGAACAAACCAGGGCCGGATCGGTAGAATGCACGCTGTTCCCGCTCCCAGCAAGGCCGCACCCGCGTCCCTGCGGTGGCGGTGGTTTCCGAGGAGCGTTGCGACAGGTCCCGTCACCCGGGTGCCCGCCAGGCTCGGAACGGCGGTGTCGGACTCCCGGACACCGCCTCACAACGGCGCTCACCGACCCGCGTTCCGCGGGGTTGCGGTGAGTTGCGCGGCCCCGTCTTTCGTTCCAGCTCACGTCCAGCTTCGAAAAGCGCCGCCGCCATGTCCGCCCCGAATTCCGCCTCCGACATCTCCGCAGCCCCCGCCGCGACGCCCGTCGCCGTGCCGCCGATGAAGCTCTCCGGCCTGGAGCCGGTGAACATCGGCGCCGGCACGCTGTTCGTGAACATCGGCGAGCGCACCAACGTCACCGGCTCCAAGGCCTTCGCGCGGTTGATCCTGAACGGGGAGTTCGAGGCCGCGCTGAGCGTCGCCCGCCAGCAGGTCGAGAACGGCGCGCAGGTCATCGACATCAACATGGACGAGGCCATGCTCGACAGCAAGGCCGCGATGGTGCGTTTCCTCAACCTGATCGCCTCGGAGCCCGAGATCGCCCGCGTGCCGATCATGATCGACTCGTCCAAGTGGGAGGTGATCGAGGCCGGCCTGAAGTGCATCCAGGGCAAGGGCATCGTCAACTCGATCTCGCTGAAGGAAGGCGAGGCGGAGTTCCGACGCCAGGCCAAGCTGATCCGCCGCTACGGCGCGGCCACGGTGGTGATGGCCTTCGACGAGACCGGCCAGGCCGACACCTACCAGCGCAAGATCGAGATCTGCACCCGCGCCTACCGGATGCTGGTCGACGAGATCGGCTTCCCGCCCGAGGACATCATCTTCGACCCCAACATCTTCGCGATCGCCACCGGCATCGAGGAGCACAACAACTACGCCGTCGACTTCATCGAGGCCACGCGCTGGATCAAGCAGCACCTGCCCGGCGCCAAGGTCAGCGGCGGCGTGTCCAACGTGTCATTCAGCTTCCGCGGCAACGAGCCGGTGCGCGAGGCCATCCACACGGTGTTCCTGTACCACGCGATCCAGGCCGGCATGGACATGGGCATCGTCAACGCCGGCATGGTCGGCGTCTACGACGAGATCCCCGCCGACCTGCGCGAGCGCGTCGAGGACGTGGTGCTGAACCGCCGCGAGGATTCGACCGAACGGCTGCTGGAGGTGGCCGAGTCGGTGAAGGGCGCGGCCAAGGACGACAGCGCCAAGCTGGCCTGGCGCGCCGGCGACGTCGGCGCGCGGCTGTCGCATGCGCTGATCCACGGCATCACCGACTTCATCGTCGAAGACACCGAGGAAGCCTGGCAGGGCATCCGCGCCGGCGGCGGCCGCCCGCTGCACGTGATCGAAGGCCCGCTGATGGCCGGCATGAACGTGGTCGGCGACCTGTTCGGCGCCGGCAAGATGTTCCTGCCGCAGGTGGTCAAGAGCGCGCGCGTGATGAAGTCCGCCGTCGCGCACCTGGTGCCCTACATCGAGGAAGAGAAGCGCCAGATGGCCGCCGCCGGTGCGGACGTGCGCTCCAAGGGCAAGATCGTCATCGCGACGGTGAAAGGCGACGTTCACGACATCGGCAAGAACATCGTCACGGTGGTCTTGCAGTGCAACAACTTCGAGGTCGTCAACATGGGCGTGATGGTCCCGTGCCAGGACATCCTCGCGAAGGCCAAGGTCGAGGGTGCGGACATCATCGGGCTGTCGGGCCTGATCACGCCCAGCCTGGAAGAGATGCAGTACGTTGCCGCGGAGATGCAGCGCGACGACTACTTCCGCATGAAGAAGATCCCGCTGCTGATCGGCGGCGCGACCACCAGCCGCGTGCACACGGCCGTCAAGATCTCGCCGCACTATGAAGGCCCGGTGGTCTACGTGCCGGACGCGTCGCGCTCGGTGGGCGTGTGCTCGGAGCTGCTGTCCGACGAGCGCGCCACGCGCTTCATCGACGAGCTCAAGTCCGACTACGAGAAGGTGCGCGAGCTGCACGCCAACAAGAAGCAGACGCCGCTGGTGACGCTGGCGCAGGCCCGCGCCAACAAGCACCGCGCCGACTTCACCACCTACACGCCAGCGGTGCCGCGCTTCATCGGCCGGCGCCAGTTCCGCAACTACGACCTGGCCGAGCTCGCGCAGTGCATCGACTGGGGCCCGTTCTTCCAGACCTGGGACCTCGCGGGGCCGTTCCCGGCCATCCTCAAGGACGAGGTGGTCGGCACCGAGGCGCAGCGCGTGTTCAGCGACGGCAAGCGCATGCTGCAGCGCCTGATCGAGGGCCGGTGGCTGACCGCCAGCGGCGTGATGGGCCTGTACCCTGCCGCGCAGGTGAACGACGACGACATCGAGATCTACAGCGACGAATCGCGCACCGAGGTGCTGATGACCTGGCGCGGCCTGCGCATGCAGTCCGAGCGGCCGGTCGTGGACGGCGTGCGCCGACCCAACCGGGCGCTGGCGGATTTCGTCGCGGCCAAGGGCACGGTGCCGGACTACATCGGGCTGTTCGCGGTGACCGCCGGCCTCGGCGTGGACAAGAAGGAACAGCAGTTCATCGACGACCTGGACGACTACTCCGCGATCATGCTCAAGGCGCTGGCGGACCGCCTGGCCGAAGCCTTCGCCGAGCGGTTGCACCAGCGCGTGCGGCTGGACCTGTGGGGCTACGCGGCGGACGAGACGCTCAGCAACGAGGAACTCATCGCCGAGTCGTACCGCGGCATCCGTCCGGCGCCGGGGTATCCGGCCTGTCCGGACCATCTGGTCAAGCGGGACATGTTCCGCGTGCTGCAGGCCGAGGACATCGGCATGGCACTCACCGAAGGCATGGCGATGACGCCGGCGGCCAGCGTGAGCGGCTTCTACCTGGCGCATCCGGAAGCGGCGTACTTCAACGTCGGCCGCATCGGGGACGACCAGGTGGCGGACTGGGCGGCGCGCATGGCGCTCGATCACGAGGCCGCGCAGCGGGCACTGGCGCCCTTGCTCGGCTGAGGCGTCCGCGCAACGAAAACCGAATCACGCGGCCTTGTCCTACAGGCCGCGTTTCACCCCTTTACAAACGGGACAGTTTTCGGGCCCCGCGACTTGTAACAGCGTGGCATTCTTCGCTCATCCCCCGTTCCTAGGGGAAAACCATAAGAGGTGAATGATGGCGATGAATACCAATCAGAAGATCGCGGCCGGGGCCGTGGGAGCGACCGTGCTGGTCGTGGCGGCCTTCTTTGCGGGGCGTCAAGCGGCGCCGTCCATGCCCGACTCGCCGATCGCGGCGACCGAGCAGCAGGGCAACGTGGTCGACCGCAACGGCGCCAACGCCGCGGACGAGTCCCGCGCGGCCCGTCGTTCCGGCGACGATGCCGTCCAGCGCTCGACCAATGAGCCGCGCCGCGTGGCGCAGCAGGCGCCGCGCGATGTCGGCTCGACCGGCTCCGCCGACAACAACGGATCGTCCGGCTCCGCGCAGTCGGAATCCCGCATCTGCTCGGCCTGCGCCACGGTGCTGTCGGTCCATACCGAGGCCCGCCAAGGCCAGGGCACCGGCATCGGCGTCGTCGGCGGCGCGGTGGTCGGCGGCCTGCTGGGCAGCGCGGTCGGCGGCGGCACGGGCAAGAAGATCGCCACGGTGGGCGGCGCGGTCGCGGGCGGCTATGCCGGCAACGAGATCGAGAAGCGCCAGCGCAGCACGACCGTGTGGGTGGTCAAGATGCGCAACGCCGACCAGAGCAACCGCACGATGACCTTCAGCCACGACCCGGGCGTGCAGAGCGGCGACGTCGTGCGCGCCAGCGAAGGTCAGCTGATCCGCCAATAAGCGCGGCGCGGTTTCGCGTGCGCTCATCGACAACGCCGGCGATGCCGGCGTTGTCGTTTCTGGACGGACTCCCTCCTGCGGACGCGAGGGTCAGTCGTTGCGCCCCGGCAGCGCCCGGCGCCACTGGATCGCTTCGGAGACATGCAAGGCCGTGATGACGTCGCTGCCGGCCAGGTCGGCGACGGTACGCGCGATGCGCAGCACGCGGTGGAAGCTGCGCGCTGACCAGGCCAGCCGGGCGGCCGCGCGATGGAGCATGGCCTCGCCCTCCGGCGACATGCCCAGATGACCGTCGAGTTGTCCGGCAGCCAGCATCGCGTTCGAGCATCCTTGGCGCCTGACGGCGCGATCACGCGCCGCGGCGACGCGGGCGGCGACTGCGGCGCTCGTCTCGCCGTCTGCGGCCGCCGACAGGATGGTCGGAGGCAGCACCGGCACCTCCACCGTCAGATCGATGCGATCGAGCAGCGGTCCCGACAACCGGTTCTGATATCGCGTGACCTGGTCCGGCGAACATCGGCACGCCTTGGTCGGATTGCCGAGATGTCCGCAGGGGCAGGGGTTCATGGCGGCAACCAGCTGGAAGCGTGCGGGGAACTCTGCTTGATGGGCCGAGCGCGAGATGTGCACGCGACCGGTTTCGAGCGGCTCGCGCAACGCTTCCAGCGACATCCGCTGGAACTCTGGCAACTCGTCGAGGAACAGCACCCCGTGTTGCGCGAGCGTGATCTCGCCGGGCCGAGGCGGCGATCCTCCACCGATCATCGCGGCGGACGAGGCGCTGTGATGCGGGGCCCGGAAAGCGCGCTGCGCCCACATGGATGGGCGGAACTGCCCGTTGGCGCTGAGCAGTGCGGCGGATTCCAGCGCTTCCGATTCCGACAAGGGCGGCAACAGCGTCGGTAGCCGCTGCGCGAGCATCGACTTGCCCGTCCCCGGCGGTCCGACCAGAAGGATGCTCAAACCGCCCGCCGCAGCGATCTCCAAGGCCCGCTTCGGTCCTGACTGGCCCTTGATGTCGCGCAGGTCGAGCGGCGTTTCGCCGCGCGGCGGCGGATCGCGCTGCACGCGCGGCAGGGGCGATTCGCTGTTCGGCTGCAACGCATTCACCAGGTCGAGCAGATGCGCCGCCTCCCGGACCACCAGGCCTTGCACCAGCGCCGCCTCGTCGGCGCAGCCGCGTGGCAGGACCAGTGCCCGATCCAGCTTCGCAGCACGCAACGCGAGCGCCATCGCCAAGGCGCCCTTGATCGGTCGCAGTTCGCCGGACAGGCCGAGTTCGCCGGCGCATTCGATGTTGGCGAGCATGTCCGCGTCGATCTGGCCGCTCGCGGCGAGCAACCCCAGCGCAATCGGAAGGTCGAAGCGCGCCCCTTCCTTCGGCAGGTCGGCTGGCGACAGATTGACAGTGATCCGCTTGTTCGCCGGGAACTCCAGACCACTGCTCTGCAGCGCGGCGCGCACGCGCTCGCGGGATTCCTTCACCTCCAGGTCCGCGAGCCCCACCAGCGTGAAGCTGGGCAGGCCGTTGGCCAGGTGGACTTCCACCTCGACCGCCGCAGCCGAGAGGCCGTCCAGCGCTCGGCTATGGATGATGGAGAGGGACATCGCCATGTTGATCACCGTGTGTTCAACGGGGAGGAAGGTCCTTCGTCACGGTGGCAATGGCATCCTTGGTTGCCTTCAGCAATTCCGCCCCGTGCGGCCAACGGGTGCCGTCAATCGCCGCGCCGGGTGAATCGTCCGCGACCAGGGGCTCACCGGCAGCGGCCTTCCCCTGAGTTCCTTGCATCTGCATCTCTTGCGCACCCATCCGGTTCACGAGCTCCGCAGTGTCCGCAGCGAACGATTTCACGCCTAGCACCCTGTTGGGGCGTTTCCAGGGTTAACCACTCCCCCGCTTGTGCATGCATTTGGTGCGCCTCGACGCGGGACGGGGCGTGATCGGCAACCGTTCGTGGCGATGTGAGCCGGAATGGGGCCCCTTCATGGGGGAACGGCGTCGCCCGGGACCGCTTGGCACAAAAGCTGCAAAGCCTCGTCCGGAAAGCAGTCGCCCAGAGTCGCCCCAAACAATCAGGAGTCCCCGCGCATGAAGCCCACCGCCGTCGTCCGCGCCGCCGCCGTCGCCGCCATCGCCGCCATCGCCCTCCCGGCGCTGGCGCAGGAGGCCAACCCGCTGTCCTTCAACGTCAGCGTCACCTCCGACTACCGCTACCGCGGCATCTCGCAGACCCGTCTCAAGCCCGCCCTGCAGGGCGGTGTCGATTACGCCCATTCGAGCGGCTTCTACGTCGGGGCCTGGGCCTCCACGATCAAGTGGATCAAGGACGGCGGCGGCGACGCCGATGTCGAGATCGACACCTACGCCGGCTACAAGACCGAGGTCGGCGGCGGCGTCACCGTCGACGTCGGTTTCCTGCGCTACAACTACCCGGGCAACGACCTGCCCGTCAGCGCCAACACCAACGAGCTGTACGGCGCCGTCACTTTTGGCCCGGCCACCGTCAAGTACTCGCACAGCATCAGCAACCTGTTCGGTTTCGCCGATTCCAAGAACAGCAGCTACCTCGAGGCTGCCGCGACCTTCGACGTCGGCGGCGGTTTCTCGCTGACGCCGCACATCGGCCACCAGAAGGTCAAGAACAACGGCGACTTCAGCTACACGGACTACTCGCTCACGGTGAACAAGGACTGGTCCGGCTTCACCTTCGGCGCCGGCTTCGTCGCCACCAACACCGACAACTACATCGGCGGCAAGGGCAAGGACCTGGGCAAGAACGGTGTGGTCGTGTCCGTCAAGAAGGTCTTCTGAGGAGCTACGCATGAAACTGATCACTGCCGTCATCAAGCCTTTCAAGCTGGATGAAGTGCGCGAGGCGCTGAGCGCCATCGGCGTCCAGGGGCTGACCGTCACCGAGGTCAAGGGCTTCGGCCGCCAGAAGGGCCACACCGAGCTGTACCGCGGCGCGGAGTACGTCGTCGACTTTCTGCCCAAGGTGAAGATCGAGGCCGCGGTCTCCGACACCGTGGTCGAGCAGGTCATCGAGGCGATCGAGAACGCCGCCCGCACCGGCAAGATCGGGGACGGCAAGATCTTCGTCTCCCCGCTCGACCAGGTGATCCGCATCCGCACCGGCGAAACCGGCCAGGACGCCCTCTGAGCACGACGTTCCCCAAGACCCAACGAAAAGAGTCCGCAACATGAAGAAACTCCTCGCCTGCCTGGCCCTGGCCGCGGCAGCTTTCACCAGCCTGGCCCCCGCGGCCATGGCGCAGGACGCAGCGTCCGCGCCAGCCGCCATCGCCAGCGAGACCACCGCCCAGGCCCCCGCGCCGTCGGCGCCGGTCGCCGATGCCGCAGCCCCTGCCGCCTCGGCCCCCGCTGATGCCGCGTCGGCCGCCGCGGCCGCGCCGCCCGTCATCAACAAGGGCGACACCACCTGGATGATGGTCTCCACCATGCTGGTGATCATGATGGTGGTGCCGGGTCTTGCCCTGTTCTACGGCGGCCTGGTCCGCAGCAAGAACATGCTGTCGGTGCTGATGCAGGTGATGGTCACCTTCTCGCTGATCGTCGTGCTGTGGGCCCTGTACGGCTACAGCCTGGCGTTCACCGAGGGCAACAAATTCATCGGCGGCTTCGACCGGCTGTTCATGAAGGGCATCTGGGACAACGTCGCCGGCACCTTCGCGCCGGGCGCGACCTTCAGCAAGGGCGTCTACATCCCCGAGATCGTCTTCGCCGCCTTCCAGGCGACCTTCGCCGGCATCACCTGCTGCCTGATCGTCGGCGCCTTCGCCGAACGCATCAAGTTCAGCGCGGTCCTGCTCTTCATGGTCCTGTGGTTCACCTTCAGCTACACGCCGATGGCCCACATGGTCTGGTTCTGGATGGGTCCGGACGCCTACACCTCGGCCGCCGTGGTCGATGAGATGAACAGCAAGGCCGGCCTGATCTGGCAGTGGGGCGCGCTGGACTTCGCCGGCGGCACCGTGGTGCACATCAACGCCGCCGTCGCGGGCATCGTCGGTGCCTTCATGGTCGGCAAGCGCATCGGCTACGGCAAGGAAGCTTTCACGCCGCACAGCCTGACGCTGACCATGGTCGGTGCCTCGCTGCTGTGGGTGGGCTGGTTCGGCTTCAATGCCGGCTCCGCGCTGGAAGCCAACGGCTTCGCCGCGCTGGCCTTCATCAACACGCTGTTCGCCACCGCTGCCGCGGTGCTGGCCTGGTGCGTCGGTGAAGCGCTGCTCAAGGGCAAGGCCTCGATGCTGGGTGCCGCCTCGGGTGCCGTGGCCGGCCTGGTCGCCATCACCCCGGCCGCCGGCAACGTCGGCATCGGCGGCGGTCTGGTGATCGGCCTGGTCGCCGGCTTCGCCTGCCTGTGGGGCGTGTCGGGACTGAAGAAGCTGCTGGGCGCGGACGACTCGCTGGACGTCTTCGGCGTGCACGGCGTGGGCGGCATCGTCGGCGCGCTGCTGACCGGCGTGTTCAACAGCCCGAGCCTGGGTGGCCCCTCGGCCGTCGGCGACTGGGTCACCGCCGCGACCATCGCGCCGGACGCCTACTCGATCGGCACGCAAGTCTTCACGCAGCTCAAGGCCGTCCTGCTGACCATCGTGTGGTCGGGCGTGGTCTCGGTGATCGCCTTCAAGGTGGTCGACCTGGTGATCGGTCTGCGCGTCTCCGAAGAGGAAGAACGCGAAGGCCTGGACATCACGTCGCACGGCGAAACCGCGTATCACAAGTAAAACTTCAATCTCCTGCAATGCTCAGGCCGCCCTTCGGGGCGGCTTTTTTTCGTCGGCAGCTCCCCATAATCCGCCGCCATGAACCTCCGCTTTGTCGAAGCCTTCCACTGGGCCGCCTCGCTGCGCAGCATCACGCGCGCGGCGGAGAAGCTGCACATCACGCAGTCCGCGCTGTCGAGCCGGATCGCGACCTTGGAGGAGGAGCTTGGCGTCGTGCTGCTGGACCGGCGCGACAAGCAGTTCCGCCTGACCGTCGCTGGCCAGCGCTTCCAGACACTCGCGCAGCGGCTGCTCGACGTGCAGCGGCAGGTGAAGGAAGAGATGGGCGGCACCGGCGGCGCGGGTCGGCCGACGGTGCTGCGCATCGGCGCGATCGAATCGGTGGTGCACAGCTGGCTCACCGGTTGGCTGCAGGAGATGCGCGCGGCGAATCCGGACTTCGAGCTCGAGCTGACGGTGGAAACCTCGCCCGTGCTGGTCGACCAGGTGCGCCGCGGCGCGCAGGACCTGGTCTTCGCGGCGATTCCCGCGGCGGATGCCGGCGGCGTGCGCACCCGGGCGATGGCGTCGATGACCATGGGATTCGTCGGCCGGTCGGACCTGCACACCCAACGCCGCTACGGACTGTCGGACCTGGCGGGCCACGACCTGCTGACCTTCCAGCGCGGCTCGCAGCCGCATCAGGCGCTGTTGCAGATGTTCCAGGAGTCCGGCCTCCCGCTGCCGCGCGTGCATGCGATCTCGTCGATCTCGGCCATGGTGCAGCTGGTGGAAGGCGGCTTCGGCATCGCGACGTTGCCGGTCGCGGTGGCGGAGCAGCTCGCGAAGCGGACCTCGCTGCGGGTGCTGCGCAGTGACACCGACCTGGCGGCGTTGCCGATCCACGCGAGCTATCGCGAGGATCCCAGTTCGCAGCTGACGGAGTCGGTGCTCGACTCCGCGCTGGATCACGTCGCGCGGCAGGCCGCGGGGAGGGCGTCCGGCCGGTCTTCCGGGAAAGCCCGCATGGCGTCGGCATCGTCCCGGCGATAAGCAGAAGCGCTGCTGTCGTCATCGAAAAAATCGATGAGGCGACTCGGAAAATTTCCGTTGGATCGCGAGGGCGGGCGACTTCCACAATCCGCCCCATCGTCAGACAGCCCAGGGAAGCCACGCCGCGTTTCCCCGCGATCCCGCCATGAGCCCACCGACTGATCTCCCCGATCTCGACGCGTCGTCCAGCGCGCTCGACGTCCGCATCGCCTCGCGAGGCGGCGGCTTCACCGGCCACACCAGCGGACTCGCGAGCGAGTTCGTGCAGGCCAATCTCGCGATCCTGCCGGCGGGGCTCGCCGCGGACTTCCGGCGCTACTGCGCGCTGAACCCGCAAGCCTGTCCGCTGCTCGGCGTGACCGAACCCGGCGACCCGATGCTGGCGGCGCTCGGCGCCGACCTGGACCTGCGCACCGACGTGCCGCGCTACCGCGTGTGGCGGGACGGCGAACTCGTCGACGAGCCCACCGACGTGCTGCGCTGGTGGCGCGACGATCTGGTGGCCTTCGTCATCGGCTGCTCGTTCTCGTTCGAGCACGCGCTGCTGGCCGAAGGCATCCCGCTGCGCCACGTCGAGCAGGGACGCAACGTCGCGATGTACCGCACCAGCATCCCGACCACGCCGGCCGGCGTCTTCCGCGGGCCGACCGTCGTGTCGATGCGGCCGCTGACGGCGGCCGACGCGATCCGCGCCGTGCAGATCACCTCGAAGCTTCCGCAAGTGCATGGCGCGCCGCTGCATCTGGGCGATCCGTCACGCATCGGCATCGGCGATATCGCGCGTCCCGACTACGGCGACGCCGTCGACATCCGCGACGGCGAGCTCCCGGTCTTCTGGGCTTGCGGCGTCACCCCCCAGTCGGCGATCGCGACGGCGCGTCCGCCCTTCTGCATCACTCACGCGCCGGGTCACATGCTGGTGACCGACCTGCTGAACCGCGACCTGGTCGCGGCCTGATCGACGCCTGAAACAAAGGAACGACACCATGTGGCTCAGAGACACCACGCCGCCCGAGCGGCGCACCCTTGTCGCAACCTTCGCCGGCTATGGCGTCGACGGTTTCGACTACATGATCTACACCTTCCTCATCCCCACGCTGATCGCGGCCTGGGGCATGAGCAAGGGCCAGGCCGGCGCCATTGCGACCGGCGCGCTGCTGACGTCGGCCATCGGCGGCTGGGCGGCGGGCGTGCTCGCGGACCGCTTCGGCCGTGTCCGCGTGCTGCAGTGGACGGTGCTGTGGTTCGCGCTGTTCACCTTCCTCAGCGGCTTCACGACCTCGTTCGAGCAGCTCTTCTTCACCCGCGCGATGCAGGGCTTCGGCATGGGCGGCGAGTGGGCGGTGGGCTCGGTGCTGATCGCCGAGACGATCAAGGCGAAGCACCGCGGCAAGGCGGCCGGGCTGGTGCAGAGCAGCTGGGCCATCGGCTGGGCGGCGTCCGCGGTGGCGTTCTGGGGGCTGTACTCGGTGCTGCCGCCGGAGACCGCGTGGAAGGTGCTGTTCTGGATCGGCATCCTGCCGGCGGTGCTCATCCTCTACATCCGCCGCAACCTCGACGAGCCGCCGGTCTACCTCGCCGAACAGGCGCGCGCCAAGGCCCGCGGCGAGCGCGCCAGCTTCCTGCGGATCTTCTCGCCGGCGCTGCTGCGCAACACCGTGCTCGCCAGCCTGCTGGCCACCGGCATGCAGGGCGCGTACTACTCGGTGACCACCTGGCTGCCGACCTTCCTCAAGACCGAGCGCCATCTGTCGGTGCTCGGGACCAGCGGCTACCTGCTCGTGCTGATCGCCGGCTCCTTCGCCGGCTACCTGACCAGCGCGTGGCTCTGCGACGCGATCGGCCGGCGCCGCTGCTTCATGCTGTTCGCCCTGATGGGCGGCATCCTGGTGCTGGCCTACACGCAGATGCCGATCACCGACGGCCTCATGCTGGTCCTCGGCTTCCCGCTCGGCTTCTTCCTGTCGGGCATCTTCTCCGGCATGGGCGCCTTCCTGGCGGAACTGTTCCCCAGCGACGTGCGCGGGTCGGGCCAGGGCTTTTGCTACAACATCGGACGGGCGCTCGGCGCCGCTTGTCCCGCGCTGATCGGCAGCTTCAGCACCCAGTATCCGCTGGGACAGACCCTGGGATGGATGGCGGCGCTCTGCTACGGTCTGGTGATCGTCGCGGCGCTGGCCCTGCCCGAAACCCGGGGACGCGAACTCGCGCCCGCGACCGCCTGAATGAACGCCTTGGACCTCACGATGCAAGCCTTCCCCTCCTCTGATCGCTCCCCCGATCGCTGGCAGTTCTGGATCGACCGCGGCGGCACCTTCACCGACCTGGTCGGACGCGCGCCGGACGGCACGCTCAAGACGCTCAAGCTGCTCTCCGAGAATCCGGAGCACTACCGCGACGCGGCGGTCGAAGGCATCCGCCGCCTGCTCGGCCTGAAGGCGGGCGAGCCCATCACGGCGGAGCGGGTCGATTGCGTCAAGATGGGCACGACGGTGGCGACCAATGCGCTGCTCGAGCGCCGGGGCGATCGCACGCTGCTGGTGACCACACGCGGATTCCGCGACGCGCTGCGCATCGCGACGCAGGCCCGTCCCAAGCTCTTCGAGCGTCACATCCAGCTGCCCGAACTGCTGTACGAACGCGTCGTCGAGGCCGACGAGCGCGTCGATGCGCAAGGCGGGGAGATCGCCGCGCTGGACGAGGTCGCGCTGCGGGTCGAGTTGCAGGCCGCGTTCGACGCCGGCCTGCGCGCCTGCGCCATCGTGTTCCTGCATGGCTGGCGGGCGCCGGCGCACGAGCTGGCCGCCAAGCGTCTCGCGCAGGAGGCCGGTTTCACGCAGATCTCGGTCTCCCACGAGGTCAGCCCGCTGATGAAGCTGATCCCGCGCGGGGACACCACCGTCGTCGATGCCTACCTGAGCCCGATCCTGCGCCGCTATGTCGACCAGGTCGCGGCCGAGATGCCCGGCGTGCGGCTGTTCTTCATGCAGAGCTCCGGCGGCCTGACCGAGGCGCGCCGCTTCCAGGGGAAGGACGCGATCCTGAGCGGTCCGGCGGGCGGCATCGTCGGCATGGTGCGCACCGGCGAGGCGGCCGGCCACGACCGGCTGATCGGCTTCGACATGGGCGGCACCTCGACCGACGTCAGCCACTTCGCCGGCGAGTTCGAACGCGCCTTCGACACCGAGGTCGCGGGCGTGCGCATGCGCGCGCCGATGATGAGCATCCACACGGTGGCGGCGGGCGGCGGCTCGGTGATCGCGTTCGACGGCGCGCGGCTGCGCGTCGGGCCGGCCTCCGCCGGCGCGAACCCGGGACCCGCGAGCTACCGCCGCGGCGGTCCGCTCGCGACGACGGACGCCAACGTGATGCTGGGACGCATCCAGCCGACGCATTTCCCGCAGGTCTTCGGTCCGGGCGCGGACGAGGCGCTCGACGGCGAGATCGTGAAGCGGCGTTTCGACGAACTCGCCGGGCAGATGTCCGACGCCGGAAAACCGACGACGGCCGAAGAGGTCGCCGCCGGCGCGCTGCAGATCGCCGTCGGGGCGATGGCGAACGCGATCAAGCGGATCTCGGTCGCGCGCGGCTACGACGTCACCGGCTACACGTTGCAGTGCTTCGGCGGCGCGGGCGGTCAGGCGGCCTGCCTGGTGGCCGACGCGCTCGGCATGACGCGCATCCTGGCGCACCCGTTCGCCGGCGTGCTCAGCGCCTACGGCATGGGGCTGGCCGACCAGACCGCGATGCGGGAGGCGTCGGTCGAGCGGGCGCTCGACGCCGACGGCCTGTCCGCCGCGCGCGCGACGGCGGCGTCGCTGGCGGCGCAGGCGGGCGCGGAACTCGAGTCACAGGGTGTGCCCGCCGGCGCGCTGCGCACCATCGCGCGGACGCAGATCCGCTATCAGGGCACCGACACCGCGCTCACCTGCCCGCTGTCGCTCGACGGGGCGGCGCAGGACGCGATCGCCGCCTTGCGCGAGGCCTTCGAGCAAGCCTACCGACGCCGCTTCGCCTTCCTCATGCCGGACCGCGCGCTCGTGATCGAGGCGGTCTCGGTCGAGGCGCTCGCCGCCGGTGCGTCGCTGGAGGCGCCGGTGGACGTCGCCATCGGGAACGCGAACGCGAGCGTGACGGCAGGCGCTCATCACCCAGAGCCGCTGGAACGCGTGCGCATGTACTGCCTGGCCGACGACCAGCCCGCGGGCTGGCGCGACGCCGAACTGCACCATCGCGAATCGCTGCGACCCGGCGCCCGCGTCGACGGCCCGGCCATCGTGGCGGAGCGCAACGCGACGACGGTGGTCGATGCCGGCTGGCGCGCGGAGCTGCAGTCGTCCGGCGACCTGCTGCTGACGCGCATCCGCGAGCGCACGCGCGCCCATGCGCTCGGCACCGAGGCTGATCCGGTCGTGCTGGAGGTCTTCAACAACCTCTTCATGAACATCGCCGAGCAGATGGGCCTGCGGCTCCAGAACACGGCCCACTCGGTCAACATCAAGGAGCGGCTGGACTTCAGCTGCGCGCTGTTCGATGCGCAGGGCCAGTTGATCGCCAATGCGCCCCATATGCCGGTGCACCTGGGATCGATGAGCGAGTCGATCCGCTCCGTCATCGCGCGCAATCCTTCGATGAAGCGCGGCGACGTCTACGTGCTCAACGACCCGTACCACGGCGGCACGCACCTGCCCGACATCACCGTCGTCACGCCGGTGTTCCTGGACGAGGACGACGCCGCGCCCGGCTTCTTCGTCGCCAGCCGCGGCCACCACGCCGACATCGGCGGCATCACGCCGGGGTCGATGCCGCCGTTCTCCAGGGACATCACCGAGGAGGGCGTGCTGATCGACAACTTCCAGCTGGTCGAGCAGGGCCGACTGCGCGAAGCGGAGCTGCAAGCGCTGCTGCGCTCGGGCCCGCATCCGAGCCGCAATCCGGCGCAGAACCTGGCCGACCTGCGCGCGCAGGTCGCCGCGAACGAGAAGGGCGTGCAGGAACTGCAGGCGATGGTGGCGCAGTTCGGCCGCGCCACCGTCGAGGCCTACATGCAGCACGTGCAGGACAACGCCGAGGCCTCGGTGCGGCGCGTGATCTCGGTGCTGAAGGACGGGCGCTTCACGCTGCCGCTGGACAACGGCGCCTGCATCCAGGTGGCGGTGACCGTGGACGCGGCGGCGCGGCGCGCAACGGTCGACTTCACCGGCACCAGCGCGCAGCAGCCCAACAACTTCAATGCGCCGAAGTCGATCACGATGGCGGCGGTGCTCTATGTGTTCCGCACGCTGGTGGACGATGCGATCCCGTTGAACGCCGGCTGCCTCAAGCCGATCACCGTGATCGTGCCCGAGGGCTGCATGCTGAACCCGAGGTTCCCGGCGGCCGTGGTCGCGGGCAATGTGGAAACCTCGCAGTGCGTCACCAACGCGCTGTACGGCGCGCTCGGCGTGATGGCGGCCGGGCAGTGCACGATGAACAACTTCACCTTCGGCAACGCGACGCATCAGTACTACGAGACGATCTCCGGCGGTTCCGGCGCCGGGCCGGGCTTCGACGGCACCTCGGTCGTGCAGACGCACATGACGAATTCGCGGCTGACCGATCCCGAGGTGCTGGAGTTCCGCTTCCCGGTGCGCCTGGACAGCTATGCCATTCGTCAGGGGTCGGGCGGCGCGGGCCGCTGGCACGGCGGGGAGGGCGGCGAGCGCCGCATCCGCTTCCTGACGGCGATGACGGCCTCGATCCTGAGCAACGGGCGGACGTCGGGCGCCTTCGGTCTGGCCGGCGGCCAGCCGGGTTCGGTCGGAGAGAACCTCGTCGAGCGTGCCGACGGCCGGATCGAGGCCCTGGGCCACATCGGCCAGGTGGAAGTGGCGCCCGGCGATGTCTTCGTCATCCGCACGCCTGGCGGGGGAGGGTACGGCAGTTTTTGAAGCCCCCTTGAGAAGGGGCGAGTAACCCCAATGTGGGCGTGCCTAGAATCGGAACACCGCCCCCCCGGCTGTCCAGGCGCCCGCTCATCATGGTCCCTCACCTCATCACCGCCCTGACCGGGCCCATCAATGAACTGGAGCAGCGCGTGCTCGAGTCGATGCCGGCGATCGAACGCTGGTTCCGGCTCGAGTGGATGGAGCACACGCCGCCGTTCTACACCTCGGTGGATCTGCGCAACGCCGGCTTCAAGCTGGCGCCGGTGGACACCAACCTGTTCCCGGGCGGCTTCAACAACCTGACGCCCGAGATGCTGCCGCTGGCGGTGCAGGCGGCGATGGCGGCGATCGAGAAGATCTGTCCCGAGGCCAAGAACCTGCTGCTGGTCCCGGAAGCGAAGAACCGCGGCAGCTTCTACCTGTCCAACCTGGCGACGCTGGTCCGCATCTTCTCGATGGCGGGGCTGAACGTGCGGCTGGGGTCGCTGGACGAGTCGGTCAAGGAGCCGACGACAGTGGCGCTGCCGGACGGCAATTCGCTGACGCTGGAGCCGTTGGTCCGCCAGCGCTCGCGGCTGATGCTCAAGGATTTCGATCCCTGCACCATCCTGCTGAACGACGACCTGTCGGCCGGCACGCCGGACGTGCTGAAGCACCTGCATGAGCAGTACCTGCTGCCGCCGCTGCACGCCGGCTGGGGGCAACGCCGCAAGAGCCAGCACTTCCGCGCCTACGAGGAAGTCTCCAAGAAGTTCGCCAAGCTGCTGGGCATGGACCCGTGGCTGATCTATCCGCACTCGGTGGCGGTGGACGGGCTGGATTTCGCGACCGGGGCCGGGCTGGACGCGCTGCAGGCGCAGGTCGACGCGACGCTGACGCGCACGCGCCGCAAGTACAAGGAATACGGCATCCAGGAGAAGCCCTTCGTCATCGTCAAGCCGGATGCCGGCACCCACGGCCTGGGCGTGATGACGATCCGCGACGCCAAGGACCTGGACGTGCTGGCGATCAAGGCGCGCGACAAGCTGGCCAGGCTGGAAGGCGTGCCCGCGCTGTCGCAGGTGCTGGTGCAGGAAGGCGTGGTGACGCACGAGCGCATGCACGAGGCGGTCGCCGAGCCGGTGGTCTACATGATGGACCGCTATGTCGTCGGCGGCTTCTACCGTGTACACGCCGACCGCGCCGAGGACGAGAACCTCAATGCGCCGGGATCGAGCTTCGTGCCGCTGGCCTTCGCGCACTCGTCGCACCTGCCCGCGCCCGGCGAGAAGCCCGGCGCCAGCGCGCCCAACCGCTTCTACATGTACGGCGTGATCGGCCGCCTCGCGATGCTCGCGGCCAGCTACGAGCTCGAGACGACCGATCCGGACGCGGAAGACTACGCCTGAGGCGGCGCCGAGGCCGAGCTCGTCCGCGGCCGCAGGCGGTCGATCAGCCGGTGCACGGCGCCGTCGACGGCGCGCCAGGCCCTGCGAAGCGGCCAGGGCACTCCCTCCGCCAGGCGGCTCCAGATCCGTGGCCGACGCGTGGGCGGTGCTTCGGCCAGTTCGCGCATCCGGCGCTTGCCCTCCGCTTCGTCCAGGGGTTGGGCCGTCACGACCGCCGGCGCTTGAACAGGGGCCTCCGCAGGGGGGCGGGAACCGTCGACACGTGTGGCGGGCGGCAGCGGCGTCGCCGTCTGTTGAAGTCCCCCCGATCGATGGTGCCGGGGTGGGACCTGAGGCGGTTCCTCCGGCGCAGGGCGCTTGCTGGAGGCTCGCTCCTCGGGCTGCAGCTCATTGATGCCAGGAGAGGCGGGCGTCAGCAGCGGCTTCTGCTCAAGGGGAATGCTTGGTCGTCCGGATGACGACATCGAGGAGACGGAGCCAGCACTGCGCCGCGGCTCGGGCTCAGGACGGAGGGGCTCCGTCGGGGCTGGCATCGGCATCGCTCCGCGGGCGTCCTTTCGGTTCATCACGCGGCGCGCAAATTTCGCGAAGGCATCCGTCAGGAACTCAGGATGGGAGGTGCCGATCCAGTGGGCGGCATGGGATGACTTGAGGCGGTCGAGCAGGGGCATCGGTCGAACTCTCCAGATCGCGGGGACATCCCGCGGCAGGCAGGCTGAGTTGCCGTGCGCGGCGAACGGTTCTCGCGACAACCAGGGAGCACCGGTCGAGGAGGGCGGTGTACGCGCCACGGGTCAGGTCTTGCCGTTCCCTGAACTCGCGGTTTCCACCAGCAGCTGCCTGAACCGCTCCACCGCCTCGACCTGCGTGTCGGGCAGATGCCAGACGCTCATCGGCCCGAGTCCCAGATCCACCGCGTGCGGCAGGATCACGACGATGCCCTGCTTGGCGGCGGCCATCGCCATGTCGTGCGGCATCAAGGCGACCAGCGGCATCTCGCGCATGAGGCTCAACGCCAGCATCGCATCGCCGCTCTCGATCAGGTCGGCCGGCGGCGCGAGGCCCATCTCCTGCCAGAGCCGGTCCATCAGCATACGCGTACGCGTGCCGGGCAGCTGCCAGATCCACCGCTGCTGGCTCAGCACTTCCCAACTGAGTTTCGGCGTGCGCACCAGCGGGTGCTGCGCGCTCATCGTCAGCACTTCGGGCTGGGCCAACAGGTCCACGCGCGCCAGGCCCAGCGGCTCGTCCTGCGGCATCGCGCGGGCGACGACCAGGTCCAGCGTTCCGGCCTGCAATTCCGCGAACAGCGCGCGCAACGCATGCGTGCGCACGCTCAGCGTCACGCCGGGGTTCTCTCGCTTCATCGCCGTGATGGTCGCAGGGAGCAGGCGGGCCAGCGAGGCGTTGGTCGCGCCGATGCGCACCTCGCCGGACGCGCCGCGCACCATGGTGGCGACATCGCCGGCGGCGCGTTGCAGGTCGGCGTCGAGCTTGCGCGCCAGCGCCAGCAGGCGTCGTCCCAGCGGCGTGGGCTGCATGTTGCGTCCGCGCCGCAGGAACAGGGTTTGTCCCAGCCCTTGCTCCAGTTCCGCCAGTGTCTTGCTCACCGCGGGCTGCGTGACGTGCAGCTGATCGGCGGCAGCGCTGATGTTGCCGGTGTCGCTGAGGGCCAGCAGCACCCGCGCATGGCGCAACGACATGCGTCGGATCACGAAATGTTCGGCGGCTTCAGGCGACGTGGATGACGCGTTCATAACCTAAGTTTCACAAATCCATCACAAAGCATCATGGCCCGGCAGACACCCCTCCTTACCGTGAACTCGTCTCCCCCGAGTCCCGTCACAGGAGTGTTCCTTCCATGGTCCGTCGTATTGCCCGTCCGCACCGTCCGGGTGCCCCGAAGCCGCTGCAGCCCCTGCACCTCGCGGCTGCCGTCGCCCTCGCGCTCGCCAGCCAGGCTCACGCCCAGCAAGCCCCGACCCCCGCCGCCTCCGCAGCATCCGCTGCCGCGCCGGCGGATGACTCGAAGAAGCTGGAGCGGGTCGAGATCACCGGCTCGCTGATCAAGCGCACCGACAAGGAGACGCCGTCGGTCGTCCAAAGTATCACGCGCGAGGACATCCGCAACTCCGGATATGCCAACGTCGAGGAGCTGCTGCGTGCGAACTCCGCCGTTGACCTGGGCTCGATCGGCGACGGCGCCGCGTCGGGCTTCGTCGGCGGCGTGTCGACGATCTCGCTGCGCGGCTTCGGCTCGCAGGGCACGCTGATCCTGATCAACGGCCGGCGCACGGCGCCGGTCGCGGCGGTGGACGTGAACTTCGGCCGCGGCACGATGATCAACGTCAACACCATCCCCAAGGAGGCGATCGAGCGCATCGACATCCTCAAGGACGGCGCGTCCGCGTTGTACGGCTCGGACGCGATGGCCGGCGTCGTCAACTACATCCTGCGCAAGGACTACCAGGGCATCGAGGGCAGCGCGTCGTACGGCGCCAACGATCGCGGCGTCGGCGCGACCCGGAACGGCGCGATCACCTTCGGATTCGGCAACCTGGACACGCAGCGCTTCAACGTCTTCGGCGGTCTGGAGGTCTCCAAGCGCGACAGCGTGATGGCCAACGAGCTGAAGGACCGCGGCAACCTCGCGCTGCAGAACCAGTACCTGACCTCGAATGGCTCGCTGGCGCGCTTCACCCCGGATTCGTCGGCCTCGTTCTACGGCAACTACTACCGCGTGCCGACCAGCCTGACGGGCTCGACGCCCATCGGCGGCATCAGCGTGGCCAACAACAGCCTGTCGGGCGCCAACTACCTGGGCACCTTGTCGGGCTGCCCCGAGGACCGGACCATCGGCCAGGGCGTGCCGAACCGGCCCGGCGGCTTCCTGCCCACCACCGGTTCGCTGCCCACGGGCCTGTGCCGCTTCAGCCTCGACGACGCGGACGAGGTCGTCGCCAAGCAGGACCGCCAGAGCGGCATGGTGCGCGGCACCTTCGCGATCAACAACGACCTGACCGCGTATGCCGACCTGATGTACTCGAAGACCAAGACGACCGAGCAACGCGTGCCTTACGCGCTGACGACGTCGCTGGTCACCTCGGGCAATCCGGTCGCGACGACCTGGCCGAAGCTGGACGGCAGTTTCCTGCGCCAGAACGCGATCATCCTGCCCGTCGGCCACCCGGACAACCCGACCAACGGCACGGCCACGCCGCAGCAGGTGCAGCTGATCTACCGCTTCGAGGACCTGCCCACCGGGGACATCAACGTCCTGCGGTCCACGCGCCTGACGGCGGGGCTGGAGGGCACGGCCTTCGGCTGGGATTTCGACACCGCGATCCTGGTCAGCCAGAACAACAACGAGCGCTTCCAGGAAGGCCGCGTGCGCAGCTCCCTGCTGAATGCCGCGATCGCCAACGGCAGCTACCGTTTCGGCAAGCAGAACTCGCAGGAGGCGATCAACAGCGTGTCGTCGACCGCCTACAACGAGGGCAAGTCGCAGCTGGTGTCGTGGGACCTGCGCGGCAGCCGCGAGCTGTTCCAGCTGCCGGGCGGTCCGGCCGCGATCGCGGTGGGCACCGAACTGCGCCGCGAGAAGCTCGACGCCGTTCCCGACGACGTCTACGGCACCGGCGACTACATCGGCCTGGTGGCCAACGGCGCGTCGGGCAGCCGCAAGTCCTACGCCGCCTTCACCGAACTGAGCCTGCCCGTGGTCAAGCAGCTGGAGCTGCAGGCCGCGGCGCGCTACGAGCACTACGACGACTTCGGCAGCAGCACCACCGGCAAGGCCGGCTTCAAGTGGACGGCGCTGCCGTCGCTGATGGCCTTCCGCGGCACGGCGGCGACGGGCTTCCGCGCGCCGGCGATCTCGCAGATCGGCAACTCGTTCTCGCTGTCCTTCCACAGCTTCCAGGAACGCCGCGTCTTCGACAGCCTGCGCTGCGACACGAGCAACCCCAACGCGCCGGTGAGCAAGGCGCCCGTGTCGGTGAACCGCGACTGCAACGTGCTGGGCTTCACCGCCGTCCCGTCGGGCACGACGAGCCCGGGCAGCATCCCGACGGTGATCAGCGCCAATCCGGACCTGGAGCCGGAGAAATCCAATTCGTTCACCGCCGGCATGATCTTCACGCCGAGCAAGTACGCGGACCTGGCGATCGACGGCTGGTACTTCCACCGCAAGAACGAGATCCGCTCGCAGCGCGGCGTGGACATCATGGACGACTACAACGCGAACCCCAGCTCGGGGAACGTGCAGGTGGTGCGTGATCCCAACCCGGAAACCTGGCTGCCGGGCGTGGCCGACAGCGGCCCGATCATCATGCTGGTGCGCCAGTACGGCAACAACGAGTGGACCAAGACCTCGGGCATCGACTACGACCTCAACATCCGGCTGCCCGCGATGGCCTGGGGCAAGTTCAGCATGAACGTCAACGGCACCTACACGGCGCGCTACGACCAGCTGGTCGTGAAGGGCCAGGCGGTGCAGCACCAGGTCGGCACGACCTCGTCGGACATCTCCAAGACGCGCGCCAGCGCGACCTTCAAGTGGGACACCGACCAGGCGCGCGGCTGGATCCGCTTCAACCATGCGGATCCGCTGTCCAGCACCTTGTGCTCGTCGCTGTCCGCGGCACAGCGGGCCTTCCTGAGCAACCTCAACCGCTGCCGCGTCGGCCGCGACCGCACGATCGACCTGGGCGCCTCGTACAGCGGCATCAAGGGCCTGACGTTGTCGGCCAGCGTCATCAACGTCACCAACGACTACGACCGCGCCAACGGCATCCCGACGGTGTTCAGCTACTACGACAGCGGCGCGTCCAACGTGCTGGGACGCCGCTTCAACGTGGGGGCGAGCTACGTGTTCCAGTGATCGGCGTCAACCCCCGCCCCCGCAACGGTGGCGGGGGGCATTGACGCACTGCACAACGGAAGGCAGACAATAGGCGCTTTCGACTTCCGGCGGCCCGGGCGGCTGCCGCGACCTTTGTGAGTTCACATCACGCGCCCCGCACGCCCGCCGCCCTGGCCGGCCTGACCGTCGGGGCCCTCGGCGTCGTCTACGGCGACATCGGCACCAGTCCCCTGTACGCGCTCAAGGAAGTCTTCCACGGCGCGCACGTGCCCATGACGCACGACAACATCCTCGGGGTGCTGTCGCTGCTGTTCTGGACCATGACCATCGTGGTCTCCTTCAAGTACGTGCTGCTGATCCTGCGCGCCGACAACAACGGCGAAGGCGGCCTGATCGCCATGCTCGCGCTGGCCACCACGGCGGTGCGGGAGAAGCCCACGCTGCGGCGCGGGCTGATGCTGGTGGGACTGTTCGGTACGGCGATCTTCTTCGGCGACGCGGTGATCACGCCGGCGATGACGGTGCTCTCGGCGGTCGAGGGCATCGAGGTCTACGCGCCGCAGTACCACGACGCGGTGGTGCCCATCTCGCTGGTGGTGCTGGCCGGGCTGTTCGCGGTGCAGCGATTCGGCACCGGCGGCGTGGGCAAGGCCTTCGGGCCGGTGATGCTGGTGTGGTTCACGTCGCTGGCGCTGCTGGGGATCCCCAAGATCGTCGGCAATCCGCACGTGCTGCAGGCCATCAACCCGATGTGGGCGATCGAGTTCTGCACCCACTACGGCTGGATCGCGTTCGTCGCGCTGGGCGCGGTGGTGCTGGTGGTGACCGGCGGGGAGGCGCTCTACGCCGACCTGGGCCACTTCGGCAAGCAGCCGATCCGCATCGCCTGGTACAGCTTCGTGATGCCGGCGCTGACGCTGAACTACTTCGGCCAGGGCGCGCTGCTGCTGGACCGGCCGGAAGCGATCAAGAACCCGTTCTTCCTGCTGGCGCCGAGCTGGGCGGAGATCCCGCTGTTCGTGCTGGCGACGCTGGCGGCGATCGTGGCCTCGCAAGCGCTGATCACGGCGGCGTTCTCGGTGACCAAGCAGGCGGTGCAGCTGGGACTGCTGCCGCGCATGCGCATCGTGCACACGTCGGTGCGCGACATCGGGCAGATCTACGTGCCCTTCGTCAACTGGGGGCTGTTCGCCTTCGTCGTGGTGGCGGTGGCGTTCTTCGAGTCGTCGAGCAAGCTGGCCGGCGCCTACGGCGTGGCGGTGACCATCGACATGACCATCACCACGGTGATGACCTTCTTCGTGATCCGCTTCGGCTGGCGTTATCCGCTGTGGCTGTGCCTGGTCGCGACAGGCGCCTTCTTCGTCATCGATGCGACCTTCCTGGCGTCCAACCTGCTGAAGGTGGCGCACGGCGGCTGGTTCCCGCTGCTGATCGGCTTCGGCATGTTCACGCTGATGCTGACCTGGAAGCAGGGCCGCCGGCTGCTGTCGGACAAGCTGCGCGAGGACGCGATCGACCTGAAGAGCTTCCTGGAGGCCGTCTTCATCAACCCGCCGACGCGGGTGCAGGGCACGGCGGTGTTCCTGTCGGCGGAGGTGGGCGTCACGCCCAACGCGCTGCTGCACAACCTGAAGCACAACAAGGTGCTGCATGAGCAGAACCTGTTCGTCAGCGTCAAGCATCACGAGGTACCGTGGATCGGCTTCGAGAAGCGCGTCGAGGTGGAAAGCCTCGACAACGACTGCTGGCAGGTCAACCTGCACTTCGGCTTCAAGAACGAGCCGGATGTGCCGGACGCGCTCAAGCTGCTGGAGCAGCGCGGGGTGCATCTGGACGAAATGGAGACCAGCTATTTCCTGTCGCGGGACATCGTCATCCCGACGATCGGCTCGGGCATGGCGCTGTGGCGGGAAAAGCTGTTCGCGAGCATGCACAGAAACGCGGCGGCGGCGGCAGACTTCCTGCATCTGCCGGCGAACCGGATCGTGGAGCTGGGGTCGAAGGTCGAGATCTGACGCGGAGCCCCTGACCTCGATCCGCCAAGCGCGGGCTCTCCGCAGGGCATGGGGCACCCCTCCAGGGACCCCAAGCCCTGCTCCGGCCCCACATGCACTCGCTGACCGCACGCTGGCGCCGCATTCGCTGACTGCACGTTGAAGCTGCGTTGAGCATTTGCGAGGGGGCGGGCGCGAGGCGGTCGGTATGCTCCGGGCCATGAATCGCTGGCTGAAAGACCTGTCCCTGTCCGCCGTGGTCGCGGGCTTCGTCGCCGTGCTGGTGGGTTTCACCAGTTCGGTGGCCATCGTGTTCCAGGCGGCACAGGCGCTCGGCGCGACACCAGCCCAGACCAGTTCCTGGATCTGGGCGCTCGGACTCGGCATGGGGCTGACCAGCCTCGGCCTGTCGCTGTGGACGCGGCAACCGGTGTTGACCGCCTGGTCCACGCCGGGCGCGGCGCTGATCGCGGGGGTGTCCGGCATCTCGATGCCGGAAGCCGTCGGCGCGTTCATCGTCTGCGGCGCGCTGATCCTGATCGCCGGCGCGACGCGGTGGTTCGAACGGATCATGGACCGCATCCCCATCGCGATCGCCTCGGCGCTGCTGGCCGGCGTGCTGGCACGCTTCGGGCTGGATGCCGTGCTGGCGACGAAGACGGCGCCGGCAATGGTGCTGACGATGGCGCTCACCTATGTGCTGGCGCGCCGTTCCCTGCCCCGCTATGCGACGCCGCTGGTGCTGGTCGCCGGGATCGCCGTCGCGGCCTCGCAAGGACGGCTGCATCTGGAAGCCGTCGACTGGGGATGGGCCTCGCCGGTGTGGGTCATGCCGTCGTTCTCGGTGACGGCGCTGGTCGGCGTCGCGCTGCCGCTGTTCCTGGTGACGATGGCGTCGCAGAACCTGCCCGGCGTGGCGGCGCAGCGGGCGTCGGGCTACCAGACGCCGGTGTCGGCCAGCATCGCGGCGACCGGCTTCGCGTCCATCGTCTTCGCGCCTTTCGGGGGCTATGCGTTCAACCTCGCGGCGATCACCGCGGCGATCTGCATGGGGCGCGAAGCGCACGAGGATCCGGCCCGGCGCTACATGGCGTCGGCGATGGCGGGGGTGTTCTATCTGGTCATCGGCCTGGCGGGCGGTGCGGTCGTGGGCTTGTTGACCGCCTTTCCGCGTGAGCTGATCGCCGCCGTGGCCGGACTGGCACTGCTGGGCACGATCGCCGGCGGCCTGTCGGCCGCGCTGAAGGACGAAGCGCATCGCGATGCGGCCATCCTGACCTTCCTGGTGACGCTGTCCGGGCTGAGCCTGCTGGGCATCGGCTCGGCCTTCTGGGGCGTGGTCGCCGGTGCGGTTTCTCTTTTGGTGCAACACTTCCGCATTCGTTGAGTTCCTTGCCGAAAGCCTTGCCCATGAAACTGCTGTTCGTCGCCGATCCGCTGTCGACCTTCAATACCTACAAGGACTCTACCTTCGCGATGATGCGCGAGGCCGCCCGGCGCGGCCATGAGCTCTGGGTCTGCGAGGTGCCCGACCTGCTGTGGGTCAGCGGCGGTCGCGTGACCGCGCATGCGGCGCAGCGGCTGACGCTGACGCCGGAAGCCGTCGCCAGCCAGGCCGGCACGAAGCTGGCGGTATGGCACGCGGTCACCGCGACGCAAGACCTGGCCCTGGCCGACGTCGACGCGGTGCTGATGCGCAAGGATCCGCCGTTCGATTCGGAGTTCTTCTACGCCACGCACCTGCTGGAGCAAGCCGAGCGCGAAGGCGCGAAGGTCTTCAACAAGGCGGCCTCGCTGCGCGACCATCCGGAGAAGCTCGCGATCCTGGAGTTTCCGCAGTTCATCGCGCCGACGCTGGTGACGCGCTCGGCGGCGGCGATCCGGGCGTTCCATGCGGAGCACCAAGACATCATCCTGAAGCCGCTGGACGGCATGGGCGGCATGGGCATCTTCCGCGTCAAGGCGGATGCGCTGAACCTGGGCAGCATCATCGAGACGCTGAACAAGAACGGCGCGCAGTCGGTGATGGTGCAGCGTTTCGTGCCGGAGATCGTCAAGGGCGACAAGCGCATCCTGCTGATCGGCGGCAAGCCGGTGCCGTACTCGCTGGCGCGGATCCCGCAGGGGACCGAGGTGCGCGGCAATCTGGCCGCGGGCGGCAAGGGCGTCGCGCAGCCGCTGACCGACGACGACCGCCGCATCGCCGAGGCGCTGGCCCCGGTGCTGGCGGCGCGCGGGCTGCTGCTGGTGGGGCTGGACGTGATCGGCGACAGGATGACGGAGCTCAACGTCACAAGCCCGACCTGCTTCCAGGAAATCATGGAGCAGACGGGTTTCGACGTCGGCGCCGTGTTCATCGACGCGCTGGAAGCGGCGGTCGCCGCGGCGCGCTGATCGCAACGAGGATCTCCGCTCCGGTCACCGACGTGATCGTGAGCCGCACCGGGACATCGACATGACGTTCGAATTGATCAGCGAGCACGCCAGCTTCGGCGGCGTGCAGCGTTTCCATCGCCATGACTCGGCCGAGATCGGCCTGCCGATGCGCTTCGCGCTGTTCCTGCCGCCGGGTGGCGCGCGGGCGGTGAAGGGGCTGCTGGTGTTCCTGGCGGGGCTGACCTGCAGCGAGGAGACCTTCACGATGAAGGCCGGCGCGCAGCGCAAGGCGGCGGAACTGGGACTCGCGCTGCTGATGCCGGACACGAGTCCGCGCGGCGAGGCGGTGAGCGCGCTGCCGGGCGCGACGGCGTCGTGGGACTTCGGTGTCGCGGCGGGGTTCTACCTCGACGCGACGCAGGCGCCGTGGGCGACGCACTGGCGGATGGAGAGCTACCTGATGCGGGAGCTGATCCCGCAGGTGCAGACGTCGCTGGGGCTGGACGCGACGAAGACGGGCATCGCGGGGCACTCGATGGGCGGCCACGGCGCGCTGACGCTGGCGCTGCGGCATCCGGGCGCGTTCGCGTCCGTGTCGGCGATCGCGCCGATCGCGGCGCCGAGCCGCTGCCCCTGGGGCGTGAAGGCGTTCACCGGCTACCTGGGCGAGGACCGCGACGCCTGGCCCGCGCATGACGCGAGCGCGCTGTTCCAGGCACAGGAGCGCGCGCCTTATCCGCACGGCATCCTGGTCGACCAGGGCCTGGCGGACAAGTTCCTCGTCGAGCAGCTGTGTCCTGAAGCGCTGGAGTCGGCGTGCGCCTCGATCGGCCAGCCGTTGACGCTGCGCCGCCATGACGGCTACGACCACGGCTACTACTTCATCGCGACGGTGATCGACGATCATCTGATGCATCACGCGCGGCAGCTGGCGGGCTGAACGCTCGATCAGGCGCCGTTGCGCTGCCACTCACGAGGCCGCCATGCGCATCGCCTTGCTGTCCGACATCCACGGCAACCTGCTCGCGCTGGAGGCCGTCGCGGCCGATGCGCGGCGACGAGGCGTCGATCAGATCGTGAACCTGGGCGACATCCTGTCCGGGCCGCTGCAGCCGTTGGAGACGGCGCAGTACCTGATGGCGCAAGACTGGCCGACGATCGCCGGCAACCACGAGCGGCAGTTGCTCGCGATCACGGCGGAGAAACCGGGCGGCGCGTCGGATCGCTTCGCGCGTGAGCGTCTGGGCGAGCCGGAGTTGGCGTGGCTCCGCAAGCTGCCTAGGACGATGCAGTTGACCGATGAGGTGTTCCTCTCCCATGGCACGCCGCGCAGCGACATCGAGTATTTCCTCGACACGCAGGACGGTCCGCGATTGCGGATGGCGTCCGCCTCGGAGATCGCCGATCGGCTCGGCGAGCAGGCATCCATGTTGGTCTGCTGCGGCCACACGCACGTCCCGCGCGTGCTGCGCAGCGCGCGAGGACAGTGGCTGGTGAATCCCGGCAGCGTCGGACTGCAAGCGTGGGACGACGACCATCCGATCTGCTATGTCGCGGAGAACGGCTCCCCCGATGCGCGCTACGCGATCGTGGCGCGGACTGCGCAGGGCTGGATGACCGAGTCCATCAGCGTGCCGTACGACCATGAAGCGATGGCGAGCATCGCTTCAAGGAATGGGCGGGAGGATTGGGCGAGGTGGTTGAGGACGGGGTGGGCGGACGAGTGAACTCCAGTGCCAATGCAGAGATGGGCGGCGCCCCGTCATCGTTCCAGTGGGCAGTCAGCGTGGCCAACTCGGCCAGGCGTTCTTCGACGGCCATCTCGAGGTGAGTCGCCTGACGTCTCTCACCTCAATCGGCATGAAATCCAGGCGCAGTCCCCGATCCAAGGAGACTGGGTGACCGAGATGAGCAGGGCGGTTCCGGATGCTACGGCGCGGGCGCCGGAGATGCCTCTGGCGGCTCGTGCGCCACCGCCGTCTGGCGATGCCCCGCCGCCGCCTTGTAGCGCTTGACGAACGCATCCACCTCCGCCGGATCGATCACATCCGCCAGCCGGCCGAAACCGTCCGGCGCGCGTTCCTCGACCATGTCGAGGATGTAGTCCAGCCCCTCCTGCCGGTTCAGCTCGACGATGCGCGCGCACATGGGGCGGCGCTCGGCCTCGTAGTGATCGAGCGCCGTCTCCACCCGTGCCTCCTCGCGCAATGCCCGTGCGATCGCTTCGGCGTCGAGGATCGCCTGCGTCGCGCCGTTCGAGCCGATCGGGTACATCGGATGCGCCGCGTCGCCGAGCAGCGTGATGCGGCCATGCCGCCAGCTCGGCAACGGGTCGCGGTCGACCATCGGCCATTCCAGCAGCTGCGTCGCGCCGCCGATCACGCCCGGCACGTCCAGCCATGGGAAGCGCCAGCCGCCGAAGGTCGGCAGCAGATCGTCGATGGAGCCGGGCTTGTTCCAGTCCTCGCGACCGGGCGCGGTGAGGCCGCCGCCGAGACCATCCTCGCGCAGGCGGCGGTCGCAGATCCAGTTGATCAGCTGCAAGCCGTCCGGTCGCGGCGGCGCGATCGGGTAGACGACGAACTTCGCGCGGCGGTGGCCCGCCTGCACCATCGTGCAACCGTCGAGGAAGGGCGTCGTCAGCGAGGTGCCGCGCCACATCATCATCCCGTTCCAGCGCGGCGCGCCCTCGTCGGGATGGAACTGACGGCGGATCGCCGAGTGGATGCCGTCCGCCGCGATCAGCAGATCCGCGCGTCGCTCGACCGGCTTGCCGCTCGCGTCGGTCCCGTGCACGATGACGCCGTCGCCATCGTTGCGCGCACCCGTGGTGCGCCAGCCGCTGAGAACGCGTTCGGCGCCGAGCCTCGCCGCGGCTTCGCGCCAGAGCATCAGCTGCAGCTCGCCGCGATGCACGCTGAACTGCGGGTGGCTGTAGCCGCCGGCCAGTCCGCGGCGGTCCTCGTAGATGGTCTGTCCGTGCCGGTTGGCGAAGATCAGCGCCGAGGTCGGCACGGCCATCGCCTGCAGCGCCGGCATCAGCCCCAGTCCGTCGAGCACGGCCACCGCATGCGGCAGCAGGTTGATGCCCACGCCCAGCGGCTTGAGTTCCGCCGTGGCTTCGCAGACGGTCACGCGGTGGCCGTCGCGCTGCAGCGCCAGCGCCGCGGCCAGTCCGCCGATGCCGCCGCCGGCGATCAGGATATCGAGGGCCATGGGGATCTCCAGGCGTCGTGGAAGGTGATGTGGTGCGGCCCCGGCGGGCGAGCGACCGTGCCGGTCCGATCGAGTCAGGGTAAGCGAGATAGTTGCGCTATGCAACAGTACCTAAGCTGATGCCGATGAGCCGATCCAAGCCGTCGAATGCCGTTCCCGACCCGCCGGAAGCGCCCTTGCTGCCTGTGCCCGGGCTGGATTACGGCGTCCTCGACGACCTGCTCGGCTACGCGTTGCGGCGCGCTCAGAACGCGCTCTACCTGGACTTCTACCGCGCGACCGCGGAACTCGACGTCAGCCCGCAGCGCTTCGCCGCGCTGGTGCTTGTCGGACGCAATCCGGGCATGCGGCAGGGGCTGCTCGCGCAGGCGATGGGATTGCATCGCAGCGGCGCGCTGCGATTGACGGACTGGCTCACCGACCGCGGCTGGATGGAACGGCGCGACGATGCGGAAGATGCGCGCCGCTGGGGGCTGTTCCTGACGGCGGCGGGCAAGCGTCAGCTCACGGTGCTGGAGCGCCGCGTGCGCGTGCATGACGCGCGCCTGATGAGTGGACTCGGCGAACGCGCCGCGCGCCTGAAGGCGGACCTGGAACGCCTGGCGGAGATCGCCGCGACGATCACGGACAAGAACGACGCATGACGCCGACTGGCGACGACAGACAGCGACGACGGAAAACAACGACGCACAACAACGACGGAGACAAGCGATGAACGACCTCGATCGGAAGCTCACCCGCCGCGACGCGGGCCTGCTGCTCGGCGCGGCGATGGCCGGCCTCGCCGGACCGCTGCGCGCGCAGACCGCGGCGATGCCGCGCATCCTCGTCGGCTTCCCCGCCGGCGGCTCGGTGGACGTCAGCGCGCGGCGCCTCGCCGAAGCCTGGCGCGGGCGCCTCGCGGAGAACGTCCTGGTCGAGCAGCGCGTCGGCGCCGGCGGCCGGCTCGCGGTGACCGCGCTGCGCGACGCGCCGCCCGACGGGGGCACGATGCTGGTGAGCCCGTCCTCGATGTTCACGATTTATCCGCACGTCTACCGCAAGCTGGCCTACAAGCCGGAGACCGACGCGATCGCGGTCTCCCCGATGGCCAACGCGACCTGCGGCTTCGGCGTCGGGCCGATGGTGCCGGCGACGGTGAAGACGATGGGCGATTTCGCCGCCTGGGCCAAGGCGCATCCGGAGCAGTCGTCCTACGCCTCGCCCGCGGCCGGCGCGATGCCGCATTTCCTCGGCGACCAGTTCAAGCGCGCCGCCGGCATCCCGCTGACGCACGTGCCGTACCGCGGCGCCGCGCCCGGCCTGCAGGACCTGATGGGCGGGCAGATCGCCTCGGGCTGCTTCCTCCTGGGCGACCTGCTGCCTTTTGTCGCCGGCGGCCGCGTGCGCATCCTCGGCGTCACCGACCACGAGCGCTCGCGCTTCGCCCCGGAAGTGCCCACCTTCGCCGAGCAGGGCTTCAAGGGCATCATCGGCGTCGAGACCTACGGCCTGTTCCTGCCGCCGAAGACGCCGGCCGCCGTCGTCGACAAGGTCTACGACCTGGTCCGCGTCGCGCGCCGCGAGAAGCAGGTCGTCGAGGGCCTGGCCAAGCTCGGTTGCGAGCCGTTGGCCATGGCGCCGGCGGACTACGCGCGCCGCCTCGCCGCCGAACGCACGCAGTGGGGACCGATCGTGGCGGCGTCCGGTTTCTCGTCGGACGATTGAGCGAGGCGTCGCCAGGCGAAGAGCGCCAGCGGGATCGCCAGCAGCGAGAGCGCGAGCGCCAGACCGCCCGCCGCACTCCACCCCCAGCGCTCGACGACCGTGCCCATCAGCGGCGGCCCCAGCAGCGCGCCCGAAGCGCCAAACTGCGTGAGGCGACCGCTGGCGAGCGACAGGCGCTCCGGCGTGCGCGCGGCCAGCGGCAGCAGCGCGAAGACCAGGCTCGGGAACACGCCCGAGGCCGCGTTGATGCAGATGGCGAGCATCGCTTGCCAGGACGCGTCGCCTGCGTCCCGCATCACGCCGAGGTAGAGCAGCCCCGACGCGCCCAGCGACACCGCCATGCCGACGGCGATCGATCGTGACAGCGCGCCGTGTCGTCGCAGCAGCCAGGCGCCGAGAGCGCTGGCGGGCACGTTGGCCAGCGCCGCCGCGGCGGTCCAGGTGCCTGCCGCGCTCAAGGGCATGCCGCCTTGCGTGAGCAGGCTGGGCAGCAGCGCGAGCAGACCGACCTCGGCGATCGCATACGCGCCGAAGGCCGCGACCAGCGCCCAGAGCAGCGTGCCCGTCGGTCCCGGAGGATGGCGGGACTCGACGGCGTGCGGGTCGTCGTCCACACGGACGGTCCACAGACCGATCCACAGCAGGACGCCGCCCGCGACGCTCAGCGCCTGCGCGGGCCGCCAGCCGGCCCAGCCCGCCGCATGCGCATAGGCCCACGCGCCGATCGCCATGCCCACCGGGAGGAAGGTGCTCCAGAGCGCCATTGCGGCGGCCTGGCGACGGCCGTCGGCGGCGCGGGCGATCAGCACGGGCGCGGCGACCACGATGGCGAGATAACCGAGGCTCTCGACCAGCCGCGCCAGCGCGAGCAGGGCCAGGCCGTGGGCGAATCCCGCCGCGGCTGAGCCGACGGCGAGCGCCAGCACCGCTGCAGCCAACGCGCGCTTGAGCCCGAGTCGCGGTAGCCAGCGACCCGCCGCGCCGCCCAGCGTGGCGCCGCAAACCTCGAGCAGCGAGGTCAACGCCGCCATCGCGGCCAGTCCGAGCTGGAGCTCACGCGCGATCGGCGGCGACAGCGCGGCCAGCTTGCCCAATTGGGCCGCGGCGAACACGCCGCAGAGGTAGTACAGCAAAATCCTCACTTCGGTCCTACGGTGCCGATCGCCCTGAACATCGACATCGACATCGACATCGACATCGACATCGACATCGACATCGACATCGACATCGACATCGACATCGACATCGATCCTTCGTCCTTCCGATTGCCCGCCGCCGCACCATGAACGACTCGCCGCTGCTCTCCTGCGATGCCCGCCAGCTCGGACGAAGCCTGCGCCTGTGGCGCACATTGCGCCGTCTGAAGCAGGGGAGCGTGGCGGCCGAGCTGGGGGTGTCGCAGACGACGGTATCGCGTTGGGAATCGGGGATGGCCGCGCCCTCGCTCGACGAGCAGCAGACCCTGCGCCGGCTGATGGCCGCGCGGCTGGACAGCGCCGCCGACTTCGAGCTGGGCCACCTGGTCGAGCGCGCACCCGGCGCGGTGCATCTGATCTGCGATCTCAGCCATCGTCTGCTGGCGATGTCGCGCGGACGCGAGCGCCATTGCCGTCTGCCACGCTCCGAATTGATCGGACGCGCGCTGTGGTGCTATGCGACGCCGGAGATCGTCGCGCAGGAAGCGCGGCTCGACGCGCTCGGCTGGTACGAGCCGGCGCCCGGCGCGGTCGAGTTCGACACCGGCGCCTCGGTGGAGCAGGACATGCCGATCGTCCCGAGCCGGATGCGCTGGGTGCGCTTCCAGCTGTCCGACGGAAGCTTCGTGCGGCTGACCGAGACGATCTCGGAAGGCCAGTTGTCGTGAGCGGCTTTGGCTGCTGCTGGTGCTGCTGCGGTTTCGGCTGAGGCCTGGGCCGAGCCCGTGGTCTCGGCGACGGCTGTCGTGGGGACGTGGCGCGGTCATGCCGCGACGCTACGGGGCGCGGCGACCGGCGTCCACGAATAAAAGATTCAGCGCGGCAGCAGCCGCAGCCGCAATGACGTCGCCGGCCGCAGCGTGATGTTGAGCACCGGCGACGGCGGCGGTGCATCGGGCACCGGCGCGAGCCGATGGCGTTGCAGCACCATCGCCGCGATCAGCGTGATCTCCATCAGCGCGAAGTGACTGCCGAGGCACACCCGCGGTCCCGCGCCGAACGGCATCCAGGCGCCGCGCGGGATCTCGCGATGCCCGGACGCGGGATCGAAGCGCTCCGGGCGGAAGGCATCCGGTTCGTCGAACCAGCGGGCATCGCGCTGGATCACGCCCGGCGTCAGCCGCAGCATCGCGCCGCGCGGGAGCCGCAGGCCGGCGATTTCCAGCTCGCCGGTCAGCTGGCGCGTGAACAGTGCCGGCGCCGGCGGGTAGAGGCGCAGCGTCTCCTTGATGCACAGGCTCAGCCATGGCAGCCGCGTCAGGTCCGCCGCCGTCGGCGGCCGGCCGCCGAGCACGGCGTCGACTTCGTCGGCCGCACGCTGCTGTGCCTCCGGATGCGCGGCCATGCACCAGCCCCACCAGGTCAGCGCGGCCGCGCTGGTCTCGTGGCCGGCCAGGAAGGTCGTCATGCATTCGTCGCGCAGCGCCGTGTCGTCCAGCGCCGCGCCATCGGCGTCGCGCAGCGACATCAGCATCGCGAGCAGGTCGTCGGGCGACGGCTCGCCGCGTGAGGCGCAATCGCGACGTGCGGCGAGATGGCCGCCGATCAGCGTGTCCAGCGCGCGCAACGCGCGGCGCTTGCCGCGCTTCCAAGGGGCCCACAGCGGCGCGCTGGCCGGCACGTACATCTCGCCCATCGCGACCTTGCCGAGCTCGTGCACCGCCCAGGACGCCTCGGCGACGACGGCCTCGCCGTCGCCGGTCGAGAACAGCGTGCGCAGGATCACGTCCATCGTCAGCAGCGTCATGAGCTGCTCGAAGTCGATGTCGACGACACCGGCGCGATCGACGCCACCGATGCCGCGCGCCGTTCCCGTGTCGCCCGCGGCCGCGTCGGGCAGGCGGTTCAGCGCCCGATGGGCGGCGTCCACCATCAAGGGCAGGAAGCCCTGCACACGCTGCGGCGCGAAGCCTGGTTGCAGCAGCTTGCGCTGCCGCTGCCATGCCGGTCCTTCGGCGACGAGCACGCTCTGGCCGTGCGCGTCGGCGAAGACCTGCGTCGCGCGTTCCCAGCGGATCATTCCGTCGTGGCCGGCGATCAGCAGTTCGCGGACGTGGTCGGGATGGAAGAAGTTGAAGTCGTCCAGGCCCAGCAGCCGCTGGTGGACGACGTCGCCGTAGCGCTCGTGCAGCCGTCGCATGTGGCCGAGGTAGTCGCGGCGCATGGACAGGACTTCGGGCAGACCGGCCCAGCGCGGACGTGGACCTGGCACGGTGTCGGGGATCGCAAGGACGTGGCTCATGAGGTCGCATGATTCGTGCGCCGCTCGTGGGCGTCTTGAATCGAAGCGACATCGTCCGGGCTCGTACTTCCCCCGCCGCCGGTCCTCACCCCCCACCCTCTCCCGCAAGCGGGAGAGGGAGTAAGAAGGGCGCCTAGACTGCGACGCATGGACGCTCCCCTGCATCCCGGCACCGTCGCCCGCCTGCACATTCCGCCTCGCGCGCTGGAGGGCTGCCTCTACGCCTGTCTCTGGCGGGACCTGTCAGCGGCATCCTCGCAAGGCGAGACCTTGACCGACGCGCAATGCCAGAGCTGGTTTCCCGCGACGCCGCTGTGCGGCCTAAGCTGGACCTTGAGCGGGCGCGTACGGGAACTGGACGTCGGGATGCAGGATGCCGGCGATGGCGAAGGCGATGGTGACGCAGAGCCATGGCTTCCCGCCAGCGTCATCGGCGGTCCGCGTGGCGGCCCCAAGCGCTTCCAGGCGACGCCCGACTGCCGGGTGTTCATGGTCGCGATCCGGCCGGAGGCGCTGCGGGCCATGACGGGCATCGATCTCGCGCTGCTCAAGGACCGCATGCTGCCTTTGTCGTTCATCGACGATCCGGCGTGGCGCGCGCTCGATGCCGCGATGCTGAGCTGCCGCGACGAGCAGGAGGCCCGCCGCACGCTGGAGGACTTCCTCCTGCCGCGCTGGCGCGCCGTGCGCGACGAGGTGTTGTCGGAGGATCCACCCCCGCGCGGTTACGGCGGCTGGATACAACACCTGGCGCTGCGCGCGATCGCGGCGGGTCATGGTCGCAGCGTCCGGCAGGCGGAACGTCGCATCAAGCAATGGAGCGGCCAGAGCCTGCGCGCGCTGCGTGTCGTCAGCCGCGCCGAGGCCGCCTTCCAGCAGGTGCGCAAGCTCGACGAGGACGAGGGCGCCGTGATCTGGAGCGCGCTGGCGCAGGACCACGGCTATGCCGACCAGGCGCACCTGTGCCGCGAGACCCGCCGGCTCAGCGGCTTCAGCCCCGAGGAGCTGCGCCGCCGCGTCGCGCAGGACGAAGCGTTCTGGGCCTATCGCGTCTGGGTCTGACCTGTTACTCCCTCTCCCGCTTGCGGGAGAGGGCAGGGGTGAGGGCCAGCGGCGGCGGAAGTGCGGAGGCCCTTCGCGCCATCGAGGACAATCGCCCCCATGGCTGTCCTTTCCCTCTCCAACGCCCACCTCGCCTTCGGCCACGTGCCGCTGCTCGACGGCGCCAATTTCTCCCTCGAAACCGGCGACCGCGTCGGCCTGATCGGTCGCAACGGGACCGGCAAGTCCTCGATGCTGAAGGTCCTCGCGGGCATCGAGAAGCTCGACGACGGGCTGCTGCAGCTCGAAAAGGGCCTGACCAGCGTCTACGTGCCGCAGGAACCCGAGCTGCGCCCCGAGGCGACGATCTTCGACGTCGTCAGCGAAGGCGTCGCCGAAGCCAAGGCGCTGCGCGAACGTTATGAGGCTCACGACGAGAACGACGACCTCGGCTGGGTGCCGGTGCGCATCGAGCAGATCGGTGCCTGGAACTGGGAGCAGCGCGTCGACGAGACGCTGCACCGCCTTGACCTGGACGGCTCGCGCAAGATCGGCGAACTCTCCGGCGGGTTGAAGAAGCGCGTCGCGCTGGCCCGCGCCCTGGTCGCGCAGCCGGACGTGCTGCTGCTCGACGAACCGACCAACCATCTGGACCTCGACGCCATCCGCTGGCTGGAGGAGCTGCTGAACGGCTTCAAGGGCTCGCTGCTGCTGATCACCCACGATCGCGCGTTCCTGGACAACGTCGCCAACCGTATCGTCGAACTCGACCGCGGCCAACTGCGCGGTTATCCCGGCAACTTCGCCGCCTTCCAGGCGTCCAAGGCCTATGAGATCGAGAACGAGGCGCTGGCCAACGCCCGCTTCGACAAGCTGCTGGCCCAGGAAGAGGTCTGGATCCGCAAGGGCGTCGAGGCGCGCCGCACCCGCAGCGTCGCCCGCGTGCAGCGCCTGCACGAGATGCGCAACGAACGCCAGGCCCGCCGCGACGTGCAGGGCAAGGTGCGGCTGGACGTCGCCACCGGCGATTCGAGCGGCAAGATCGTGGCGGAGCTGGAGAACGTCTCCAAGCGCTTCGGCGACCGCGTGATCGTCGACAACTTCAGCGGCACCATCCTGCGCGGCGACAAGGTCGGCCTGATCGGCGCGAACGGCGCCGGCAAGACGACGCTGCTGAAGATGATCCTCGGCGAACTGGCGCCCGACAGCGGCGAAGTGCGCCTGGGCACCAAGATGACGGTCGCCTACTTCGACCAGATGCGCGACGCGCTCAACCTCAACGCGACGCTGGCCGACACGATCAGCCCGGGCAGCGAGTGGATCGAGATCGGCAACCAGCGCAAGCACGTCAAGAGCTACCTGAGCGACTTCCTGTTCTCGCCGGCGCGCGCGGAATCGCCGGTGTCCAGCCTGTCCGGCGGCGAACGCAACCGGCTGCTGCTGGCGCGCCTGTTCGCGCGGCCGGCCAACGTGCTGGTGCTGGACGAACCGACCAACGACCTGGACATCGAGACGCTGGAACTGCTCGAGGAACTGCTGGCCGAATACGACGGCACCGTGTTCCTGGTCAGCCATGACCGGCGCTTCCTGGACAACGTCGTGACCTCGACCATCGTCAGCGAAGGCGCGGGCAAGTGGCGCGAGTACGAAGGCGACATCGAGGACTGGCTGCAGCAGTCGCAGCGCGCCGCCGAGATCCGGGCGCGCCAGACCCCAGCCGCGGCGCCCACGCCGGCACCCGCTCCGGCACCAGCGCCGGCACCGGCGGTGGCGACCAGGCGCAAGCTCAGCTACAAGGAACAGCGCGAGCTGGACGAGATCCCCAAGCAGATCGGCGCGCTCGAGACCGAGCAGAAGCACCTGCAGGCCTTGCTCAACAGCACCGAGCTGTACCAGCAGGGCGCGGGCCGCATCACCGAAGTCACCAACCGCGCCGCCGAGATCGACGACGAGCTGCTGACGCTGATGACGCGCTGGGAAGAGCTGGACGGGAAGTGAGGCCGGTGCCGTCCGGCGGCGGCGCCTGAACCGGCCTTGTGGAAGCGCCGACACAGCGACCTTTCCATACGACCACGGTGCCGCATGTTGCCGCTCCCTTCTCCCTTGGCCTTTTCCGCGTCTTGCCTCGTCCCCGATCAGCCGGGTGGGGCGTCGTCGTCCTCCTCATCGGACCCGAGTCCTGCTACGGGACGGCGGCGGGACCTGTGCGCTCAGGCCACGCTCGGCCGGGCGCCCTCGCAGTCACTCGTGGCCGTGGGGTCCCGGATGCAGCAGGTGTCGGCCCGCCTGGCTCACGCGAACCGGGCCTGGCTCGTCGCGCAAGACCCGGGTGTCATGCCTCCTGCGCGTCGGCGGGGTCCGGTAGTCCGTGGCCCCGCCAGTGGCGGGAGCGGCTGAGCGGATGAGCAGATGAGCGGCGGACGGCCTTGGGAGAAACCGGCCGGAGCCGTCAGGCCCGGACGGTCAACTCGCCCAATCCGTCGTAGCGGGCGGTGACCGTCGCCCCCTTGGCGATCTTCGTCGCGACGCGCCACGAGCCCGTCGTGACGACGCTGCCCGCCGGCACCGTCAGCCCGCCGCGCGTCGCGGTCTGCAGCCAGCCGGCGACGACCCACGCCGGGTCGTTCAGGCCGTGTCCGCCGACGCCGCCCATGGGCGCCTGACCCTCGACGATCAGTTCGCAGGGCTGGTTCGCCCAGTCGTGACCGGGCTTCCACGCCTGCCACGGTCCCAGCGCCAGCGCGCCGTGTGTCTGGGCGTCGGCCAGGCGCAGCGTGTTGTCCGCCGCCAGGCCGCGCTGCCAGCGCGAGCCCAGCCATTCCACCGCGACGCACATCGCGTCGATCAGGTGCTCGGCCTTGCCGGCGACCAGCGCCGCCGCCATCTCCGGGGTCACGTCTTGACCGAGTCGCAGCGCGATCTCGGCCTCCGCGCCGACCAGCGCGAACTCGCTGAAATCGCCGCCGTTGCGCAGTCCGCGCACCTCGCGTGCGCGTTGAGGCGGCAGCGGCGAGCTGCCCAGCGCGCCTTCGCGCGACGAGCCGCCGCACTTCCAGAACTGCGCCCGGCCGGGCGACAGCCAGTCGAGCCGCTTGGCCAGTTCGGCCTGCGCCACATAGGCGGCGGCCTCGTCGGGCAGCGACCACGCGGCGTCATCGAGCAGGGTGTCGTGGGTCCAGGCCTCGGCCAGCGCGGCACCGAGGTCGACGGGGGAGGAGGCGTTGAGGGTCGTCATGACTGCGGATCTTAGTGCCGGCACCTCAGCGAATCAGCGCTTGAGCGCCTCGCGCGCCCGCTCCAGCGCGTGCCAGAACTTCGGATCCTGCGAGGTCGCGAAGTTGATCCGCATCAGCGTGCCCGGCGTGCGCGTCGGGCTGAACAGGATGCCGGGCGCGATCAGCCAGCCCTGGTCCATCATCACGGGCGCGAGGCGCTCGGTGTCGGCACCCACGTCGACCCAGCCGAACAGGCCGGCGGGCGTCGCGGCAAAGCGGCAGCCGGCTTCCTCGGCCAGCCGCACGCAGCGCTGACGCGCGGAGACCAGCTGCGCCGCGATCCGCTCGGCATGCTTGCGCAGCAGGCCCTGCTCCAGGCACAGCGCGACCGCGCGGTCCATCAGCGGGCTGGTCGTCAGCGACGCCAGCAGCTTCAGGTCGGTCAGGCGCGCCATGCGGTCGGGGCTCGCCGCGACGAAACCGACGCGCCACGCCGGCGACAGCATCTTCGAGAAACCGGAGACGTAGATCGTGCGCCTCAGCTGGTCGAGCGCCGCCAGCCGCGGCGCGTGGTTGGGCGCGAACAGCGCGTAGGTGTCGTCCTCGACGATCAGCAGGTCGTGCTCGTGCGCCAGCTGCAGCACCTGGTGCGCATGCGCCAGGTCCAGCGTCGCGCCGGTCGGGTTGTGCAGCACCGACACCGTCACGTACATGCGCGGCCGGTGTTCCTCGATCAGCCGGCGCATCACCGCCATGTCCGGTCCGTGGGCGCCGCGCGGCACCGGCAGCAGCCGCATGCCGGCCTGCGACAGCCGCGCGTATTCGATCGCCCAGCCCGGGTCGTCCACCAGCACGGCGTCGCCGGGCTCCAGGAAGGCCCGGGTGATCAGGTCCAGGCCGTGCGTCGCGCCGACGGTGCTCATGATCTGGTCCGGCGCGGCCTGGACGGCGATGTCGAGCAGCCGGCGCGATAGCGCGCGCCGCAGGCGCTCATCGCCAAGCGGCTCGCCGTAGCCGGATAGCAGCGCGTCGTCCGCGTTCGCGGCGAGCCGGCGCAGGGTCGACTGCAGCAACCCGAGATCCAGCCATTCCGCCGGCAGCGTGCCCAGGCCCGGCGAACGCCGCGCATCCGCCTGGAACATGCCGCGGATCAGCGCACTCGCGTCGACCGGCGGCGGGAGTGGCGCCGGAGCGACGTCATGGGCGAGCGGCGCCCGGGGCGCGGGCAGCCGGGTTTCGCGAACGAAAAACCCTCGCTTCTTCCGCGCCTCCAGCAGGCCCTGCGCGAGCAGCTGGTCATAGGCCGCCACCACCGTGTACGGACTGACGCCGTGATGCCGCGCGCAGTCCCGCACCGAGGGCAGCCGCGCCCCCGGCAGCAGCAGCCGCTGCTGGATCCGCGCCGCGAAGCGCTGTGCCAGCTGCTGCGCGAGCGGCTGGCTGGCGTTGCGGGAGAGGGCGACCGGCGCGACATTCGCGCTGTTGGGAGCGCTCATGCTGCCGTGGGCTGTGCTGGTGTCCATGCCGATACAGATCATGCGGTGGTATGGCGCAGTGTATTGGTGCTGTGCTGGTCGACCCCTTAGACTGGTCCGCTCAACCGGAGACAACCCCCATGAACCGCAGTCCCTGGACGCAGGCCCGCCGCGCGGCGCGCATGAATCCGTCCATCATCCGAGAGATCCTGAAGGTCACCGAGAAGCCGGGCATCCTGTCCATGGCCGGCGGCCTGCCCAGCGCGGACACGTTCCCGGTCGACGCGATCAAGACGGCCTGTGACCGCGTGCTGACGAACAACGCCAAGGAGGCGCTGCAGTACGCCGCCAGCGAGGGCTTCGCGCCGCTGCGCGAGTGGGTCGCGGCCAAGGTCGCGACGCTGGGGATCAACGCCTCGCCGGACCAGGTGCTGATCACCAGCGGATCCCAGCAGGGCCTGGACCTGGTGGGCAAGCTGCTGTGCGATTCGGGCGCGCCCGTCGCGGTCGAGACGCCGACCTACCTCGGCGCGCTGCAGGCGTTCACGCCGTACGAGCCGATCTTCGCCAGCCTCGCCAGCGACGACCAGGGTCCGCTGCCGTCGGCCATCGAGGCGCTGCCGCACGACGCGCCGGGCACGCGCTTCGCGTATCTGCTGCCGAACTACCAGAACCCCACCGGCCGCGTGATGAGCCTGGAACGCCGCCAGGCCGTGGTCGCCGCCGCCCGCAAGGCCGGCGTCCCCATCGTCGAGGACAACCCCTACGGCGACCTGTGGTTCGACCAGGCGCCGCCGGCCTCGCTCAGTTCGCTGTGGCCGGAAGGCAGCATCTACCTGGGCTCGTTCTCCAAGGTGCTGACGCCGGGTTTCCGCCTGGGCTACATCGTCGCGCCGACCGAGCTCTATCCGAAGCTGCTGCAGGCCAAGCAGGCCGCCGACCTGCACACCCCGGGCTTCAACCAGCGCGTGGTGCATGAGGTCATCAAGGGCGGCTTCCTGGACGAGCATGTGCCCAAGATCCGCGCCCGCTACAAGGCCAACCGCGACGCGATGGCCAAGGCGCTGGAAACGGCGCTGCCGCCCGGCTGCGAGTGGCAGACCCCGGAAGGCGGCATGTTCTTCTGGATCCGCCTGCCCGAAGGCCTGGACGCGATGGCGCTGCTGCCCCGCGCGGTCGACGCCGGCATCGCCTACGTCCCCGGCGCCGCGTTCTACGCGCACCAGCCGGACACGCGCACGCTGCGGCTGTCCTTCGTGACGCTCACGCCCGACCTGATCGCCGAAGGCGTCGACAAGCTGGGTCGCGTGCTGCACGAGGCGCTCGCGCTGACCACGGCCGAAACGGCGCCCTGATCGACGAGCCGTCATCGGTACCCGCACGGGCATCGATACCGACCCCGCCCGGGGTCGGGGCTTGTCCCCTGTTCCCGTCACCCGTCACCGCCCCGTCAGGCGGAACGGATCGACTCGCCTTGCTTTTCCGAGTCTCTCGAGTTTCCCGAGGTTTCCCATGTCCGAACTCCGCCGCTTCGTTCAAGTCGATGTCTTCACCGCCGAGGCGTTGAAGGGCAACCCGCTGGCCGTCGTCATCGACGGCGCCGGCCTGGACGACGCCACGATGGCGAAGTTCGCCGAGTGGACGAATCTCTCCGAAACGACCTTCCTGCTGCCGCCGACGCATCCGGACGCGGACTACCGCGTCCGCATCTTCACGCCGGGCGGCGAGCTGCCCTTCGCGGGGCATCCGACGCTGGGTTCCTGCCATGCGTGGCTGTCCTCCGGCGGCGATCCGAAGCGGCCCGGCGAGGTGGTCCAGGAATGCGCCATCGGCCTGGTGTGCATCCGCCGCGACGGCACGCGGCTGGCCTTCGCCGCGCCGCCGCTGCGGCGCGAAGGCCCGGTCGAACCGGCGTTGCGCGACCAGGTGGCCCGTGCGCTGCGCGTCCCTGACGCCGACCTGCTGGACGTCGTCTGGGTGAATAACGGCCCGGACTGGATGGCGGCGCGCCTGGCTTCGGCCGAGGCGGTCCTCGCCATCGAACCGGACTACGTGTCCATGGGGCGACTCAAGCTGGGCGTCGTTGGCGCTTATCCTGCGGGCTCGCCGCTGCAATTCGAGGTGCGGGCCTTCGTGCCCGGTCTCGGTCCCGCTGAAGACCCGGTGACGGGCAGCCTCAACGCGGGTCTGGCACTATGGCTGCAAGGCGCCGGTCTGGCGCCCGACAGCTACGTGGCCGCCCAGGGCGCCGCCCTCGGGCGTGCCGGCCGGGTGCATGTGGCGAAAGAGGGCGGACATTGCTGGATTGGCGGCGATGTCACGCCATTGATCCACGGTCAGGTGAGGTTGTGAAGCCATGAGCATGGAAGTCGATCATCTCGTCGTCGCCGCGAACACCCTGGAAGAGGGCCGCGCCTGGTGCGAGCGCGTCCTCGGCGTGTCGCCTCAACCCGGTGGGCGCCATGCGCTGATGGGCACGCACAACCTGCTGCTCAACATCAGCGGGCCGCCGACCTATCCGCGCTGCTACCTGGAGATCATCGCGATCGACCCGGAAGCGCCGGATCCGGGACGGCCGCGCTGGTTCGACCTGGACCAGCCCGCCGTGCGCGAGCGTCTGAAGGAGGACGGCCCGTCGCTGCTGCACTGGGTCGCGCGCGTGTCCAGCCTGGACGCGACGTTGGCGACCTGGTCGGGCGAGGGCGTCGACGCCGGCGAGGCGGTGGAGGCCGCCCGCGGCGACCTGAGCTGGCGCATCGCGCTGCGCGAGGACGGCCGCCGGCTGCGCAAGGAAGGCCTGCCGGTGCCCATCGAATGGAAGGGCGACGCCCATCCGACCGACAAGCTGCCCGAGAGCGGCGTGCATCTGCTCGGCTTCGAGGCCCGCGACGGTCTGCGCGCGCAGCTCTCGACGCCCAAGGGCACGGTCGAGCTGGAGGCGATCGAAGGGACCTTGTCCGATGCGCCGACGCAGTCGGGCGACCTGGACGATGTCCTGCCGGCCGCCCGTTGAACTGACGACAAGGACTCGATGAGTACGCTGGATCTGTTCCGCGAGGATGCGCAGCTGCGCGAGTGCGACGCGACGCTGCTGCGCGCCGACGAACGCGGCCTGCTGCTGGACCGCACGGTGTTCTATCCGCAAGGCGGCGGGCAGGCCGGCGACGCCGGCACGCTGACGCTGCCCGGCGGACGCGAGCTGCTCATCGCCGACACCCGCAAAGGCGAAGGCGGCGAGATCCTGCATCTACCCGCGCCGGACCAGGACCTGAGCGGACTCGACGCCGGCACGCCGGTGACGGCGCGCATCGACTGGACGCGTCGTCATGCCCACATGCGCTTCCACACGGCGACGCACCTGCTGTGCGCGCTCGTGCCGCATCCGGTCGACGGCTGCTCGATCACTGCGGGGTATGCCCGGCTCGACTTCCACATGACCGATGCGCTCGACAAGGACGCGCTGACGGCCGGCATCGCCCGGCTCGTTGCCGAGGCGCATCCGGTCGGTCATCGCTGGATCAGTGACGAGGACCTCGACGCGAATCCGACGCTCGTGCGCAGCATGAGCGTGCAGCCGCCGCGCGGCACCGGCCGTGTCCGGTTGCTGGAGATCGACGGCGTGGACCTCCAGCCCTGCGGCGGCACGCACGTCGCCAATACGTCGGAGATTGGCGCGGTCGTCGTCACCAAGATTGAAAAGAAGTCAGCGAAGACGCGGCGCGTCGTGCTCGGCTTCGCGACATCCCCATGAGCGGACTCCGCGTGCTCGGACGCGCGGCGTCCATCAACGTCCGCAAGGTGTTGTGGACAGGCGTCGAGCTGGGCCTGGACCTGCAGCGCGAAGACTGCGATGTGAAGGCTGAAGCCTTCCGCGCGCTGAACCCCAACGCGATGATGCCGGTGCTGATCGACGGGGTCGACGAGCGCGAAGCATCGTTCTCGATGTGGGAGAGCAACAGCATCTGCCGCTACCTCGCACATCGCGAGGGACGTGTCGACCTGCTGCCCGACGACCCCCGGCAGCGCGCGCTCGTCGAGATGTGGATGGACTGGCAGGGCGGCGAACTGAACAACAGCTGGCGTTATGCGTTCATGGGCACCGTGCGCAAGAGCGCGCAGCACCAGGACCCCGCGGCGATCGACGCCAGCGTGGCGAACTGGAACCGGCACATGGCGATGCTGGACGCCCAGTTCGTGCGCTCGGGCGGTCCGTTCGTGCTCGGCGAGACGTTCACGCTGGCCGACGTGGTGCTCGGCCTGTCCGCCCATCGCTGGCGCGCCGCGCCGATCGCGCACGCGGATCTTCCGGCGGTCGAGGCCTGGTACCAGCGACTGCTGGCCCGGCCCGGCTTCGCGGCCCACGGGCCTGCTGCCGGTCCTTGACGAGCGCCCCTAGACGCGACGCTTGCTCGCCGGAACCGTCTCGCTACACTCGCCCGCTGTGGATACGCCCGAGATACGACTGATCTGCCCCGATTCGCCCCTGTTGTGGGAAGAAGCGCGGGTGATCATGCGCGAATACGCGCAGAGCCTGGACATCGACCTGGACTTCCAGAACTTCGACCAGGAACTCGCTTCCCTGCCCGGCGAGTACGACGCGCCGCAGGGCACGCTGCTGCTGGCGCTGGTCGACGGCCAGATCGCGGGTTGCGGCGGATTCCGGCCGATGACCGATTCCGACTACGCCAACGCCTGCGAGATGAAGCGCCTGTTCATCCGGCCCGCGTTCCGCCGCTTCGGCCTGGGACGCACGATGGCGCAGGCGCTGATCGATCGCGCCACCACCGCCGGCTACTCCAGCATGCTGCTGGACACGCTGGACGACATGGAAGCTGCGCGGGACCTGTACGAGAGCCTGGGGTTCGAAGAGATCCCGCCGTACTACTTCAACCCGATCGCCGGCGCGCATTACCTGAAGGTCGATCTGGACTGAGTCCGGAACGACGCCGGCGCGGTCCCGGCGCGGTCCCGGCGCGGTCCCGGCAGTTCGCCGGCAGGGTCATCCGGTTTCGTCGGGTTACGGGCATAGCATGGGGGCATGAGCCAACAGCCCCATGCCGCTTCGACGACGTCCTCGGACGACCTCTACCGCCTTGAGCCCGCGTCGCTGACGCCGGCGCTGCTCGGGGAGTCGCCGTTCTGGCACCCTCTGGAGCAATGCCTCTATTACGTCGACATTCCGGGCAAGGCGTTGTTCCGGCTCGACAACGGCGCGGACACGCCGACCCGCTGGCCGCTCAACGACGAGCCGGGCTGCGTCGTGCCGCTGCCCGACGGGAAGCTGCTGATCCCGCAGCGCAACGGCCTGTGGCGCTTCGATCCGGCGACCGGCGCGTACGACAAGCTGCTCGATCCACCCTATGACGCCGCCAAGCGCCGGTTCAATGACGGCAAGGCCGACGCGATGGGCCGGCTGTGGGTCGGCACGATCGACGACGCGCGTCAGCCGGAATCGGCGCTCTACTGCCTGCGCAACGGCGCGTTCGAGCAGGTCCAGGACGGCATCACCGTGTCCAACGGCCTGGCCTGGAGCCCGGACGGCCGCACGATGTATTGGGCCGACACCAAGGCCCATGAGATTTACCGGTTGAGTTTCGATGTCGAAACCGGCACCGTCGGGCCACGCGAAGTTTTCGCCAGCTTCGAGAAGCGCGCGCCGGAACAATCGCTGGAAAGCTACGGCGGCCGGCCGGACGGCGCGGCGGTCGACGTCGAAGGCGCCTACTGGATCGCCATGATGGAAGGGCAGCAGCTGTTGCGGCTGTCGCCGTCGGGCGAAGTGCTCCAGCACGTCGAACTGCCTGTGCGATGCGCGACCATGCCGACCTTCGGTGGTGCGGACATGCGCACCCTTTTCGTCACCACCGCACGGGAAAAGCGCAGCGAGGCCGAACTCGCCGCCCAGCCCTGGGCGGGCTGTGTGCTGAAGATGCGCGTGGCCGTGGCGGGGCTGCCGGTTCAGTTCGCCCACTGGGAAGACTGAGGGCATTTGCGCGGACATTCCCGGCGACGGGTGGGGCCAGGTGTTGCGCGCACACCGCGCGCGGGCCTGTGCTGGAAGTGATGCGAAAGCCGATGAACAGGGCTCGGGAGAGCCCTAGGCGTGGATCGCACAGACTGTCAAGTCTGCGGGGATGGGCCAGCGCGACGGCCTGTTAAGGGTCTGTAAGGCCAGAACCCCTATAATCCCGTGGTTTTGCAGCTCGCCCCCTGACGCCGTGAATCCCGATCCAGCGCACGCACCGGTTGCGTCGCCCGCAGAGCCGCCCCGGCCCGTTCCGACGAACGACCGCGGCACCGCCAGCCAGGATCCCTGGGACGATGGAATGGAAGGAGATGCGGCTGCCGAACCGGCTTTCAAGCCCCTGACGCGAGAAGAAGCGCAGGACTTGCGGGCCCGGCTCCCGGTGATGTCCGTCTGGTCCTTGTTGGCCTGGCAGGCCGCAGCGGGGGTGGTCATGGTCGCGCTGTGGGGACTGCTGTCCCTGCAGGCCGACAAAACCTGGTCGGCGCTGTTCGGTGCCGTCTCGGTCGTCGTGCCGAACGCCCTGATGGCGTGGGGCATGACGCGGCAATCAGCCAGGGACGCGGGCACGCCGATGCTCACGTTCGCGGTCTGGGAGCTGGTGAAGATCATTCTGGCGGTCGCCATCCTGGTGGCGGTCGTCGCGGGTTTCGCATCGTTGAGTTGGGCGGCATTGCTCTCGACCCTCGTCGTGACCCTGAAGGCAAATTGGCTGGCCCTGCTTCGGCGGGGTCGAATCAGAAAATAGAGACGGAAACACCACCATGGCAGCAGAAGGGCACGCGCCGACTTCGGGTGAATACATCACCCACCATTTGCAGCATTGGCAGAAGAATTTCGCCTTCGAAGATGTGAAGCAGACGGGCATCGTCGACTTCAGCGTCTTCAACTTCGATTCGCTCATCTATTCGACGGTGCTCGGCCTGCTGGCCGTGTTCCTCCTCTGGCGTGTCGCACGCAAGGCGCATGCCGGCGTGCCGGGCCGCTTCCAGGCCGCCATCGAGATCCTGGTCGAGATGGTCGACAACCAGGCCAAGGCGGTCATCCACAACGAGAAGAGCCGCAAGGTCATCGGCCCCGTCGCCCTGACCGTGTTCGTGTGGATCTTCTTCATGAACTTCATGGACATGCTGCCGGTGGACTGGCTGCCGACGCTGTTCACCAACTATGTCGCCCACGATCCGCACCACGCCTATCAGCGCGTCGTGCCGACCGCCGACCTGTCGACCACGCTCAGCATGTCCACCTTCGTGCTGGTGCTGGTGTTCTTCTACAGCGTGAAGATCAAGGGCCTCGGCGGCTGGGGCCATGAACTGATCTCCGCGCCGTTCGGTGCCCATCCGGTGCTGTGGCCGTTCAACTTCGCCATGCAGGTCATCGAGTTCATCGCCAAGACGGTGTCCCATGGCATGCGACTGTTCGGCAACATGTTCGCCGGCGAACTCGTGTTCATGCTGATCGCCCTGATGGGCGGCGGCTGGGCCCTCACCGGAACCGGCATCGGCCTGGCCATCGGCCATGTCCTGGCGGGCACGGTGTGGACGCTGTTCCACATCCTTGTGATCACGCTGCAGGCCTTCATCTTCATGATGCTGACGCTGATCTACCTGGGCCAGGCGCACGACGCGCACTGATCCGGACGGACAGCCGCGATCTCTCGCGATTTCTCGATTCCTCGATTCCTCGATTCCTTTTCCCTTTCACCTTTATCTAACTCTCTCAGGAGCAAAACATGGAAAACATCCTCGGTCTGGTCGCTCTGGCTTGCGGCATCATCGTTGGTCTGGGCGCGATCGGCGCTTCCATCGGCATCGCGCTGATGGGCGGCAAGTTCCTGGAATCGTCGGCCCGTCAACCCGAGCTGATGAACGAACTGCAAACCAAGATGTTCATCCTGGCCGGCCTGATCGACGCGGCCTTCCTGATCGGCGTCGCCATCGCGCTGCTGTTCGCGTTCGCCAACCCGTTCGCCGCCACCTTCCTGGCCACCGTCGCTCGTTGATCGAGCCCGAACCCTTTCACGTCTGAAAGGATCGTGCCGTGAATATCAACGCTAGCCTCTTCATCCAGTGGATCCCGTTTGCACTTCTCGTGTTCGTCACGATGAAGTTCATCTGGCCACCGATCGTGAAGGCTCTGGACGAGCGCGCGGACAAGATCCGCGCCGGCCTCACCGCCGCAGACCAGGCCAAGGCCGAACTGGCCAACGCCAACAAGAAGGTCGACGAGCAACTGGCGCAGACCCGCAACGAAACCACCAAGCTGCTGTCCGACGCTGAAAAGCGCGGCGCTGCGATCGTGGACGAAGCGAAGAAGCGTGCGGAAGACGAAGGCGCCAAGATCATCGCCGCTGCCAAGGCCGAAGCCGAGCAGCAGTCGGTGCGCGCCCGCGAGGCCCTGCGCGAGCAGGTCGCCGCGCTGGCCGTCAAGGGCGCCGAGCAGATCCTGCAGCGCGAGGTCAATGCCAGCGTGCACGCCGAATTGCTGAACCGTCTCAAGACGGAGCTGTAATCATGGCTGAACTCGCAACCATTGCCCGTCCCTACGCCGAAGCGCTGTTCCAGGTCGCGTCCTCCCAGGACCTCAAAACCTGGAACGAGCAGCTCGCCGCGCTGGCGCTCGTCGCCGGCGACAGCCAACTGCGCCAGTTCGCCGAAGACCCCAAGGTGACCACCGAACAGGTGTTCCAGGTGGTGTCCGCGGCGAGCGGCCAGTCGCTGGTGCCCGGCGTTCAGAACTTCCTGCGCGAGGTGATCGCCAACGGCCGCCTGTCGGCGCTGCCGGCGATGGTCCAGCAGTTCCACGAACTGGCCAACGCCGCTTCCGGCGTGTCCGATGCGCACATCTTCAGCGCCTTCCCGATCGAGCCGGCCCAGTTGGCCGACGTGGTCGCGTCGCTGGAGAAGCGTTTCGGCCGCAAGCTGCAAGCGCAGGTTGAGCTGGAGCCTGGCCTGATCGGCGGTATCCGTGTGGTGGTCGGCGACGAGGTGCTGGACACCTCGGTGAAGGCCCGTCTGGAACGCATGAAAGTGGCGCTCACTGCCTGAAGCCTCGGCTTCAGGCTTCGGCCCGACTGCCTGAGATCCCCCCGATTCACCCTGGTGTCCCGCTTCGGCGGGATGCCGCTGGGAGCAAGCAATGCAACTGAATCCTGCTGAAATTTCCGAACTGATCAAGAGCCGCATCGAAGGCCTTGGCGCGTCCACCGACGTGCGCAACCAGGGCACCGTCGTGTCCGTGTCCGACGGCATCGTGCGCGTGCACGGCCTGTCCGACGTGATGCAAGGCGAAATGCTGGAATTCCCGGTCGCCCCGGACGGCACGCAGACCTTCGGTCTGGCGCTGAACCTGGAGCGCGACTCCGTCGGCGCCGTGATCCTGGGCGCTTACGAGCATATTTCCGAAGGCGACACCGTCAAGTGCACGGGCCGCATCCTGGAAGTGCCGGTCGGCCCCGAGCTGATCGGCCGCGTCGTGAACGCGCTGGGTCAGCCGATCGACGGCAAGGGCCCGATCAACGCCAAGATGACCGACGTCATCGAGAAGGTCGCCCCGGGCGTGATCGCCCGCAAGTCCGTCGACCAGCCGGTGCAGACCGGCCTGAAGTCGATCGACTCGATGGTGCCCGTCGGCCGTGGCCAGCGCGAGCTGATCATCGGCGACCGCCAGACCGGCAAGACCGCCGTGGCGATCGACGCGATCATCAACCAGAAGGGTCAGAACATGACCTGCGTGTACGTCGCGATCGGCCAGAAAGCCTCGTCGATCAAGAACGTCGTGCGCGCCCTGGAAGCCGCCGGCGCGATGGACTACACCATCGTCGTCGCCGCGTCCGCGTCGGAATCCGCCGCGATGCAGTACGTGTCGGCCTACTCCGGCTGCACGATGGGCGAATACTTCCGCGACCGCGGACAGGACGCGCTGATCGTGTACGACGATCTGTCCAAGCAGGCCGTCGCCTACCGTCAGGTCTCGCTGCTGCTGCGCCGCCCCCCGGGCCGCGAAGCGTTCCCTGGCGACGTGTTCTATCTCCACAGCCGTCTGCTGGAGCGCGCCGCCCGCGTCAACGCCGAGTACGTCGAAGCCTTCACCAAGGGTGAAGTCAAGGGCAAGACCGGCTCGCTGACCGCGCTGCCGATCATCGAGACGCAAGCCGGCGACGTGTCCGCCTTCGTCCCGACGAACGTCATCTCGATCACCGACGGCCAGATCTTCCTGGAAACCAACCTGTTCAACGCCGGCATCCGTCCCGCGATCAACGCCGGTATCTCGGTGTCGCGCGTCGGTGGCGCTGCGCAGACCAAGCTGATCAAGTCGCTGTCCGGCGGTATCCGTACCGACCTGGCCCAGTACCGTGAGCTGGCCGCGTTCGCGCAGTTCGCCTCGGACCTGGACGCCGCGACCCGCAAGCAGCTGGACCGCGGTGCCCGCGTGACGGAACTGCTGAAGCAGGCCCAGTACAGCCCGCTGTCCATCAGCCTGATGGGCGCATCGCTGTACGCCGCGAACAAGGGCTTCATGGACGACATCGACGTCAAGAAGGTCCTGCCGTTCGAGCACGGTCTGCACCAGTTCCTGAAGTCCTCGCACGCCGCCCTGCTGACGAAGCTGGAAAGCGACAAGGCCATGGACAAGGATGCCGAAGCCGAACTGAACGCCGCGATCACGTCGTTCAAGAAGTCCTTCGCCTAAGCAACCCATGACCGGGTCTCGTTGAAGTCAGGCAAGACCCGGCCCTCACAGGAGAAATCATGGCAGCAGGCAAGGAAATTCGCGGCAAGATCAAGTCGGTCGAGAACACCAAGAAGATCACCAAGGCCATGGAGATGGTCGCCGCTTCGAAGATGCGCAAGGCGCAGGATCGGATGCGCGCGGCCCGTCCGTACGCGGAGAAGGTCGGCAACATCGCCGCCAATCTGTCGAAGGCCAATCCGGAGTACCGTCACCCGTTCATGGTGGCGAACCCGGACGCCAAGTCGGTGGGCTTCGTGGTGGTCACGACGGACAAGGGTCTGTGCGGCGGTCTGAACACCAACCTGCTTCGCGCGGCGACCGGCAAGCTCAAGGAAGTTGAGTCCGCGGGTCAGAAGTCCGAAGTGGTGGCGATCGGCAACAAGGGTCTGGGTTTCATGAACCGGATCGGCGCCAAGGTCGTCGCGCATGCGACGCAGCTCGGCGACAGTCCTCAGCTCGAGAAGCTGGTCGGCCCGGTCAAGACGCTGCTGGACGCGTATGCGGACGGCAAGCTGTCGGCGGTCTACCTCTGCTACACGCGCTTCGTCAACACGATGAAGCAGGAGCCGGTGGTGCAGCAGCTGCTGCCGCTGACGGCCGAGTCGCTGGAGACGGATGCCGCGGGTCACGCATGGGACTACCTGTACGAACCCGACGCCCCGACCGTGATCAACGAGCTGCTGGTGCGCTACACCGAAGCCCTGGTCTATCAGGCCGTGGCCGAGAACATGGCGTCTGAGCAATCCGCGCGGATGGTGGCCATGAAGGCCGCGACCGACAACGCCGGAACGCTGATCGGTGAGCTGAAGCTGGTCTACAACAAGACCCGCCAGGCCGCGATCACGAAGGAACTGTCGGAAATCGTCAGCGGCGCGGCCGCCATCAGCGGTTGATCTCGCGATCGATCGCAGGCAACAGATTTGAATTGAAGGAACGAAGAAATGGCTAACACTCAATCGGTGGGCAAGATCGTTCAGTGCATCGGCGCCGTGGTGGACGTGGAATTCCCGCGCGACCAGATGCCGAAGGTGTTCGACGCCCTGAAGATGGAAGGCTCGACCCTGACGCTGGAAGTTCAGCAGCAGCTGGGCGACGGCGTGGTGCGCACCATCGCGCTGGGCTCGTCCGACGGCCTGCGCCGCGGCAGCGAGGTCTACAACACCGGCGACATGATCCAGGTCCCGGTCGGCCAGCCCACGCTGGGCCGCATCATGGACGTGCTGGGCAACCCGATCGACGAGCGCGGCGAAGTCTCGCGCGCGCAGACCGCGTCCATCCACCGCAAGGCCCCGGCCTACGACGAGCTGAGCCCGTCGCAGGAGCTGCTGGAAACCGGCATCAAGGTCATCGACCTGATCTGCCCGTTCGCCAAGGGCGGCAAGGTCGGCCTGTTCGGCGGCGCCGGCGTCGGCAAGACCGTCAACATGATGGAGCTGATCAACAACCTCGCCAAGGCTCACTCGGGTCTGTCGGTGTTCGCGGGTGTCGGCGAGCGTACCCGTGAGGGCAACGACTTCTATCACGAGATGTCCGACGCGGGCGTCGTGAACCAGGAGGACCTGAGCAAGTCGAAGGTCGCGATGGTCTACGGCCAGATGAACGAGCCCCCGGGCAACCGCCTGCGCGTGGCGCTGACCGGCCTGACCATGGCCGAGTCCTTCCGCGACGAAGGCCGCGACGTGCTGTTCTTCGTGGACAACATCTACCGCTACACGCTGGCCGGTACCGAAGTGTCCGCGCTGCTGGGTCGCATGCCGTCCGCGGTGGGCTACCAGCCGACGCTGGCCGAGGAAATGGGCCGCCTGCAGGAGCGGATCACGTCGACCAAGGTCGGCTCGATCACCTCGATCCAGGCCGTGTACGTCCCTGCGGACGACCTGACCGACCCGTCGCCCGCCACGACCTTCGCCCACTTGGACGCCACCGTCGTGCTGTCGCGTGACATCGCGTCGCTGGGCATCTACCCGGCCGTGGACCCGCTGGACTCGACCTCGCGTCAGATCGACCCGAACGTCATCGGCGAAGAGCACTACAACGTGACGCGTTCGGTGCAGTCGGTGCTGCAGCGCTACAAGGAACTGCGCGACATCATCGCGATCCTGGGCATGGACGAGCTGTCGCCGGAAGACAAGCAGGCCGTGGCCCGCGCTCGCAAGATCCAGCGTTTCCTGTCGCAGCCGTTCCACGTCGCGGAAGTGTTCACCGGCGCGCCCGGCAAGTACGTCCCGCTGAAGGAAACCATCCGTGGTTTCAAGATGATCGTGAACGGCGAATGCGACCACCTGCCGGAGCAAGCGTTCTACATGGTCGGCACGATCGACGAAGCTTTCGAGAAGGCCAAGAAGATCCAGTAAAGCCCGTTCGACGACGCGGTCCTGACGGACCCGTCGTCGATGAGCTGAACGGACTTCCCACCTTTCGATCAAGGAAACGCAATGGCAACCCTCCACGTGAACGTGGTCTCGGCGGAAGAGCAGATCTTCTCGGGCGAGGCGAAATTCGTGGCGCTGCCGGGCGAAGGCGGCGAGCTGGGCATCCTGCCCAAGCACACCCCGCTGATCACCCGCATCAAGCCGGGCGCGGTGCGCATCCAGCGTCCTGACGGCAACGAGGAATTCGTCTTCGTCGCCGGCGGTCTGCTGGAAGTGCAGCCGGGCGTCGTGACCGTGCTGGCCGACACCGCGATCCGCGGCAAGGACCTCGACGAGGCCCGAGCCCAGGCCGCGAAGCAGGCCGCCGAGGAAGCGATGAAGAACGCCAAGAGCGACATCGACTTCGCCAAGGCGCAAAGCGAATTCGCCGCGATGGCCGCGCAGATCGCGGCCCTGCGGAAGTTCCGCGCCAAGCGCTGAACCCACGCCGACCCTCTCCGGCCACCCCGCCGAGCGGCCCGCCTCGCACCATCGAGGCGGGCTTTCTTCATCATGACTCACCGCTTCCGCGTCGTTCGTTGGGCCGCCTGGGCCCCGGGTCTCGATTCCCCGGACAGCTGGTGCGCCTGGCTTGCCTCGCCCGCGCCTATCGCGGCCGAGGGCCAGCCGCCGCTCGCCGAAGTGCCGGCGATGATGCGCCGACGCATCGATCCGCTGGGCCGCGCCGCGCTGCAGGCCGCCTGGTGGGCGCAAGGCACGCCGGAAGAGGGCGCCGGCACGATGCCGGTGATCTTCGCCTCGCGCTGGGGTGAGATCGCCCGCTCACTGACGCTGCTGCAGCAACTGGCCGGCGGCGAGCCGCTGTCTCCCACCCACTTCAGCCTGTCGGTGCACAACGCGTCGGGTGCGCTGTATTCAATGGCGCGCCAGGACAGACAGAACTACCTCGCCGTCGCCGGCGGCGAACACAGCGCGGAAGCGGCCTTCTGCGAAGCCCTCGGCCTGCTGTCCGACGGTGACGCTCAGGTTCTGGTCGCGCACGTCGATGCGCCGCTGCCCGGGGCCTACGCGGCGCTCGGACAGATCGAGCCTTCGACCGCCGATCCCGCGCTGATGTCGTGGGCCTGCGTGCTGGCGCCGGCCCAGGACGGGGCCACGTCCTTTGCGCTCGAGCCGATGACCGCGGACGCGCTGACACCCGAAGCGCCATCGTCGCCGTGGCTGAGTGGCAGCCTGCCGGTGCTCGCGCTGCTCGCCGCGGCGGAGGCGCCCGACGGCACCGTGACGTCCACTTCGCTGGACCGGTTGATCGCCGGCCAGCCCGGCGGCTGGCGCTGGACGCGCCATCCCGCCCGTCGCGTAGACGCGCGCTGAGCCAATGCCATGGGCCTCCTGCTCGATATCCTCGACCGCACCGTCGGCCGCGCCTGGCGCGTGCTCGCGACGGCGATCGCCTTCACCAGCTTCGGTCTCGGCGGACTGATCCTCTGGCTGCTCTGGTTCCCGGCGCTGGACCTCCTCGTGCGCGATCGCGACCGTCGCATCGCCTGGGCCCGCTGGTCCATCCATCGAACATTCCGCGTGTTCATTGGCTGGATGCGGTTGCTGGGGCTGATCAGCTTTGACATCCGCCATCGCGAACGTCTGCATCGCGGCGGACTGCTGATCCTGGCGAACCACCCGACGCTGATCGACGTGGTGTTCCTGATCGCCCTCGTGCGAAACGCAGACTGCGTGGTGAAGTCCACGCTGGCGAGCAATCCCTTCACCAGGGGCCCGGTGCGGTCAACAGCATACATCTGCAACAATTACGGGTCGGAATTGCTGCAATCCTGTATGGACAGCATGGCGGCGTCTGGCAATCTGATCATCTTCCCGGAAGGTACGCGGACGCGGCCCGGCGAGCCGGTGCGCATGCAGCGCGGCGCCGCCCAGATCGCGACGCGCGCCGTCCGTGACATCACACCGGTGACCATCCGATGCACCCCGCTGGGCCTGACCAAGGGCCAGCCGTGGTGGCAGGTGGCATCGCGGCGCCTGCACTTCGACCTCTGCGTGGGTGAAGACATTGCGGTGGCGCCGTTCCTGGCGGCCAGCGGCGGCGAACCCGCACTGGCGGCCCGGCGGTTGACGGACCATCTGACCGATTATTTTTCGAATGAACGAGGGAGCCATGCAGGCGCTGGAACGTGACATCAAACTGCTATTGATCGAGGCCTTGAATCTCGAGGACCTGACGCCCGAGCAGATCGCCTCCGAAGACGCGCTCTTCGTGACCGGCCTGGGCCTGGATTCGATCGACGCGCTGGAACTGGGACTGGCGCTGCAGAAGAAATACGGCGTGAGCATGGCCGCGGACTCGGAAGAGACGCGCCAGCATTTCGCCAGCATCAGCGCGCTGGCCCGCTTCGTCGCGGCGCACGGCAAGGTCGCGGCTTGAAGCAGGCCGGCAGGGAGGATCCACGACATGACGAATGAAGACATCTTCGCGCGCCTGCGCGACATCCTGATCGAGACCTTCGACATCGAAGCCGGTCGCATCACCCCCGAGGCTCGCCTGTACGAGGACCTCGACATCGACTCGATCGACGCGGTCGACCTGATCGTGAAGCTCAAGCCGATGGTCGGCAAGAAGCTGCAGCCCGAGGCCTTCAAGGCCGTGCGCACGCTGCAGGACGTCGTCGACGCGTTGCAGGGCCTGATCAAGACGCCGGAGACCGCCGGCGCCTGAGGCTGACCGGAGTCGTCATGGCCCGTGCCGCGTTGTGGTTGCTGACGGCGGCCTATCCACTGCTCGTGTACCTCGGACTGGCGCATGCCCAGCCGCGCGATCTCGCGCTGCTGCTGGCGGCGCTGGCCGCGCTGCGCGCGCTCGCCCGCCGAGGCCGCGCGGAGGCGCGCCTCTGGTGGCGGCGCGCCGCCGGCGCCGCGCTGCTGGCCGGCGCCGCGGCGTTGATGAACGAAAGTCTGCCGCTCAAGCTCTACCCGGTGCTGGTGAACGCTGGCCTGCTGGGCCTGTTCGGCGTGAGCCTGTGGCACGGACCGCCCGTCGTCGAGCGCCTGGCGCGCCTGACGGAGCCCGATCTGGATGAACGCGGCCAGCGCTACACGCGCCGTGTCACGCAGGTCTGGTGCGGGTTCTTCGTGATGAACGGCGGCATCGCCCTGGCGACGGCCTTCTCGGCCGACGACCGGGTCTGGGCGCTGTACAACGGCCTGGTGTCCTATCTGCTCATCGGGCTGCTGATGGGCGGCGAGTACCTGGTGCGCCTGTGGGTGCGCCGGCACGACGCGGTCCGGGCCTGATCCTCTTTCCCCATGAGTCTGCTGAAGTCCCTGTGCGCGCTGATGAGCGCGCCCGACAGTCCCCGCCGACCCGTCGCGCGCCGTGCTGGCGCGTTGGTGGATGAAGCCGCCTTCCGCGCCCAGGCGCGTCGCTGGAGCGCGGCGTTCGCGTCGATGGCGGCGGGCGACCGCATGGCCGGTGCGCCGCACGTGGCGCTGCATTTCGAGGACACCCTCGAATTCGCTGCCGCGCTCTTCGGTCTCTGGGCCGCTGGCGGCACGGCCTGGCTACCTGGGGATCTCCAGCCTGCGACGCTGCAGGCGCTGCGCGGGCGCGTGGGCGCGCTCGCCAGCGACGCACCGATGACGGTGACAGGTCTTGTCGAGGACGCCGCGCTGCGGCGCATCGAGGCGGCCACGGCGCCTGATGAGCGGACGTTCGAGCCGCTCGATGCCGAAGCCGAACGGCTCGTCATCTTCACCTCCGGCAGCACCGGCCAACCGGGTGCGATCCCGAAGCGGCTGCGCGAGCTCTTCGCCGAGGTCGACGCGCTCGAGCAGGCCTTCGGCGCGCGCCTGGCTGGCGCAGAGATCCTCGGCCTGGTGTCCCACCAGCACATTTACGGTCTGCTGTACCGCGTCCTGTGGCCGCTGGCCGCGGGCCGGGTCCTGCATGCGGAGCGCCTGCCCTATGTCGAGACCCTGCTCGCCGCGCTGCGCGAGGGACCGCGTTTCGCCGTCGTCGCCAGTCCGGCTCACCTGAAGCGTTTGCCGCCCGCCGACAGCGCGCCTCAGGTCGAGGCCGGTCATCTCGCGCTGATCTTCTCTTCTGGCGGCCCGCTGCCCGACGACGCGGTGCCCGATTGCCGGCGCCTCTTCGGCCAGGCGCCGCTGGAGGTCTACGGCAGCAGCGAGACCGGCGGCGTGGCCTGGCGCCAGCGCGACGACGGCGCGCCGACGACGTGGACCGCGCTGCCCGGCATCGAATGGCGGGCCGATGAATCCGGCACGCTGCGCATCCGCTCGCACCACTTGCCCGATCCCGCCGAATGGTTCGAGAGCGCCGATCGCGTGCGCCTCACCGCCGACGGCTTCGAGCTGCTGGGTCGCGCCGATCGCATCGTGAAGATCGAAGGCAAGCGCGTGTCGCTGCAGACCATAGAGACGGTGCTGCGCGACAGCGGCTGGCTGGACGAGCTGCGCGTCTTCGTGCTGGAGTCGGGCGCGCGCGAGCAGCTCGCCGTGGCCGCGCAGCTCAACGAAGCCGGCTGGGCCGAGCACGACGCGCGCGGCAAGGCCGCGTTCGCGCAAGTGCTGCGGGACCGCCTCGCGCCCCACCTGGAACGCATCGCGTTGCCGAGGCGCTGGCGCTTCCTCTCTCAGCTGCCGGTGAATGCGCAAGGCAAGGTCACGGTCGCCGCGCTGACGCGACTCTTCGATCCCCGACGCCCGGGCGTGCGCCTCCTCGCGCGTTCGTCGAACGAGGTCACGCTGCGACTCAGCGTCGACGCGAGCCTGCCGCAGTTCGACGGCCATTTCCCCGGCCACCCGATCCTGCCCGGCGTCGCCCAGCTCGACTGGGTGATGCTGCTCGCCCGCGAGTGGCTGCCGTTGCCGCCCGCGGGACAGGCCACCGGTCAGGCGGACTTCGCGGGCATCGACAACCTCAAGTTCCAGCAGGTGATCTCGCCCGGCATGACCGTGGAGCTCACGCTCGCCTTCAGTGCGCCGCTGCTGAGCTTCAGCTATCGCTCCGCCGCCGGTTCCCACGCCGCCGGCAAGATCCGCCTGCAAGGCACTGCACCATGAACCTCACCGCGGTCGTGCCCGTCTACAACCATGGCGGCCCGGTGGGCGGCGTCGTGCGGGCCCTGCGCGCGTGGGGACTGCCGGTCCTGCTGGTCGACGACGGCAGCGAGCCCGGCTGCGCCGCCGTGCTGGACGCATTGGCCGCCGCCGATGCGGAGGTGCGCCTCCTGCGTCTCGCGGTCAACCAGGGCAAGGGCGGCGCGATGATCGCCGGCCTGACGGAGGCGCAGCGCCTGGGCTTCACGCACGCGTTGCAGATCGACGCCGACGGCCAGCACGATGTCGCCGACCTGCCGCGCTTCCTGGCCGAGGCCGAGACCTTCCCCCACCACTTCATCTGCGGCTGCCCCGTCTATGACGCGTCGGTGCCCAAGGGCCGTCTCTACGGCCGCTACGCGACCCACGTCTGGGTGTGGATCAACACGCTGTCCTTCGCGGTGAAGGACTCGATGTGCGGCTTCCGCGTCTATCCGCTGGCGCCGACCGTGGCTCGTCTGAAGCGCACGCGCATCGGCCGGCGCATGGACTTCGACGTCGAGATCGCGGTGCGCCTGGTCTGGGACGGCGTGCGCGTGCGCAACGTGCCGACGCGGGTGCGGTATCCCGAGGACGGCGTCTCGCACTTCCGCGCGCTGCGGGACAACGTGCTGATCTCGTGGATGCACACGCGGCTGTTCTTCGGCATGCTGCCGCGCCTGCCGCTGCTGCTGTGGCGCAAGGTGGCGGCATGAGCGATCCGCACGCGACGGCGGCGTCGGGCGGGCCGGGCGAACCGAGGGAACCGCGGCATTGGGCCCAGTTCGGCGAGACGACCTTCGTCGCCGGCATCTGGCTGCTCTATGCGCTGCATCGCGTGGCGGGACGATGGCTGTTCCGCGCGGCGATGTTCCCTGTCGTGTTGGTGCACTGGCTGAGCCGTCCCGCGCTGCGTCGCGACAGTCTCGACTACCTGCGCCGTGTGCATGCGCAGACCGGCCGTGCGGCGCCGACCTGGCGCGACAGCGTCGCCCATGTCGCGCTCTTCGCCGACACCATGCTCGACAAGCTGCTGGCGATGGCCGGCCGCTATCCCGCGGAGCGCGTCAGCGTGGACGGCAAGGACGAGGTCCTGGCGCACCTGCGCACGGGCCAGGGCGTCGTGCTCGCGACGGCCCACATCGGCTGCCTGGAGCTCTGCCGGGCGCTCGCCGGCCGGATGCCGGGCCTGCGCCTCAACGTGCTGGTGCACACGCGCCACGCGCAGAGCTTCAACCGCATCCTCGACCGGCTGCAGGGCGCCGACGCCATCGCGGACGGCGCGAGCGTGCGCCTGATCGAGGTCACCGGCATCGACCCCGCGCTGGCGATGCAGCTGGCCGAGCGCATCGCCGCCGGCGAGTGCATCGTCATCGCCGGCGACCGCGTGCCGGTCAACAGCGGCCGCACGCTGACGCTGCCCTTCCTGGGCGCGCCGGCACGCTTCCCGATCGGGCCCTACCTGATCGCCGGGCTGCTCAAGTGCCCGCTCTTCTTCATGGGCTGCGTGCACGAGGGCCGCGGCTACGCGCTGCGCTTCGAGCGCCTGGCCGAGCGCATCGCGCTGCCGCGCGGCGACCGCGAGGGCGCGATGACCGCGCCCGCGCTCGCCTACGTCGACGCGCTGACGCGCTGCCTGCGGCGTTCGCCGCATGACTGGTTCAACTTCTTCCCGTTCTGGAATCAACCCGATGTCGAGTCCTGAGACCCCGCTGCCCCTCGTGACCTTCGACGGCGGGCCGCTTCGCATCGAGGACGTCGCCGCGCTGGCGGAACGCCGCGCGGAGGCTCGCCTGTCGGCCGATCCCGCCTTCCAGGCGCGCATCCGGGCCGGCGCCGACTTCGTCGCCCGCCTGCTGGCCGAGGACGGCGTCATCTACGGCGTGACGACCGGCTACGGCGATTCCTGCACGGTCGAGATCCCGCCGCACCTGGTCACGGAGCTGCCGCACCACCTCTACACGTACCACGGCTGCGGCGCGGGGGCCTACCTCACGGCGGAGCAGACACGCGCCGTGCTGGCCGCGCGGCTGAACTCGCTGGCGCAAGGCATGTCGGGCGTCAGCCTGGAGCTGTTGCAGGGCCTGGAGCAGCTGCTGCGCCACGACGTGCTGCCGCTGATCCCGTCCGAAGGTTCGGTCGGCGCGAGCGGCGACCTGACGCCGCTGTCCTACGTCGCCGCGGTGCTCTGCGGCGAGCGCGAGGTGATGTGGCGCGGCGAGCGCATGGCCGCGGCCGACGCGCTCAAGGCCATCGGCCTGGCGCCGCACCGGCTGCGCCCGAAGGAGGGCCTCGCGATCATGAACGGCACGGCCGTCATGACCGGCCTGGCCTGCCTGGCGTGGATGCGCGCCGACTACCTGAACCGCATGGCCACGCGCCTGACGGCGATGAACGTCGTCGCCAGCGCCGGCAACGCGCATCACTTCGACGAGACGCTGTTCGCCGCGAAGCCCCACCCGGGCCAGCAGAAGATCGCCGCGCGCCTGCGCGCCGATCTCGCGGTCGACGCGCCCAGCCGCAATTCGCATCGCCTGCAGGACCGCTACTCGCTGCGCTGCGCGCCGCACGTCATCGGCGTGCTCGAAGACAGCCTGCCCTTCCTGCGCCAGCTGATCGAGAACGAGCTCAACAGCGCCAACGACAACCCGCTGATCGACGCCGAGAACGAACGCGTGCTGCACGGCGGCCATTTCTACGGCGGCCACATCGCCCTGGCGATGGACACGCTGAAGAACGCCGTCGCCAACGTCGCCGACCTGCTGGACCGCCAGCTCGCGCTGCTGGTGGACACCCGCTACAACCACGGCCTGCCGTCCAACCTGTCGGGCGCCTCCGGCGAACGCGCCGCGATCAACCACGGCCTGAAGGCGCTGCAGATCAGCGTCTCCGCCTGGACCGCCGAAGCGCTCAAGCAGACGATGCCGGCGTCGGTCTTCAGCCGCTCGACCGAGTGCCACAACCAGGACAAGGTCAGCATGGGCACGATCGCCGCGCGCGACTGCCTGCGCGTGCTGGAGCTGTCCGAGCAGGTCGTCGCCGCGATGCTGATCGCCGCGCGCCAGGGCCTGGCGCTGCGGGCGCGCCAGCAGCCGGAGCCACTCGCGCTGGGCGCCGAGGCGGCGGCGATGTTCGAGGAACTGTCGACGCGCCTGCCGCTGATCGAGGAAGACCGCGCGCTGGACCGCGAACTGATCGCGCTGGTGCAGGCGCTGCGCGAGCGGCAGTGGAGGCTCCATGACGACTGACGCCGCCGACGACGGCTCGGATCGCAGCGCCGACCGCAAGTCCGACCACGCGCCCGATCTCAGCCATGAAATCGAGCTCTCGCCGGCCTTCCACGACATCGACGTCATGGAGATCGTCTGGCACGGCAACTACGTGAAGTACCTGGAGCTGGCGCGCAGCGCGCTGCTGCAGAAGTTCGACTACGACTATCCGCAGATGCGGGCGTCGGGCTACGCCTGGCCGATCGTCGACATGCGGCTGAAGTACGTGGGCACGGTCGAGTACGGCCAGGCCGTGCGCATCCGCGCCGAGATCGTCGAGTGGGAGAACCGCCTGAAGGTCGAGTACCAGGTGCGCGACGCGGCGACCGGCCGCGTGCTCAACAAGGCCTACACGATCCAGGTCGCGCTGGAGATCGCGTCGCGGCAGATGCAGTACGTCTGCCCGCGCGTGCTGTGGGACAAGCTCGGTGTGAGGCCGGCATGACGACGATGGGCAAGATGGCTCCGATGGATTCGATCGATCCGATGTACTCGATGGGCACGATGCCCACGACGAGCGTGGATCCGGGCCGTCGCCGGCTGCTGGCGCTCGCCGCGTTGTCGGCGATCGGGCTGCCGGCCACCGCGCTCGCGGCGACCGACGAAGCCACCCTGATGAAGGGCGTGCAGGCGCGCCTGCGCCAGCCCGAGTGGCTGCGCGGCGACTTCGAGCAGTCGAAGCAGGTGCCCGGCTTCAAGAAGCCGGTGGTCTCGCGCGGCGATTTCGTCGTGGCGCGCGGCCGCGGTGTGCTGTGGCGCACGCGCACGCCGTTCGAGAGTGAGCTCCGTCTGACGCGCGACGAAATCCGCGCCAGCCAGGGCGGCGCGACGTCGATGAAGATGGACGCGCAGCGCGAGCCCGCGCTGCGGCTGGTCAACGAGATGATGTTCGCGCTGCTCGGCGGCGACGTGGGCGCGCTGTCCAAGCTCTTCGCGATGGACGGCGAGTTGACCGGCCCGGCTGCCTGGAAGCTGGATCTGCGACCGCGCCAGGCGGCGTGGCTGCAGGTCCTGCAGCGGCTTGCGCTCAGCGGCGACACGCATGTGCGCGCGGTCGAGCTGGTCGAGGCCGGCGGCGATGTGACGCGCATCGGCTTCTCCAATCTGCGCGACACCGCCCCCGAGGGCGGCGCCCGGCTCTTCGACTGATCCTCCCATGACTGCCTTCATGTCGCGTCCTCCGCGCGGGCATCGCCTGCTGGCCTGCTTGTGGCTGGCGGTGGTGCTCGTCATCGCGGCACATCAGGCGTGGCTGTGGACGCGGCCCGCCGGCGTGCTGGACAGCGACGTGCTCGCGATGCTGCCGCGCGACGAGCGCCGCCCCGCCGTCGCTGAAGCCACGCGCGCCCTGGCCGATGCGGGCGAGCGACGCGTCGTCGTGCTGATCGGTGCGAAGGACCTCGCGCAGGCGCGTCGGGCGGGCGATGCGTTCGCCGGCGCGTTGGGCGACGGCGTCGCACTGCGCTGGCGCGTCGACGAGGGCGAGCAGAACACCTGGCTGGACTTCTACGCACCGTGGCGCGCCGCGTTGCTGACCGAGGCGGACCGGAAGACCCTTCAGACACAGCCGACGGAGGGACTCGCCCATCAGGCGCTGCGCGCGCTGCACCAGCCGGTCGGTCTGCCGCGCATCGGCTCCTGGGCCGAGGATCCCTTGAACCTGCGCGGCCGCTGGCTGGCGGAGCGCGCCGGCATCAGCCGCGTGCGCGTCCAGGACGGCCGCCTCACGGTGACCGACGGCGACACCACCTATGCGGTGCTGATGGCCGAATCGACGGCGCCGGCTTTCGCAGTCTCGGCGCAGCGCGCGCTGGTGGCGCGGCTCGAAGCGGCCGGCGACGCCGCGCGCAAGGTCGTGCCCGACGCGCGCGTGCTCATGGGCGGCGTCCCGCTGTTCGCGGCCTCCGCCGCGGCGCAGGCCGAGCGCGAGATCCACACCATCGGCGCCGGCTCGCTGATCGGCATCGTGCTGCTGACGTGGTGCGCGTTCCGCTCGCTGCGGCCGCGCGTGCTGGTGACGCTGTCGATGGCGGTGGGCCTGGCGGCGGCGGTGTCGGTCACGCACGCGCTCTTCGGCGGACTGCACCTGATCACGCTGGTCTTCGGCGCGACGCTGCTGGGCGTCGCGGAGAACTACGGCAGCAACTACTTCTGCGCCCGCATGGGCCTGGCGCGCGCGGCGCGCTGGGACATGCTGCGGCGCCAGTGGCCGATCGTCAGCCTGGCGATGCTGACGACGGTGATCGCCTACGCGCTGATCGGCATCGCGCCGTTCCCGGGCCTGCGCCAGATCGCGGTGTTCTCGTCGGCCGGCCTGCTCGGCGCCTTCGCGACGGTGATGCTCTGGTTCCCGTGGCTGGACGGCGAGGCCGCGCCGGCGACGCGCTTCGGGCTGTGGCTCGGCGGCCTGCGCGCGCGCGTGCCGTCTGCCGCCTCCGGCCGTCGGAAGCGGGCGGGGTGGGCGAGCGCGATCGTCGTCGCGACCTTGTTCCTCGCGATCGGCCTGTCCCTTCTCACGCGCAACGACGACATCCGCCAGCTGCAGAGCGCGCCCGCCGCGCTGATCGAGCAGCAGCGCGAGGTCAGCCGCGTGATGGGCCTGCCCGGGGTCGCGCGCTTCGTGCTGGTCGAGGGCGGCAACGAGGAACAGCTGCTGACCCGCGACGAAGCCGTGGTGCGCGCGCTGGGCGCGTCGGGCGTCGAGTCGCAGGCCGTGTCGCAATGGCTGCCGTCGCTGCAGGCGCAGCGCGAGGACGCCGCGTTGATCGGACGCCGTGCGACCGAGATCAACGGCGCCCTGTCGACGATGCTCGACGAAACCTTGCCCGCGCCGACTGCCGCCTCGTCGCCGCTGCTCGCGGCGCAGTGGCTCGCGTCGCCGGTGTCCGAGCCGCTGCGCCACCAATGGCTGGGCCGCGGCGCGGACGGCGTCTGGCGCAGTGCCGTGCTGCTGCGCGGCGGCGACACGAACCTCGACACCGCGCGTCTCTCGTCGGCGATCGGCCAACTGCCCGGCGCGATCTGGGTCGACAAGGTCGGCGAGATCTCCGCGCTGCTCGGCCGTTATGCGTCGCTGTTCGGCCTGATGGTCGTGGCCGGACATCTGCTGGTGTGGCTCGCGCTGCTGCCGCGCTTCGGCCGCCGGGCGTGGCGCGCGCTGATGCCGACCTCGCTGGCCACGCTCCTCACGCTCGCCGTCTTCGGCGTCGCGGGCGTGCCCGTCACGCTGTTCCATCTGCTGCCGCTGCTCATCCTGCTCGGGCTGGGCGTCGACTACGGCATCTTCCTGCTCGAACAACCCGGCCGCCACGAGATCCAGCCCTTCCTCTCCGTGAGCCTGGCCGCGCTGTCCACGCTGCTGGCTTTCGGCCTGCTGGCGCTGTCGACCACACCGGCGCTGCGCGCCTTCGGGCTGACGCTGCTGATCGGCGTCACGCTGGCCTGGTGGCTCACGCCGCTGTTCATGCCGACCGACGCCATCGACGAATCCGACGATCCGAGCGGCGCCATCGCGCCCATACCACCTTCATCACAAGGGACTCCATGACCACGACCCCGACCCAGGACACCGCAGCGAACGGTGCCGCCGAGGCCCTCGACAAGCGCTTCTCCCCGCCCAAGCAGAGCGCCTTCGCCGCCCGCTACGAGGCGCAGAAGATCGCCTTCGGCCCGGTCGTCTTCCAGTGCGTGCGCTACGCGTGGAAGCGCGGCATGCTGGAGACGCTGGCCGGCGCCGGCGACGCCGGCCTGAGCATGGAGCAACTGGTGGCCGACGGCCGCTGGACCGCCTATGCGCTCAAGCTCGCGCTCGAGTCCTGCCTGTCGGCCGGCGTGGTCGAACTCAAGCAGGGCCGCTGGGCGCTGGACAAGACCGGCTACTGCCTGATCAGCGACCGCATCACGCAGATCAACATCAACTTCGTCCAGGACGTCTGCTACCAGGGCCTCTTCGACCTGGAGCGCTCGCTCGACGAGGAACGTCCGCTGGGCCTCGCCCACCTCGGTCCGTGGCCGACGATCTATGAAGGCCTGTCGACGCTGCAGGAGCCGGCGCGCACGAGCTGGTTCGAGTTCGACCACTTCTATTCCGACACGTCCTTCCCGGACATCCTGCCCGACGTCTTCGCCACCGCGCCCAAGCGGGTAATGGACATCGGCGCGAACACCGGCAAGTTCAGCCGCGCGGCGCTGGCCTACAACGCCGACTTCGAGCTGAACCTGGTCGACCTGCCCCAGCAGCTCGAACTGGCCCGCGCCACGCTGACGGAGGCCGGCAGCGTCGACCGCGCGAAGTTCCACGGTCGCAACATGCTGGACGACGGCGCCGCGCTGCCCGGCGGCATGGACCTCATCTGGATGAGCCAGTTCCTGAGCTGCTTCGGCGAACCGCAGATCGCCAGCATCTTCCGCCGCGTGGCCGACGCGCTGGCGCCCGGCGGCCAGGTGCTGATCCTGGACACGCTGTGGGATCGCCAGCGCTACGACGTCGCCGCGTACTGCCTGATCAACACCTCACCGTACTTCACCGCGATGGCCAGCGGCAACTCCAAGGTCTACCAGAGCGGCGACTACCTGCGCCTGGCCGCCGAGGCCGGCCTGAAGCTGGTCACGATGCGCGACAACATCGGCTACTGCCACAGCCTGATGCGGCTGACGAAGGCGTGAGGCTTCCGATGAATCGCCGGACTCACCGGACGCTGCAGGCGTCGCTCCTCGTCCCGTTCGCCGCAATCGTGGTGGCGATGACGGGGTGCGCGTCCACGCAGGCGCCCGTGGCCCCGCCGGCCCCCCCTGTCTCGTCGACTGCCGCATCGACCTCTACCTCGACCTCGACCTCGACCTCGACCGCGATGCCGACCCCGGACGTCGAGGCGATGCCGCTGCCGATGCTGCGACTCGCGCCCCTGCTGCTCAAGCGCAACGTGAGCCTGAGCCAACGGCTCACGGTCACGCCGCTGGACGACAGCGGACGCGCGCCGCAGGTCGTCGACGTGCAGCTGGAGATCGACCCCGAAGGACTGCGCCTGGCCGCGTTCGCGGTCGGGCAGCGCGTGCTGCTGATGGTGTGGGACGGCGTCGAGCTGCAGACGCGGCGCCATCCCCGTCTGCCCGCCGAGGTCGACGAGCAGCGCATGCTGCGCGACTTGACGCTGGTCTACTGGTCGGCCACCGCGCTGCGCGGCGAGCTGCCGCCGGGCTGGACGCTGCGCGACACCCCGGGCCGTCGCGAGCTGATCGCGGGCGCGGACCTCGCACGCCCGGTCATCGATGTCGCCGTCTCCGGGGACCTCGCCGGGGACAGCCGGATCGTCATCACGAATCAGCGGGAGCACTATCGGCTCCTGATCGAATCCCGACCCCTGGAGTCCGGCCGATGAGCGTGGCCGTCTATCTGCATGAGCTGGGCGTCGTCTGCGCCCTGGGCAGCGGCGTCGAGGCGCTGCGCGCCGGCGTCTTCGCGGACGCCCCCGGCGGCGTCGCGCCGAACGAAGCGATCTGGCCCGGGCGCTCCCTGCACCTGGGCGCGGTGAACGCCGAGCTGCCGGCCGTCGACGTGCGCCCGCTCGCCGAGCGCAGCCGCAACAACGCGCTGCTGCTGGAGGCGCTCGCCCAGATCCGTCCCGCCGTCGACGCGGCGATCGCGCGCTTCGGCGCGGGCCGCGTCGGCGTGGTGCTCGGGACCAGCACCTCGGGCGTCGGCGAAGCCGAGCAGGCCTGGATCGCTTCAGCCGATGCCGGTGGCAAGACGCCCCAATTGCCCGCGTCCTTCCACGTCGGCCAGCAGGAGATCGGCGCGCCCGCGCTGATGCTCGCGCGCGAGATCGGCACCGCCGGCCCGCGCCATGTGATCTCGACGGCCTGCTCGTCCAGCGCGAAGGCGCTCGCGAGCGCCGCGCGGCTGCTGCGCGCCGGCCTCTGCGACGCCGTCGTCTGCGGCGGCGCGGACTCGCTGTGCCGCTTCACCGTCGCGGGCTTCGCGGCGCTGGAGTCGGTCGCGGAGGCGCGCTGCAACCCGATGAGCGAAGGCCGCGAAGGCATCAACATCGGCGAGGCCGCCGCGCTGTTCCTGATGACGCGCGAGCCCGGCCCGGTCCGACTGTCCGGCTGGGGCGAGACCTCGGACGCGCATCACATCTCGGCGCCGGAACCCAACGGCACCGGCGCGCTCGCGGCCATGCATGCGGCGCTGACGCAGGCCGGCCTGCAGCCGTCCGACATCGACTACCTCAACCTCCACGGCACGGCCACGCCGCAGAACGACGCGATGGAGAGCCGGGCGGTGGAAGCGCTGTTCGGGCTCGACCTGCCGTGCAGCTCGACCAAACCGCTGACCGGCCACACGCTCGGCGCCGCCGGCGCGTTGGAGGCCGCCATCGCCTGGATACATCTGCGCGACAACCCGGACGGCCGGCTCGCGCCACACTGGTGGGATGGTCGCCGCGACCCGACGCTGCCCGCGATCCGGCTGGCCGCGCCGGGCGAGCTCCTGGGCCGCGCGCCACGCCACGTGCTGAGCAACTCCTTCGCCTTCGGCGGCAGCAATGCCGCGCTGATCTTGAGCCGACACGATGTCTGAGCCGATGATCCCGTCGATCCCGTCGATCCCGTCGACGCCGTCGAATTCGTCCGACGCCGCCTTCGACCTCGTGTTCCCGATGCCGGCGGCGGAACTCGTGCCTCACGCCGGACGCATGAGCCTGCTGACGCGCGTGCTGTCCTGCGAGGGCGACCGCCTCGTCGCCGAGGCGGCGCTCACCGGCGACCAGCTCTTCCACGACAGCCAGGGCGACGGCACCGGCATCGGCGGCTGGATCGGCATCGAGCTGATGGCGCAGGCGGTGGCCGCATGGGCGGGCGTGCAGGGCCGCGCGCGCGGCGAGCCGCCGCGCATCGGCCTGTTGCTCGGTTGCCGCAAGTACCGCAGCACGCGCGCCCGCTTCGAGGCCGGCGAGACGTTGCGCATCGAGATCGCGCGCGAGTTCCAGGCCGACAACGGCCTCGGCCAGTTCGCTTGCATGCTCCACCTGGCCGGCCCCACGCCGCCGGCCCCGGACGAGCCGCCGCTGGCCCAGGCGCAGCTCACGGTGTTCGGGCCGCCGGATCCGGCGGCCTTCCTGGCCGGGGCGGCGACAGGATGATGCCGTGAAGATGGCGTGAAGAGGCGCTCCGCGCGCCCGACGAGAATTCAAGAAAAGACCGCTTACCGAGCTTCATGAAGAACGACAACGATTCCAAGGACACCGTCCTCGTGACCGGCTCCAGCCGGGGCATCGGGCGCGCGGTGGCGCTGCGCCTGGCGCGCGACGGCTACGACGTGGTGGTGCACTGTCGCAGCCGCGTCGAGGAAGCCGACGCCGTCGCCGCCGAGATCACGGCCCTGGGTCGCCAGGCCCGCGTGCTGCAGTTCGACGTCGCCGACCGCGAGGCCGCGTCGACCGCGCTGCTGGCCGACGTCGAGGCGCATGGCTGCTACTACGGCGTCGTCTGCAACGCCGGCATCGCGCGCGACGGCGCCTTCCCGGCGCTCAGCGGCGAGGACTGGGACCAGGTCATCCACACCAACCTGGACGCCTTCTACAACGTGCTGCATCCGCTGACGATGCCGCTGGTGCGCCGCCGCAAGCCGGGCCGCATCGTGACGCTGGCCTCCGTGTCGGGGGTCATGGGCAACCGGGGTCAGGTCAATTACAGCGCCAGCAAGGCCGGTATCATCGGCGCCACAAAAGCGTTGGCGGTCGAATTGGCCAGCCGGCAGATCACGGTGAACTGCGTCGCGCCCGGCCTGATCGCCACCGAGATGGTGGACGAACGGATCCTCGAGGAAGCGATGAAGCTGATCCCGGCGCAACGCGTCGGGACACCGGAGGAGGTGGCCGCCACGGTCGCCTTCCTGATGGGAAAGGACGCGGCCTACATCACCCGGCAGGTGATCTCGGTCAACGGAGGAATGGTGGGATGAGGCGCGTCGTCGTCACGGGCATTGGGGCGATCAGCCCGTTGGGCTGCGATTGGACCTCGGTGCTCGCTCATCTGCGCAGCGGCCGCAATGCGGTCCAGCACATCGACGAGTGGGACCTCTACGAGGGCTTGAACACCCGCGTCGGCGTGCCTGCCGCGCCTTTCTATCTGGATCCTGTCCGCTACAACCGCAAGACCACGCGCAGCATGGGCCGCGTCGCGCTGATGGCGGTGCGTGCCAGCGAGATGGCGCTGGAGCAGGCCGGCCTGCTCGGCGATCCGGTGCTCAAGGGCGGCAAGGTCGGCGTGTCCTACGGCTCGTCCGCCGGGACGCCCAAGGCCATCGGGGACTTTGGCCGCATGCTCATCGAGAAGAGCACCGAGGGCATCAACGCCACGACCTACATCAAGATGATGTCGCACACGGCGCCGGTGAACATCGGCGTCACCTTCGGCCTGACCGGCCGTGTCGTCACGACCAGCAGCGCCTGCACGTCCGGCAGCCAGGGTCTGGGCTACGCCTACGAGATGGTTCGCAGCGGCCAGCAGATCGCGATGCTGGCCGGCGGCGCCGAGGAACTCGACGCCACCGAGGCGGCGGTCTTCGACACACTTTTCGCCACCAGCGTCAGGCACAACGACAGCCCGTCGCTGACGCCGCGGCCGTTCGACGTCCATCGTGACGGCCTGGTCCTGGGCGAGGGCGCCTGCACCTTCGTGCTGGAGGACTACGAACACGCCAAGGCGCGTGGCGCGACGATGCTGGCCGAGGTGATCGGCTTCGGCACCAACAGCGACGGCTGCCACGTCACGCAGCCCAACGCGCCGACGATGGCGCAGGCGATGCGCCTGGCGCTGGAGAGCGCGGGCCTGGACGCCGCGGCGATCCCCTACGTCAACGCGCACGGCACCGCGACCGAGCACGGCGACGTGGCCGAGTCGCGCGCGACGAACGAGGTGTTCGGGTCCAAGGTGGCGATCTCGTCGCTGAAGAGCTACATGGGCCACACGCTGGGCGCGTGCGGTGCGCTCGAAGCGTGGATGACCATCGAGATGATGCGCGAGGGCTGGTTCGCCCCGACGCTCAACCTCACCGAGGTCGACCCGCGCTGCGGCGAGCTGGACTACCTCACCGGCGACGGTCGCGCGCTGCAGACCGACTTGGTGATGAGCAACAACTTCGCGTTCGGCGGCATCAACACCTCGCTGATCTTCCGCCGGATCTGAGGCCGCGACCGCGGGCCGCGCACCACCACCGTCCTCCACCACCACAACGTCCTCCAGAAAGGGAACCCATGACCTCGAAGAACACGTACGCCCTCGTCCTGAAGCGATCGCTGGCCGTCGGCGTCGCCGCGCTGGGCCTGGCCGCCGGAGCCGCGCAGGCGCGCGACACGGTGCTGCACATCCCGCTGGCCGACGTGCTGGCCATGCCGGAAGCCCAAGGCAAGCTCGACGGCTCGGTCAAGTTCTTCCTGGCCGGCGCGAAGACGCCGCGCATCGAGAAGCGCATGGGCTCGGACAGCTCCAACCAGAAGACCAACGGCGTCGGGAAGTCCGACGAGTTCGGCTGCAAGTGGGCCGCGCTGAGCGCCCTGATCGCGTTCCAGAACAGCGCCAAGCGCGAAGGCGCGAACGCCGTCGTCGACCTGGTGAGCTACTACAAGAAGAACGAGACCAAGAGCGACACCACCTTCGAGTGCCACGCCGGCGCCATGATCATCGGCGTCGCGCTGAAGGGGACCTACGCCAAGATCGCCGAGTAAACGGCGGACTGCTTTGCCCCTCGCGTCGCGCAGGACGGCGTGCGCGGGGTTGATCCACCATACCGTCCGACAGAGGGAGTACCGAATGAAGAAGCTGTTGATCTCCGCCCTGATGGCCGCCGCGCTGGGCGCCGCCGCCACCAATGCCCTGGCCGCCCGCAGCCCCGCGCCGCTGCTGGAGCCGGAGCGCGTCACCGTGACCGACGCCGCCGGCCAGGCCCCGGGTGCCGAAGCCATCAAGGCCGCCATCATCCGCGGCGGTGCCAAGCGCACCTGGCAGGTCCGCGAAGAGAAGCCCGGCGAAGTGCTGCTGGTGCTGGACAAGCAGAACGGCAAGCATGAGGCGGTGGTCTCGGTGACCTACGACGACTCGAGCTTCCAGATCAAGTACGTGTCCAGCAAGGACCTGCTGTGGGGCATGAAGGACGGCGTGGCCCAGATCCACCCGCTGTACAACGGCTGGGTGATCAACCTGGGCAAGGACATCCAGGAAGAGTTGCGTCGCTGAGCGGCCGGTTCCGCCTGCGTTCACGACACCAACACCCACACCAACACCACCAACGACACCAACCACACACCGAGGGAGTATTTCAATGCGTCGTCACATGCTTCGCGTCTTCGCGATCGCCGGCCTGATGGGCCTGGCAGCCCTGCAAGGCTGCGCCACCAAGATCAAGGCCTCCGCCGCGGAGAACCCGCCGCCGGCAGAGGCGTTCCAGGCCTTCGGCCGCATCGAGGTGCAGCCCGTGCGCGTCGCCAACGGCATCAAGGCCAGCCCCGGCGCGGTCACCAAGATCCAGGAGAACCTGGACAAGGGACTGTCCTCCGCCAAGCTCGACTGGAACGCCAAGCCGGACAATGGCCGCAAGCTGACGATCACCCCGGTGATCGAGCAGATGGAGTTCACGCACGGCGCGACCCGCGTCATGTTCGGCCCGCTGGCCGGCAGCTCTGGCGTGCTGCTCAAGCTCACTATCGTCGACGACAAGGGCCGTGTGGTCGCCACGCCGGAGTTCTTCCAGCGCGCCGACGCCTGGGCGGCCAGCTTCACGATGGGCGTGCATGACAACCTGATGCTGACCCGCGTGGCCGATCTGGCGAGCGGCTATCTGCGCAGCAACTACGAAGTGGCTCGCGGCGGCCCCACCGGCGCCGACAGCAAGGGCATCGCGGCCAAGTGAGGACGGCGGCGGAAGACGGCATGAGCGCCGCGCTGCCGCCCCTCCTGCGCCTGGCGCTGACGACGCGGACCGGCCTGTCCGGTCCGCCGCTGTCGCCCGAAGACCTGCTGCCGGGCGAGCGCGCCCGGCTCGCGGGACGCCGCAACGACGAAGCGCGGGAGCGCTTCGTCGAAGGACGTCGGTTGCTGCGGCAACTGACGGCCGTACCGCCCGACATCGATGCCGACGGACGCAGCACGCTGCCGTCCGGGCACATCAACCTGTCCCACAGCGGCGACTGGCTGTTCGCCGGCGCTTGCGCGCTGCCGATCGGCGTCGACATCGAAGTACTGCGACCACGTCGCGGCGATCTGCTCGCGTTGTCGCGGCAGGTGCACGGCGAGGCGCAATGTGCGGAGATCGAGCGGCTGCGGACCCAGGGCCGCGACGCCGACGCGCTCGCGGTCTTCTACGGCTGGTGGACGCTCAAGGAAGCCTGGCTGAAATGCCGTGGACGCGGCCTCGACTTCGCGCAGATGCGTGCGCTCGACTTCCTCCCGCTCGACGACCTCGGCGCGTCAGCTGATGCCGAACCGAATGCCGATGCCGATGCCGATACCGATACCGACGGGCCTCGCGCGGACTGTGCCTGCGCCCGCGCGGAAGGCCTCGGCCTGATGCTCGCCGTCGTCGTGGACGGCGATCCTGCAGGGCGCGGTCTGCGCCCGCATGACCTTCCCGCGGAGATGGCCGGCGAGCACGTGCGCTGGCAACTCCTAGAATCGCGGCCCTCCGCCTGAAGTTGTTCCCGCCCATGTCCACTCCGATCGCCATCACCCGCCACCAGGGCCTCGAAGCCCTTGAACTGCGCGCGCCCGGCGGCGCCTGCGCGACCCTGCTGCTGCACGGCGGCCATCTGGTGTCGTGGGTGCCTGCGGGCGCCGACGAGCAGCTCTTCCTCTCGCCGAAGAGCGCCTTCACCACCGGTCAGGCGATCCGCGGCGGCGTGCCGGTGATCTTTCCGCAGTTCGCGACCCGCGGCCCGTTGCAGCGCCACGGCTTCGCGCGCGGCAAGCCCTGGCAGCTGGTCAGCGCCGAGTCGGGCAAGGAAGACGCGCTCGCTGTCCTGCGCCTGAGCGACGACAACGCCACCCGCATGGTCTGGCCGCATGCCTTCGAGGCCGAGATCAGCATCCGCATCGCCGGCCGTGCGCTGCAGATCGAGCTCGCTTGCGAGAACAAGGGCGAGGCGCCGCTGAGCTTCACGGCGGCGCTGCACACCTATCTGCGGCTGACGCAGATCATGTCGGCGTCGGTGCAGGGCCTGTCGGGTCTGGCTTACTGGGACTCGGCCGCGGAACGTGCCGGCACCCAGCACGAAGACCTGCTGCGTCTGGATGGCGAGATGGACCGCATCTACCAGGACGCGAAGCACGACCTGACCCTGCGCGACGGCGACCGCCGCGTGGCGATCCGCCAGCAGGGCTTCACCGACGTCGTGGTCTGGAACCCCGGCCAGGCCAAGGGCGACGCGCTGCCCGACATGCCCGAAGGCGGCTGGAAGCAGATGCTTTGTGTCGAGGCCGCGCAGGTGCTCAAGCCGATCGAGCTGCCGCCCGGCGAGACCTGGGCGGGCATGCAGACGCTCGAACTGCTCTGAAGCCGCGCCGCCGCATCGACGGCGAGGCGCGGTAAGCTGGCCCGTCCTTCACTGCACGGAGTCAGCATGGCCGGGAAGAAGTCCAAGAACAGCGGCAAGCGCAGCGACGAAAAAAGCGACCGGGACGCCAAGAGCGCCAAGAGCGCCAAGAGCGACAAGAGCGACAAGAGCGACAAGAGCGACAGACTCTCGAAGTCGGACTACCTGGAGCGCCTGCAGCCGATGCAGGTGGAGCTCAACAACCTCGGCCGCTGGCTGCAGCACACGCGCAAGCGGCTGCTGGTCATCGTCGAGGGCCGCGACACTGCCGGCAAGGGCGGCGTCATCAGCGCGATCTCCGAGACGCTGAGCCCGCGCCAGTGCCGCACCGTCGCGCTGGGCAAGCCCGGCGAACGGGAGCAGGGCGAGTGGTATTTCCAACGCTACCTGACCCACCTGCCGGGGGCCGGCGAGATCGTGCTGTTCGACCGCAGCTGGTACAACCGCGCCGGCGTCGAGGCCGTGATGGGCTTCTGCACGCCGCAGCAGACCGAAGACTTCCTCAAGCAGGCGCCCGCGCTGGAGCGGCTGCTGGTCGACGACGGCCTGCTGCTGTTCAAGTACTGGCTGACGGTCGATCAGCGCCAGCAGGAAGAGCGCTTCGCCGAGCGCGCCGAGGATCCGCTCAAGCAGTGGAAGCTGTCGCCGATCGACCTGGAGGCGCGACAGCATTACGACGACTACGGCCGCGCGCGCGACCGCATGCTCGAACACACGCACACCAAGCACGCGCCCTGGGCGCTGGTGGATTTCAACGATCAGCGGCGAGGCCGACTGACCTTGATCCGCCATCTGCTGGATCACCTGCCGGATGTGAGCGTGCCAGCGAAGGAACTCCAGTTCCCGCCGGTGGCCGGTGGCCTGAAGGAAGAGCGCTTCGGTTGGAAGCTGAAGCCGATCAAGAGCCTTTGACGGCGTCAGCGGTGGGGGCGTTTCGGTGTCGCGGGGCCCTTGAGCTTGACGCCCGCCGCCGCCATCGCGCGGCGGACCTCGGGGGCGGCTTCGAAGGCGGATTCCAGCTCGGGCTGCAGCGTCTCCAGCTCCAGGCGGGAGTCGGGGTCGCCCGGCCCCTGCGACTTGCGCGACGAGGCGCGCAGTCCCAGCCCCAGCGCCATTAGCGCATAGAACAGGAAGGCGATCCGCGGCGCGTCGATGAGGCTGTCGAACAGGCCGACGATCACGAAGCCCGCAAGCCCGCCCGCGACCGCCGGCGCCAGCGGATGGTGACGACCCGCGCCGAAGCTTAGGCGTACCAGCACCGTCACCAGCAGGCTGGTCCAGAGCGCGAGGCCGAACAGGCCCTGCTCGAAAAGCACATGCCCCGGCAGGCTCTTCATGTGGAAGGGCATGTGGTTGCGGTCGCTGGTGAAGAACCAGCGCGCCAGGCCCTCGCTGAAGTCGCCGTTGCGCAGCACCGGACCGTGCACGCTATCGACGATCGACACGGACGCGATCTCGATCACCCCGCCGCGCCAGTTCTGCGTCACCGACGCCACCAGTCGCCGCGGCGCCCAGGACGGCCCGCCGAAACCGGCCGGTGTCTGGCCGAGCTTGAGCTGCACCGACTGCCAGGCCCCGCCCTTGGGCTCGACCATTTCCTGGCGGATCACGCATTGCAGCGGGTAGAGCAGGAACTTCTCGCAGACCTCGACCCGTACCTGCGTCTTGAACTGCGTGCGCAGCACCACCGTCGCCGCGACCTCGCCGGACACCGCCGGCACGCGCTGGCTGAGACGGAACATCTCGCCGTTGCCCATCATGTGCAGGCCGCTGGTCAGCGTCACGGTCGGATGGGGGAAGGGCTCCGCGCCCGGCAGACCGGAGGCGGGCACCTCCGACCGGGGCGGATTCAGCCGGTAGTCGCCGACGCGCTCGTCGAACGGGCCGCCGTTGGCGAAGCTCGCCGGGAACCGTCCGCTGCCCTTGCCCAGCAGCCATTCGTCCATGGACTTGAGCAGGCCGAGCCCGATGCGCCAATGCTCGAGGCGGCCGTCGAAGTCCTGCTGTCCGGTCGACATCCGCTGACCGATGTACGCGCCGCCACCCAGCGCCGCAACCACCGCGCAGGCGAGCAGGCAGGCGGTCCACACCAGGCCCCGGGCGCGCCAGCCCGCGTTGCGCAGGCCCGCACCGACGCGCGGCGACCATTGCGTCGCGATCCATGCCACCGCCAGCAGCGTCAGCACGGCGGCGATGCCGATCACGTCCCGTCCGCCGCCCCAGTGCGCCGCCACCAGCCCTGCGCCGGCCAGCGAGGCCATCCACACGACCGCCAGCGCGAAAGCCTGCGACGGCTGCGTCAGTCCGCCGCGCCACAACCAGGCCAGGCCCAGCCCGAGCAGCACGACGGCGCCGTCGATCAGGTACGCCCCCTTGGGGACGAGGTCGATGAGCAGCCCGCCGAGCAGCGCCAGCAGCAGCGCCGGCACGGTCGCCACCACCAGCAGCGCCCGCATCTGGCCGCGCGGCCAGGCGGCGCGAGTGGCCGGCATCGCCAGCAGCACCGCGGCGCTGCCGGCCAGCGCGAGCATCGCCCGATAGCCGCCGGCGCCGAAGAGCACCCAGGCCGCCGCCGCGGTGCCCAGGACCACGCCGATCGCGCCGCCCAGGGGGACCCTGCCGCCCGCACCAGGCAAGGCGCCGTGGAACGAACTGGGACGAGCGCCGGCGAAAGCGCTGGATCGAGCCCCGGGGAACGCACCGGCCGCCGAGGCATCCTGCCGGGACGCTTCAGGTCCTTCCCGGCGTTGCACCGCCCACAGGATCGCGCACAGCGCCATGCCGGCGGGCACGGCCAGATAGACGCCGCGGGAGAAGGTCGTCAGCGACGCGTAGAACGCCAGCAGCATCACGGCGAGCGCGGCCACGAAGCGCAGCGGCCGGCGTTCCCGCATCGCCCAGAGCAACGCGAACGGCACGCTCAGCGCCAGCGCGCCGTCCAGCGACGCGCCGCCGACGTTCATCTCCCAGAACAGCGAGGTCGTGCGGTAGTCCGACGAGAAGTCCAGCAGCGCCGTGTAGACCCACCGCTCCCACAGCGCGCCCAGCGAGGTCGCGATCAGCACCAGCACCCAGGCGGCGCGCGACAGGCGCTGCACCGCCGTCGGCCGCAGGTCCGACGCCTTCTGCCACAGCGGCAGCAGCAGCAGGACCAGGAAGAAGCTCTTGCCCGCGCGCAGGCTGTTCATCGGCTCCTGGAAGCCTTGCCAGAACCCGAACTCCACCCCGCCGGCCTGATCGAATCCGCGCCAGATGGCGATGAAGGTCGACAACGCGAACACCGCCATCAGCACCCGCACGGCGGCGCGCCAGCGCAGCGTGCGGTAACGCCACGCCACCGGCTTGTGCGGCGGCGCGGTCAACGCGATCGCGGTATAGCCGCCCGCGGCGACCGCCAGCACCAGCAGGTCGAGTTCCTCGAAGGTGATCCAGCCGGTCCACGGGGCGAAGCCGATCACCGGCACCAGCGCGGGCACCAGCAGCGGCAGGACCCGCCAGCCGAAGAAGCCGGCCACCGCGATCGCCGTCCACAGCGCGGTGGCGGCGATCGGCTCGACCGGGTAATGCCGCATGAGCCAGAGGCCCAGCACGGCGCAGGCAAGGCCTGTCGCCAGCGAGGCGAGGGCGGCGGGACGTCGGGGCAGGACGAAGTTCATGCGCGGCGCCGCTCCAGGCTGCTCGCGATGCACCACTGCGCCGGCCAGTAGCTGGCGAGCACCCAGAAGCTGGCCATCTCCAGCGGCCCGGCGAACTTGTTGATCGCCAGCATCGCGTCCGACAGCACGAACAGCGTGCCGCCCCAGGCGGCCCACCGCGCCCGCGGTTCATCGGGCTGGCCGACGCTGCCGCGCCACCAGGCCCAGGCCTGCGCGGCCATCACCGACAGGCAGACGACGTACACCACCACCGGCGCCCTCAGCTCATCCGGGATGTGCGGCCAGAGACGGCCCAGCACCACCGCCGCGATCACGCCGAACATCAGGAAAGGCCAGCGCACCGCGCCCAGCCGCTTGCGCGTGCAGAAGCCGACGATGTAGCAGACATGGGCGGCCAGGAAACTCACCAGCCCGGGCAGGAACCCCTGCTCCGGCCACAGCAGCGCCACGTCCCCCGCCAGCGAGCACAGCAACCCCGCGCGCAGCCAGCGGGCCAGCCGCGGTCGATCCGCGCCCCGCGGCCAGGCGTAGAGCAGGATCAGCACCGTCGTCAGCGGCTTGAACAGGAAGGCCAGGGCCGGCGGCAATTGCGCCGGCTGGGACAAGGCGAGGATGGCGGCGGCCGCGCTGAGCAAGGTCAGCAGCGGGAGCGCGGCGGCGAGCCTGATAGCGGACTTGGCGGCGGAGGCTGTCATGCGCCCGCATTCTGCCGTTTGCCGATCGCCCCCACCCCCCGGATCCGGGTGATATGGCAGACCTTACAGGGGGGTTTCCCATGTCACAGGTGCGACCAGTGGCGATCGAGGGCTTGCAGGCGTTCGTGCATGGCGGACTCGGGCACCAGGAATTTCTCCGACAGCCGACGCGCGCTGACCACGCCCTGGTTCATCAGCCGGTAGATCGCGAAGTCCGGCATCAGCAGGTCGAGCGCGAAGCGATGGGCTTCCTGCTCGATGCGATGCGGGCTGTGGCTGGAGAGATTCGGTGCGGTCTCCGGCGGCACCAGGCCGTGCCCGAGCACGTGGTGGCCCAGCGCGTGGGCCAGCACGATGCGTCGCCGCATCGGTTCCTCCGCCAGATTGAGCTCGATCACCGGGCGGTCGTCCAGATAGAGGAGCCGGCCGCGATAGGGGTACATCGGCTCCTGCGCTCCGCCGCGATCGCGCACCTCGACGCCGGCGCCGTCGGCCAGTTCGTGGGGATCCAGCGGCAGCGTGGCCTGGTCCCAGTGCGCCTTGCGCAGCTGGTCGACGAGCGCGTCGATGGTGCGATGCCGCTCTGCGACCTCCGCCGGTGAGCGGGCATCGCGGCACTGGGAAGAAGGCGTCAGGGACGGCGCAGGGGAAGGGGATGGGGACGGGGAAGGTGGGGAACAGGACAGCGGGGCATCGGCCATGGTCGGTCTCCTCGGCGGGCGCAGAGGGACCGGATGCTAGGAAGGTGTGCGTCGCTGCGAAATGACTCGAACCAGTAAGAATCGTTCGCCCACGACCGTCACTGACTGTTCGAGTGACAGGTCTTGCCATCCCTGGCTCAACGGTCGTCGACAGCGTGCGGTCAGCGAGTGAGGGTGGGGCCGGCATGATGCTTGGGGTTCGCGGACGCGAGGCCCCATGCATCGTGGCGAGCCCGCGCTTGGCCTCTCGCGGGAATCAGCGGTCGTCCTTCGCCGCCTGAGCCTGCTTCGCCGCGGTATCCGCGGCCTTGGCGGCGAGCTGCTCCCGCATGCGCTTGAGCTTCTCCCGGGGGTCTTCCTTGACGCCCCCCTCGCCGAGTTTCATTTCCGCGATGAACCGGCTGGGCACGCCCACGACGGTTTCCCGGTTCTTCTTGCGCCGCCGCAGCGTCGACACCGCCAGCGTGCGCCGCGCGCGGGTGATGCCGACGTACATCAGGCGGCGTTCTTCCTCGACGCGCTGCGGGGTGAGCTCGTCGTTATCCGCCTTGAACGGCAGCAGCCCTTCGTTCACGCCGGCCAGCACCACGTGCGGCCATTCGAGGCCCTTCGAGGCATGCAGCGTCGTCAGCACGACCTGGTCCTGCTCTTCCTGGCGTTCTGCCAGCGACAGGATCACGCTGATGGTCTGCGCCACTTCCAGCAGCGTCTGGCGGGGGCTTTCGGTGGTGATGCCGCCGTCGGTCGAGATCTCCCCGCCGCAGCGTTTGGCGACCCAGTCGACGAAGTCGAGCACGTTGCCCCAGCGGGCTTGCGCGACCTTCTCGTTGTCTTCCTGGTCGATCAGGTACTGCTCGTAGGCGATGTCCTTGAGCCACTCCATGATCAGCGCCTTGCCTTCCTCCGCACCGACGGCGTGGCGCGCGCGGTACTCGAGGTCGACGACATAGCGGCCGAACTCGTGCAACCCGTGCAGCGCCTTGCTCGACAGCGTCGCCTTGAGCGACTCGGCGAACAGCGACTCGAACATCGACAGTTTCCACTTCGCCGAGAACTCGCTCAGATGTCCCAGCGTCTGGTGGCCGATGCCGCGCTTGGGCGTCGTCACCGCGCGCAGGAACGCCGGATCGTCGTCCTGGTTCACCAGCAGCCGCAGCCAGGCGCAGAGGTCCTTGATCTCGGTGCGGTCGAAGAAGCTCTGGCCGCCGGAGACCTTGTACGGGATCTCGGCGCGGCGCAGCGCCTGCTCGAAGATGCGCGACTGGTGGTTGGCGCGGTAGAGGATCGCGAAATCCGAGAACTTCGTCGCCGGCTCGTTGGCCCGGATCGCCTGGATGCGGGCGACGGCGCGCTCGGCCTCGTGCTCCTCGCCGTCGGCCTCGATCAGCGAGATCGGATCGCCCTCGCCGAACTCGCTCCACAGCGTCTTCGGGAACAGCTTGGGATTGCCGCCGATCACGTTGTTGGCCGCGCGCAGGATCGCGCTGGTCGAGCGGTAGTTCTGCTCCAGCGGAATGATTTTCAGCTGCGGGAAATCGACCGGCAGCTTCTTCAGGTTCTCGATGGTCGCGCCGCGCCAGCCGTAGATGGACTGGTCGTCGTCACCCACCGCGGTGAACATCGCCCGGTCGCCGACGAGGCACTTCAGCAGCTCGTACTGGACCGCGTTGGTGTCCTGGTACTCGTCCACCAGCACGTAGCGCAGCGTCTCCTGCCACTTGCCGCGCGCCTCCTCGTTCGTCTGCAGCAGCTTCAGCGGGAGGCCGATGAGGTCGTCGAAATCCACCGCCTGGTACGCGGTCAGCCGCTCCTGGTAGCGCTGCATCACCACGGCGGCGGCGCGCTCCATGTCGTCCTTCGCGTAGGCCAGCGCCTGCTGCGGACTCAGGTTCTGGTTCTTCCACAGCGAGATGGTCCACTGCCAGGACTTGGCCGTCGCCGCGTCGGTCGTGCCGCCCGCATCGCGCAGCACCGACAGCACGTCGTCCGAATCCAGGATGGAGAACTGTTCCTTGAGCCCCAGATGCCGGCCGTCCTGGCGCAGGATGCGCACGCCCAGCGAGTGGAACGTCGACACCAGCAGCTC